>JBBDIC010000043.1:0-2704 GCA_040880625.1 Dehalococcoidia bacterium | reverse complement strand
GCGCGCGTAGGCTCTGGGCGTGCCCTCCAGCAAAGACCCCACGCGCCTCGTCTGGATCGACCTCGAGATGACCGGCCTCGAGCCGGAGCAGCACGTCATCATCGAGGTGGCGTCGCTGGTGACGGACGGCGACCTCAACATCGTTGCGGAGGGGCCGGTGCTCGCCATCCGGCGGCCGGAGGAAGACCTGGCGCTGATGGACGCGTGGAACGTGGCCACGCACACCAAGTCCGGCCTCGTCGAGCGCATCCGGGCGTCCGAGGTGGACGTGGCGGAGGCGGAGCGGCAGACGCTCGCCTTTGTGCGCAAGTGGGTCGCGAAGGGTATGTCACCCCTCGCCGGCAACTCCATCGCGCAGGACCGTCGCTTCCTGCGGCGCGAGATGCCGAAGTTGGACGCCTATCTGCACTACCGCAACGTGGACGTCTCCACCGTCAAGGAACTCGCCCGACGCTGGTACCCGAAGGGACCCGTGGCGCCCGAAAAGCGCCAGGCCCATCGGGCGCTGGACGACATCATCGAGAGCGTCGAGGAACTGCGCTGGTACCGCCAGCACTACTTCCGTCCGTCCGCGGACGTGGCCGCCGAGGCACCCGCCGAGCGGCCTGCCGCCCTCGATCCCGCGGCCACCGAGGCCAGCCCGCCGGCCGCCGGAGGCTAACCTCCCGCGCCGGCCTGCCGATGATCGAGGCAGGCCCCGCCCTCGATTGGAGGGCGGGTGGTGGAGGTCGTCGTGGCGCCAGGCAGGCCGCACGCGCTGCACTCGTGGGTCCTTGCCGCCGGCGAGGGGGCACCCGCGCTGCCCGGCACCGTCGCGTCGATCATGAGCCACCCACTGGTAACCGTGGACGTGCGCGTCTCGCTGGATGACGCGCTGCTGGCGATGCGATCGCTGGACATCCACCACCTATTGCTGCTGGACCGCGGGCGCGTGGTCGCGGTCGTCTCCGACCGCAACCTGGTGCGAGGCAAGGCGGCCGGCCCCGCCAGCCGCGATGAGGAGCACCGCCGAACGCGTCCCGTGTTCCAGGTGGCGGAGTACCGCCTCGTCACCATCCATCGCGACGCCACCATCGAGGAAGCCGCCAGCGCGATGCTGGTGGAGGGCGTGTCGTCATTGCCCGTGGTGGACGGCAAGGACGAGATCGTGGGCATCGTGACGAGCCGCGACCTGTTGCGGCACGTCTCTGGCGGCCCGCTCCGCCGCGCCTCGTAGCCCCGCGCCTCCACACCGCCCTCGCCGCGACCTCGACGCCACATGGCACCGTCCGCCGCCGCGCTCTAGCATGCCGCGGCAGGAGGACGCCCGTGCCCACCGAGATCCGCGCCATCACCCCGGACGAACTGATCGCGTGGACGCGCCACACGAACCGCGCCTTCGCCGGCACGCCGCGCGACGAGCGCGTGGAGCGCGTGCTGCGTCCGAACATGGTCTACGGCGATGCCCTCGGAGCGTTCGACGGCGACGAGATCGTCGGCACCGCGCACCACGAGGAGGCGTCGATCACGCTCCCCGGCGGGCGCTCCCTCGACTGTCCGGGGGTGACGCGCGTCTCCGTCTCGCCCACGCACCGCCGCCAGGGCGTGCTGACGGCCGTGATGCGCGCGCAACTGGCGCTGGTCCACGAACAGGGCGCCCCACTGGCCGCGCTCTGGGCGTCGGAGACGCCGATCTACGGGCGCTTCGGCTACGGCCTGGCCACCGTCCACGAGGCGTGGAAGATCGACCGCGACGACACCGCCCTCGCGTCGTGGGCGCCGCCTCCGCAGGGCCGCGTGCGCTTCGTGGAGCCGGAGGACGCCCAGGCCACGTTCCGGCCGCTCTACGACGCGCTGGCCGCCTCCCGGCCCGGCGGCATGCGCCGCATCGACTATCGATGGGAGGCCTACCTCGAGGATCCGGAGCACGAGCGCGAGGGCGCGTCGCCGCTCAACCTCGTGGTCTACGAGTCGCCCGAGGGCGTGCACGAGGGCTACGCCTGGTATCGCATGAAGGGCGCGTGGCCGGAGAACGTGCCGCACTTCACGCTGAACGTGGGCGAGTTCGTCGCGCTCACGCCTGAGGCGGAACTCGGACTCTGGCGCTACCTGTTCGGCATCGACCTCGTCGGCACGATCGAGGCGCACGACCAGCCGCTGGACGCGGCGCTGCCGTGGGTGCTCGCGGACTTCCGCCGCCTCGCCCGCCGCCCCAGCGACGGCCTCTACGTCCGCGTCCTGGACGTGCCCGCGGCGTTCGAGGCGCGGACCTACGCGACCGCGGACCGCCTCGTCCTCTCGGTGGACGACCCGACCTGCGAGTGGGTGACCGGCCGCTACGCGCTGGAGACCGGCCCGGAGGGCGCGGCCGTGACGCGCACGGAGGAGGACGCCGACCTGGCGATGCACCCGGCCGCGCTGGCCACGGTGCTCTTCGGCGCGCAGCCGGCGAGCGTCCTCGGTCGCGCCGGACTGATCGAAGAGCGCCGTCCCGGCGCGCTCGCCCGCGCGGACGAGGTGTTCCGCACGGCCGTGGCGCCGCACTGCCTGTACCACTTCTAGCGCCCGCGCCACGTCGAGGGCGCTACGTCGAGGGAGGCCCGATGACCGAGGACACACGCGCGGCGGGAGAGACGCCGGAGGGCCAGGCCCCCGGCCCGCTGCACGGCATCCGCGTCCTGGCCTGCACGCAGATCGTCGCCGGGCCGTTCGCCGGCGTGGTGCT
>JBBDIC010000042.1:0-1232 GCA_040880625.1 Dehalococcoidia bacterium | reverse complement strand
GTGCCCGGGTCGCACGAGACATAGACGACGCGCTGCGCGTCGGACGCGAGGATGGCGTCCACCACGCCGGGGAAGAGGCCGCTGCGAGGCGGGTCGATCACTACCACGTCGGGCGAGGGCGTCATGCCGGGCAGGGTGTCCTCCACCTTGCCGACGATGCGCGTCACGTTGTCGAACGCCTTCAGGTTGTGCATCGCGTCCACGCCCGCAGCGGCGGACTCCTCGATGGTGACGACGTGCTTCACGGAGTGCGCGAGTTGCGCGGCGAACGTGCCGACGCCGGCGTAGGCGTCCACCACCACGCGCGCGTTCGCCTCCAGCACGCGGTCCACGACGAGGGCCACGAGGCGTTCAGCCTGCACGGTGTTCACCTGGAAGAACGCGGGGCCGGAGATGCGGTACGTCTGGCCGTTCAGCGCCTCCGTGTAGTGCTTCTGGCCGGACACGACGCGCGAGGAGCGCTTGCCGGGGCGCCACTCGAGGTGCGGCTGCACCATGGCGTCGTCCGTGTTCACGCCCACGCGCACGGTCAGTTGGTGCGCCTGCATCGTGCGGTCCTGCGTGGCGGCCAGCACCTCGTTGACGCGGGGGTGCGCGATGAGGCACTCGTCGATGCGCATGAAGCGGTGCGTCCCGCGCTGCATGAAGCCGACCTCGCCGTCACGGCGCACGGTGAAGCGGTTGTGGTTGCGGTACGCCCACGGCTCGTCCATGCCGAGCATGGGCTGCACGAGGCGTGCGACCTCCGCGGCGTCGAACTTGCCGATGCGTTCCAGTTGTTCGCGCACCACGCCGGCCTTGAGTTCGAGTTGCTTCGGGTAGTCCACGTGCTGCAACTGGCAGCCGCCGCACTTGCCGAAGTAGCCGCACTTTGGCACGACGCGGTCCTCCGACGCCTCCAGGACGAGCACGGCCGTCGCCTCGATGAAGTTCGCGCGTTCGTCTGTGATCTCCGCGATCACGCGCTCGCCGGGGAGGGCGTACTCGACGAAGACGACGCGGCCGTCATCGGCGTGGCCGACGGCCTTGCCGCCGGAGGCGAAGCCGGTGAGCGTGACCTCGATGGGACGCAGGGGGCGGTTGTGTACCTGGCGGGCCTTGCGGTTCTTGGCAGCGGGCACCGGCTCGGGCACGACCGAGGCAGGGAGGGCGGGCGTGGGAATGGGCATGCATCCATCGTACGTTCGCACGCACGTACGCGGTTAGGATTGCGGGGTTCCCGGAGGGTGTCC
>JBBDIC010000041.1:1429-6500 GCA_040880625.1 Dehalococcoidia bacterium | reverse complement strand
GCGCAACCGGGCGGCGGCAGCGCGCATCGTGGAGCGGCTACCGGAGTCGGAGTTCGCTACGCCCTACAGCATCGTGCCGGCGGGCTACGTCGGACAGGCGCCCGGCACGCGAGGGCGACGAAGGGGGCTAGGCGCCGCCACCGCCGGTGATCGGTTCTGCCTCGGGGGCTTCTTCCGTGATCAGCGGGTAGATGCCGTCCTTGTCGTGGACCTCGCGGCCGGTCAGGGGCGGGGTGAAGACGCAGACCATGCGCATGTCCGTCTTGGCGCGCAGGACGTGCTTCTCGTTGCCGTTCAGGGTGTAGACCGTGCCGTCGTTGACCTCGTAGATCGTGCCATCCGTGAGGTCTTCCAGCGTGCCCTCGCCGCCGACGCAGTAGACGGCCTCAATGTGGTTTTTGTACCACATGAACGTCTCCGTCCCGGCGCGGATGAGCGTGTCGTTGAGCGAGAAGCCCACGCCGTCACGGGCGAGCAGGAAGCGGCGGCTGGCCCAGTTGGGCGTGTCCACGTCCCGGTCCGTGCCCTGCAGGTCCTTCAGGTTTCGGACGATCAACCAGCACCTCCCGCAGCGGCGGCCATCGTGCGGCCGCGCAGTCCTCGCGCCACCAGGGCGGCGTCCATCGCCTCGCACACCACATCGAGGCCGCGGCGCAGCGCGCCCTCCTCGATGGTGAGCGACGGCAGGAACTTCACCACGTCGCTCGTGGGGCCGGAGGTCTCCAGGATGACGCCGCGCTTGAAGGACTCGCGCGCCACCTCGTCCGCCAGGCCGTCCACCTCGCAGCGGATGCCCTGGATCAGGCCGCGGCCGCGCACGGTCGGCATCGCCTCGGGATACTCGCGTGCGATGTCATCGAGGGCGTCCTTGACGATCACGGCCTTGCGGTCGACCTCCTGTGTGAGGGTGTCGTCCGTCCAGAACTCCTCCAGCGCCTTGGTGGCGGTGACGAAGGCCGGGTTGTTGCCGCGGAACGTGCCGTTGTGCTCGCCGGGGCCCCAGATGTCCAGGTCCTTGCGGAACAACGTCAGCGCCATGGGCAGGCCGTAGCCGCTGATGGACTTGGAGAGGCAGACGATGTCCGGCTGGATGCCCGCCGTCTCGAAAGAGAAGAACGGGCCCGTGCGTCCGCAGCCCATCTGGATGTCGTCCAGGATCAGCAGGCTCCCGCGCTCGCGCGCGATGTCCTGCAGGCCGCGCAGGAACTCCGGGCTCGAGACGTTCACGCCGCCCTCGCCCTGCACCGTCTCCACGATGATGGCGGCCGGCTGGTCCACGCCGGAGCCGTCCTCCCGCAGGAAGGAGCGGATGACCTCCAGGCTGTCCGTGTCCTCGCCCAGGAAGCCGTCATAGGGCATGGACGTGGCGTAGGAGAGCGGGACGCCGCCGCCGTGGCGCTTCATGTCGTTGCCGGTGAGCGCCAGCGCGCCCAGCGTCATGCCGTGGAAGGCGTTGGTGAACGAGATCATGGACTCGCGCCCGGTGACCTTGCGCGCCAGTTTCAGGGCCGCCTCCACAGAGTTGGTGCCCGTGGGGCCGGGGAACTGGACGGCGTAGTCCAGGCCGCGCGGCTCCAGGATCACGTCCCGGAAGCGCTCCAGGAAGGTGCGCTTCGCCGCCGTCGCCATGTCCAGGCCGTGTGTCACGTTGTCGCCGGCGATGTAGTCCAGCAGCGCCTGCTTCAGGACGGGGTGGTTGTGCCCGTAGTTGAGCGAGCCGGCGCCGGCGAACAGGTCCAGGTACTCCCGGCCGTCCTCGTCCCACATGGTGTGGCCCTGCGCGCGCGTGAACACGGCCGGCCACGACCGGCTGTAGGAACGGACGCCGGACTCGATGTTTTCAAACGCTGAGAAGTCGCTCATTGGGCCACCGCCACCTGTCCTGCGGCGTCTCCGCCGCGCTGCTGGATCTGCTGTTCGGCGGCTTGCCGCTCCTCCTCCGCCTCGCGGGCGCTGCGGCGCGCCTCCACGAGTGCGGGGTCGATCGGGCCGATGCGGAAGAGCACCTCGTCCTCGTGGGAGGGGCCGCCGAAGCGCTCGCCGGGGAAGAGGACGGTCTCGTTGCAGAGCGCGTCCAGGTCGCGCGCGACCTTGCGGAAGGTGCGCTGCGACGCCTCGTTGGAGGGGGTGACCGTCGCGTCCACGTACTGCACATCCGGGCTCAGGCGCTCCACCAGGCCGTGGAGCATCAGCGCGGCCACGCCGCGGCCGCGCGCGGCCGGGTCGACCGCGATCTGCCACACGAAGACGGTGTCGGGGCGGTCGGGGGGGCGGAAGCCGGCGATGAAGCCCACCGCGAGGCCATCGAGTTCGGCAACGACGCATGTCTCGCGGAAGAAGTGCGAGAACATGTGGTAGGTGTATTCAGCGTTTTCTTCGAGCACACCGGACTCTCGGGCCAGCCGCCACATCGCCTCGCCGTCGCCGTATTCGAGGTGGGGCGGCCGAATCTTGAGGGGGCCTTGTCCGGATGGGCTCGTTGGATCGCCAGGAGATGACGATCCAACGTGCAGGAGCGTCATGGCTCGCACGTCCTTTCGTTGCCCGTGTATGGGGCTGCGACGGAAGCGCTGGCCGGATTGGCCTCGGACGCCTCGACATCGCGGGTTGCTTCCCTACCCTAACGTGCCTTTCGGGCAAATCAAGGACGAATGTGATGTTTTCGCTGACGAGATCGCTGATTGCAACGGATTCGATATCCGTACGCGATCACACATGCGATTCTCGATCTGGTACACGCGCGCGACCCGCATGATCACCAGCGCGATGACCCGCGCGACGACCGATGCGATCACCGCGCGCGACGTGTCGCATCGAGTTCTATGTCAAGACACACGCGATCGGACGTGCTCACGGCCCTTACGCGCGGTCCAGGACGGCGTGCAGGAAGTCCTGCGTGCGCTGCTCGCGGGGCGCGCTGAAGATCTCCTCCGGCGGTCCGGCCTCGACGACGCGGCCGGCATCGAACATGACGACGCGGTCGCCGATCTCGCGCGCGAAGCCCATCTCGTGCGTCACGAGCAGCATGGTCATCGATGTGTTCTCCGCCAGGTCGCGGAGCACGCGCAGCACCTCGCCCACGAGTTCCGGGTCCAGTGCGGACGTGACCTCGTCGAAGAGCATCACCTCCGGCTCCATCGCCAGCGCGCGTGCGATGGCGACGCGCTGCTTCTGGCCGCCGGAGAGGCGCGCGGGGTGCTCGTCCAGTTTGTCGCCCAGGCCTACGGCGTTCAGCAGGTCGCTCGCGCGCTCGTTGGCCTCGTCGCGCGTCGCGCCCAGGACCTTGCGCGGCGCGAACGCCACGTTCTCCAGCGCGCTCATGTGCGGGAACAGGTTGAAGTGCTGGAACACCATGCCGATCTTGCGCCGCACCTGCCGCACGTGGCGCTCGGACGCGGGCACGAGGCCGCCGTTCTTCTCCTGGTGGTAGAGATGCTCGCCGTTGACCTCCACGGTGCCGCCGTTGGGCCGCTCCAGGGTCATCAGCACGCGCAGGATCGTGGTCTTGCCCGAGCCGGACGGGCCGATGATGCAGATCTTCTCGCCGGCGCCGACGTCCAGGTCCAGTTCGTCCAGGACGGTCAGGTCGCCGAAACGCTTGGTGACCTTGCTGAAGCGGACGGCAGAGCCCTCCACAGTCGCAGACGCGACGGCCGAGCGGCGGGGGGTGGGGTCAGAATCGGCGGGCAAGGCGCACCTCCAGTTGTCGCACGAAGATCGAGGCGGGGATGCTGATCGCCAGGAAGATCAGGCCCACCATGGTGATCGGCTCGGTGTAGTTGAACGTGCGCGAGCCGATCGCCCGCGCCTCGCCCAGCAGTTCCACCACGGTGATCGCGGTGAGCAGGGGCGCGTCCTTGAACATGGAGATCAGGTAGTTCCCCAGCGCCGGGATCACCACCGGCACCGCCTGCGGCAGCACCACGCGCCCCCACGTGCTGACCGGCGACAGGTTGAGCGCGGTGGACGCCTCCCACTGGCCGCGCGGCACGCTCTCGATGCCGGCGCGGTAGACCTCCGACATGTAGGCGGCGTAGTGGACGCCCAGGCCGATGAAGCCGGTGGTGAACGCGTCCAGGCGGATGCCGAAGCCCGGCAGCGTGAAGTACAGGACGTACAACTGCACCAGCAGCGGCGTGCTGCGGACGAACTCCACAAACCACGCCGTGGGCCAGGAGATAAAGCGCGACTCGCTGCGGCGCAGGATCGCGAGGCCCAGCCCCAGCACGGCGGCCAGCGCGATGCCCATGAACGTGGCCCGCAGCGTCACCTGCAGGCCCTTCCAGAGCAGCGGCAGGCTGTCCCAGGCGACCTGGAGGTCGAAGTCCAGGTTCACGTGGACCGCCTCGCACCGCCGCGCCCCACGTCCAGGTCGCGCGAGAGCGCGCCCTCCGAGACGCGGATGGCGGCAGCGATCGCCTGGGCGAGCACGAAGTAGATGACGAGGGCGAGACCGAGCAGTTCGAGCGTGCTCGCAGAGCCGTTCACGCGCAGTTTCTGCGCCTCGAACGTGATGTCGGAGAGGGTGATGAGGGAGACGAGCGCGGTGCCCTTCAGCAACTCGATCAGGAGGTTGCCGTAAGGCGGGAGCATGGCGACGACCGCCTGCGGGAAAATGACATAACGCATCCGGTCGAGGGCCGTGAGGTTGAGCGCGATGCTCGCCTCTGTCTGCCCGCGCGGGACGGCCTTCACCGCTCCGCGCACGACCTCCGAGCCGTAGGAGCCCATGTTCAGCCCGAGCACGATCACGGCGGACATGAACGCGGAGATCGTGACGCCCAGCAGGGGGAGGACGAAGAACATCCAGTACAACTGCACCAGCGCGCTGGTGCCGCGGAAGAAGTCCACGTAGATGCGGTTCACCCAGCGCACGGGCGGCACCGGCGAGAGGCCGGCGAGGCCGGAGACGATCGAGAGACTGGTGCCCAGCAGGGCGGCGAGGACGGTGATCTGGACGGTGATCCAGGTGCCGTCCAGCAACGCACTCCAGATCGTCCAGTTGAGCATGCTGTCGGCCGGCTTCCGCTTCGCGCAGGTGGGTCAGCACGGACGGTGGGCGGCGCCCCTC
>JBBDIC010000041.1:0-1329 GCA_040880625.1 Dehalococcoidia bacterium | reverse complement strand
GAGGAGCGCCGCCCGGTGTCACGGTTCGGTCGTTAGCCGCAGAGGTCGTCCACGGTCACGTCCTTGGCGGCGTCGATCTCGGTTGAGCCGAAGCCGAACGGCTCCGTGATGCCCACGATCTCGTCGTTCGCCTTCATGTCGTTCAGGACGCGGTTGAACTCCTCGTAGAGTTCGGTGTCGTCCGTGCGGAAGCCGTAGCCGCCGCAGCCGTTCTGCGCCACGCCATCGATGACCGGGGTGAAGCCGGCGGTCATCTCCAGGTTGGAGTCCGCCAGGCGGTCCAACTGCGCGCGGATGGACAGGCTGGTGGCCGCGATCGCGTCCACGCGGCCCGCCTGGAGGCCCTCCGCCATGCTCGTCGGCTCGTCGAAGCGGGTGATGCGGTCGTCCGGGACGCCGAGGTCGGTGGCGTAGCCCTCCTCCACGCCGCCGGAGAGGACGCCGAGCGTGGCCTCCGAGGCCGCGACATCCTCGTAGGACGTGAGGCCCATGGGGTTGCCGGCCTCCACGCCGAACGCCTGCGGGATGCAGTAGTCCGGGTCGGAGAACTGGATCTGGCCGCAGCGGTCCGCGTTGATGAACATGCCGGCTGCGATCACGTCGAAGCGCCCGGCTTGCAGGCCCGGGATGAGCGACGCGAACGTGGTGACCACGCCCTGCACCTCCGGGACGCCGAGTTCGGCCATGATCACCTTGGCGACCTCGGGGGCCTCGCCGGTGACCTCGCCGGCCTCGTTGGCGAAGCCATAGGGGGCCTCGTTGGCGAAGCCGATGGTGATGTAGCCGCGTTCGCGGGCCTGCTCCAGGACGCTGCCGCCGGTGGTCGCGCCGCCGTTGCCGCCGTCGCCATTGCCGTCACCGTCACCGTCGTCGTCGCATCCGACGAGCGCGGCGGCGGTCAGGCCAATGCCGGCGAGGCCGATCCCGCGGAACAGCGCGCGCCGGCCGACACGTCGGCCGAACAGCACGTTCGCCTCTGGGTTTCCTTCAGTCATAGGGCCCTCCTCGTCCCGTGCGGAGGCGAGGGCGCGGATCCAGTATCGATACCAGTCCGCCCTCCGGCTGCCGGACGCCGCAGGGCGACGGACGGCAACTCTGAGCGTTACGGCTCGCACGTCCTTCCCTGATGCCAGTGGTGGGCAAGTAAGCGGAAAGCACGCGGAGGCGCCTCGCCTCGCGTTCGCCAGATACCGTAACTGTGTGCGTCAAATCCTCGCGCGGTAGAACGTGCATTACGAGGGTGCGCACGTATTGCAATGTTGTTGCGATTCCCCAGCAACGGCGCGGGTTGCGCCGGGTGTGCTCGCGTCTCCGGAGTGTCCCGCGTGG
>JBBDIC010000040.1:38060-40960 GCA_040880625.1 Dehalococcoidia bacterium | reverse complement strand
GGCGCCGCTCCGCGCTTCCCGGTCAACGTCCCCACCGTCGCCCCGGAGTCCATGGCCGTCATCGGGCCGTACCTGGGCGCGGCGCAACTCGCCGGGCGCGTCGCCACGCAACTGCGGCGCGGCAACCTGCAGCGCGTGCGCATCGAGTACCGCGGCGACATCGGCAACCACGACACCACACCGCTGCGCGCCTCGGCGGCTGTGGGCATGCTGGACGAGGTCGTGGTGGAGAAGGTGTCGGCGGTGAACGCGCTCAGCGAGGCAGAGGCGCACGGCCTCCGCATCGACGAGGACCGCGGGCCGGCGATGGAGCCGTTCACCAGCGTGGTGACCGTCCACGTCACGACCGACCAGGGCGAAGAGACCGTCTCCGCCACCACCGGCGAGCACGGCCCCGCCATCGTCGCGATCAACGAATACCGCGTGGACATCGACCAGAACGGCCCCACGGCACACGTCCTCCTCATCGAGAACATCGACAAGCCGGGATCGATCGGCCGTGTCGGCATGCTGCTCGGCGGACTGGCGGTCAACATCTCCTCCATGTCCGTGGCGCCGGGGACGGACGGCTCGGATGCCCTCATGCTGCTGGGCGTGCAGCGCAAACTCACCGACGACGAAGCCGCGCAGGTGCTCGCCCTCGACGGCATCGACCGCGTGCGCCAGATCGAACTGCGCTAACGACAAGCGGCGTCGTAGGATCGCCTCATGAAAGTCACCTACGACGCGCGCCACAACGTGGCGTACATCCGCTTCCGTGAGGCGACGACCGGTATCGAGACGGTCCGTGTCAGCGACGAACTGAACGTGGATGTCGCGCCGGACGGCGCGGTCTACGGCATCGAACTGCTCAACGCCAACGAGCAGCTGGCGGGCGCCGGTGGCCGCGTGCTGTCGATCGAGGACACCGTGACGGGCAAGCGCCTCGAGGTCGCGTTCCCGGAGGACGCCGCCTGACGCCTCGCTCGGGCTCGAACTGACCGCTCTCCGATACGCCTCGATGGGGGCGTGTCACGCTTCCGCAGTCCGCCAGCGGCGTTCATAGACGCATGGCATCTATGCGCTTCCGCCAACTCACCATCCCGCTTGCCGTCTCGGCGCTGATCCTGGCGGCGTGCCAGGACGGTCCGGGCCCCGAGGACGGCACGATCCCGGGCGACGGTTTCGCCCCCACGACGACCGCGCCGGAGAACCCCGGTGGCATGCAGCCCAACACGGAGGCGACACCGACCGCCACCGCCGCGTCCGAGGGCTCCGACTCCCCCAGCGACGACTGGCAGCGCGTTGAGACCGACACGATCACGTTCGAGGTGCCCGTGGACTGGGAGGAGTTGCCGGCCGCGACGTGGACACACCCCGTCCGCCCGGTCGCGCTGTCGTACCACACGTCCACCGACCTGACCGAGACGTCGGCGATGCTGCCGGCCGGCGCGGTCCCCATCAACGAGCGTGAGATCGACCTCGACTGGGGTCAGGGCACGGAATATACCGTCGAGGTCTCGACGGACGGCGTCGGCACGCGCTACGAGCGCCACGCGGTCGTCGAGGTGGACGGCGTCCTGCACGACTGGTCGCTGGCCGTCACCGAGCAGTCGGAACTCGACTCGTTGCAAATCGTGCTTGATCACGTGCTCGACAGCGTCGAGGTCGATGGTGCATCGAGCAGCGACGGCGGCGAGGATGACGACGACGGCGCGGACGATGAGGCGGAGTAGGCGCCTCGGGCGTTACCGGTCGAGCGGGTTGAACACCATGCCGGTCGCCAGTTTTGGGTAGTAGAACGTCGTCTTCTGCGGCATGACCTCGCCCGCGTCGGCCACGTGGGTGACCTGCTCCACGCGCGTGGCGTTCACGAGGAACGCGAGGGCGGCGTCGCCGTCGTCGACCGCGTCCTCTGCCTCCTCGACGCTCTCGGTGAACGTCACCCGCTCGCCCTGGGTCAGAGCGGCCCGGTCGATGCCGAACACCGGCGCCAGCACCGTCTCCGTCAGCACGAGCGCGTCGACGCCGCGCAACGCCGCCGAGACGCCCTGCGGCATCGCGTTGTCGATCGCCTGCGCGCTGCGCGCCGTGAGGACGTGCGCGGACTCCTCGCCGGTCGCGCCCAGCAGCCCGAAGGTGACCGGCCCCAGCCGGTTCGCCTGCACCTGCGCCCACGCCGCGTTCGCGTTCGAGGTCGGCTCCACCCGGTAGAGGGCGGAGAGGCGCGCGAGGAGGTCGGACGGGACCTCACCGTGGATCAGGCGGTGGATCGGCAGGATCACCAGTCCGGGATCCTCCTGCGGGATCAGGCCCATCAGGACGAAGTTCTCAGGCTCCTTGCCGGTCCAGCGTCCGCGCTTCTTGCCGGCAGCCTCGTCGCGGTAGTCCAGCGCGGTGTGTGTGCGGTGGTGCCCGTCCGCGATCGTGACGTTCGAGGCGGCGACGGCCTCCGTGAGCGCCTTCACCTCGGCCGCCGCGGTCACCACCCAGAGGCGGTGGCGGTCGCCCACGGCGTCGCGCGCCTCGAAGTCCGGCTCGCGGCGGGCGACCTCGGCCAGCACGCCGCGGGCGTCACCGGAGGGGTCCAGGAACATCCCGAAGATCGGGCTGATGTTCGTGCGGGTGGCGCGCAGCAGGCGCAGCCGCTCCTCCCGGGGCCCGGCCAGCGTCGCCTCGTGCGGCCGCACGATGCCCTCCTCCGGCCGGTGCAGGCGCGTGCGCGCGAAGAAGCAGCGCCGCGACACCGTGCGGCTGCCGCCCGCCGTGGGAATCTTCGCCCGCTGCTCGTACACGTAGAACGCCGCCTTCGGATCGCGGCGCAGGATGCCCTCGGCGGTCCATTGCTTCAGGAGCCGGGCGGCGCCCTGGAAGCGGTCGCGCTCGGCGCCGGCGGGGTTCTCCAGGTGCGCGGCGTTGTA
>JBBDIC010000040.1:34707-37960 GCA_040880625.1 Dehalococcoidia bacterium | reverse complement strand
GCGGCGCCACGCACATCGGCGGTCGGTCGCCAGCGTGCAGTCTCGCGCTCCCGCCCCTGAGGGGCCAATCGACAGGCGTCACATGGCTCGATACTGCGTGTTCTGCGAGATCATCGCCGGCCGGGAGCCCGCGGACGTCCTGTACCAGGACGACGAGGTCATCGTCTTCCGGAACCGCCTCCGCTGGGTGCCCACCATGCTCCTCGCAGCCCCGAAGCAGCACAAGACGCAGGCGGAACTCTGGTCCTCGATGGGCGCCGTGGGCGAGGCAGCCGTGAAGGTGGCGCAGGAGCACTGCCCCGGCGGCTTCCGGCTGATCTCCAACTTCGGCTATGACGGGATGCAGTCGCAGGACCACGCGCACGTCCACGTCCTGGGTGGCATGTTCCTGGGCGAGTACGCGTAGGCGGATCGCGCTACCTCGAAGGCGTCGCCTGCTCGCGCTGGAGGGCGCTCTGCAGGAACTGGCGCCCGTAGCGATGATCGCGCAGAGACGTCCATCGAGCAGGCCCGACGTTCAGCGGGAACACCAGCGCCAGGTCCGCCTCCTCGATCGCGAGGTGGATCGAGTCACGGATCGCCTCGGCGGCGTGGTCGGACTCGACGAGCCACGAGCCCTCGCCGACGGGCCAGTTGGCGACGCCGGCCGCCTGGATGGCGCCCGAGAGGGTGGGATAGTCCGCCGCCGGCCGCCCAAGGCGGCACATGACGCCGTACAGCATGTCGGCTCCCGTCGTCCGCCTGCCCGGGGAGACAGCGGCTGAGTTCGGGTCGTTCGACATAAATCTACGGCGGCGTCGATCGGGCGTCAAGGCTTTTGATCAGGCGAGCGATCAGTTGTTCGAGGCGTCAGGGACGCCCACAACCCTACCGCGACGCGCGCCACGCCTCCATCGTCTCGCGCTGGCGCGCGAAGAGGCGCTCGATGCCCGTGACGGCCAGGTCCACGAGTTGCGTCATCTCGGCGCGGGTGAACGGTTCGCCCTCGGCGGTGCCCTGGACCTCGACGAGTTGGCCCGTGCTCAGCGCCACTACATTGAAGTCGACGCCGGCGGCGGAGTCCTCGCGGTAGTCCAGGTCCAGGAAGTGCTGGCCTTCCAGCATCCCCACGGACATCGCGGCGACCTGCGTCCTCATGGGCGACGTGGGCAGGCCGCCGGCGCGCTGGAGCCAGTCGATGGCCATGGCGAGCGCGATCCAGCCGCCCGTGATGGCGGCGGTGCGCGTGCCGCCGTCCGCCTGGATGACGTCGCAGTCGATGGTGATCGTCTGCTCGCCCAGCATGTTCATGTCCACGCACGCGCGCAGCGAGCGGCCGATGAGCCGCTGGATCTCCTGCGTGCGGCCGCCCTGGCGGCCGCGGGCGGCCTCGCGGTCGGAGCGAGTGTTGGTGGCGCGGGGGAGCATGCCGTACTCGGCGGTGATCCAGCCGCGGCCGGTGTTCCGCAGCCAGCCGGGCACGCCGGGCTCCACACTGGCGGTGCAGATCACCTTCGTGTCCCCGGTCGCGATCAGCACCGAGCCCTCCGCGTGCTTCGTGTAGCCGGGCTCGATGACCAGCGGGCGCTCGTCGCGGAGGCCCCGGCCGTCGGATCGCTGGAACATGTGCGCCCTCTCGTCGGCGGTCGCTCGAGGGCGCGCCGTCTGCGAGGAAACGGTACCAGCGCGCTACCCTGCGCACCTCAGCCGAGCGGGGTCGCGCCCCCTCGGCAGCCGCGAGGAGCATGCATGGCCGGCTACCGCCTCCTGGCCGACGAGCACGGCAAGACGCACGTGGAGCCGTGGGACCTGTTCGCCTGGCCGTTCGAGAACGGGCCGGGCGACTTCAAGGGCGTCGGCGGGGCCGTAGTGGGCGACGCGCGGCGCGTAATGCTCATGCGCTTCGAGTCTGGCTCGCGCCCCGGCTTCCATCGAGCGGTGCCGTCGTTCGCCGTGCTGCTGGCGGGCGAACTGGTGGTGAACGACTCCAGCGGCGGCGAGGCCGTGCTGCGCCCCGGCGACGCCATCCGCGTAGAGACAACCGGCCGAGGCGGCTGGCGGCTGGGCAACCGGCAACAGGAGTACGCGCTGCTGGCGCTGGTACAGATGCCGGTGTCGGAGGAGTCCCCCGCCTACGACGGGACAGCCGAGGGCGAGGGCGCCGGCGACGACGCCGGCTGAGCGCGAGGAGGACACGATGCCGAACCCGGTGGTGCACTTCGAGATCCGCGGCGCCGATGCGGAGCGCACGAAACGCTTCTACCGCGAGGCCTTCGGCTGGGAGTTGTTCGACCTCGGCGGTGGGTTCGCGCTCGTGGAGACCGAGTCGCACACGCACGATGAGGCCGGCGGCGGCACGACCTACACCGGCGAGGACGCCTACATGAACGAGGGCGTCACGCTCTCCGAGGACGGCGGCGTGCCGGTCTGGCGCTACGCCGGCGAGCCGGCCGAGGCCAAGCGGTACTTCTCGGCGGGCATCGGCGGTGGCATCGGCAGCGCGGAGGCCGGCCGCGGCGCGAGCGTGAGCATCTCCATCCAGGTACCGGACCTGGATGCCGCGTTGCGCCGCATCGAGTCGCTCGGCGGGCAGACCACGAGTGCGCCTCGCGAGGTGGTCCCCGGAGTGTTCGTCGCGGAGTTCGCGGACCTCGATGGCAACCACATCGGCCTGGTACGAGCGCCGCAGTACGGGTAGCGGGCGCGAGGTTACCGCTCCGAGGCGACCCAGAGGCGGTCGCCGTCGCTGCGGAAGGTGACGCTGCCGTCCTCGTCCGTGCGGTAGAGGGCGACGCCCTCCAGCGCGGCGTAGCGTTCCAGCACGTCCGGGTGCGGATGGCCGTAGGGGTTCGTGCCGACCGGGATGACGGCGACGGCCGGGTCAACGGCCGCGAGGAACGCCGGCGTCGAGGATGACCGCGACCCGTGGTGCGGGACGACCAGCGCGTCTGCGCGCAGGTCCGCGCCGGCCGCCAGCAGCCACGCCTCCGCTTCCGCCTCGATGTCGCCGGCAACGAGGATGCGCCGTTCGCCGACCGTGAGCAGCAGCACGAGCGATCCATTGTTGTCGCTGGCGAGGTCGCGGCCGCGCGTGACCACCGGCGGCGCCAGCACCTCCGCCGTCACCGCGCCGACGCGCACGCGATCGCCGATGTCGAACGGGCGCGCGCCTTCGATGTCGGCGAGCGTGGAGGGTTCCGCGAGCACCTGCTCGACCGCGAAGCGGCGCTGGAGCGCGTTCAGGCCGCCGGCGTGGTCCACGTCCGCATGCGTG
>JBBDIC010000040.1:31337-34607 GCA_040880625.1 Dehalococcoidia bacterium | reverse complement strand
CGAGGAGCCCCGCGATCGCCGCCACGAACACGGTGCCCTCGTAGAGCGGGGCGACGAGGACGTTCGCGAGCACGGTCCACGGGGCGACCACCTCGAACGCGGCGATCTGCACGGGGAGCACCGCCACGGCCGCGCCGATCGCCGTCGCGGTGACGCCGACGAGCGCGGCGCGCCCGGGCGACGTGAGCGCGGGCCACCGCCCGAGGACCTGGTCGCGCAGGACGGGCGCGAGGATCGTGATGCCGGCGGTGGCGGCGGCGCTCAACTGGAACGCCACGTCTCGGACATAACGTGGGTCGAATGCGAGCATCAGCGCCACCGCGTACGCGAGGTAGATCCAGCCGGGCGTGCGGCGGCCCGTGACGCCGGCGGCGACGACGGCCACAGCCATGATCGCCGCGCGCACCACCGGCGGCTCCGCGCCCACGAACACGACGTAGGCCGGCAGGACGAGCAGCACGGCGATGGACGCGATGCGCCGCGATATGAACGCCGTCAGCACCGCGACCGCGATGCCGAGGATGAGCGCCACGTTCTGGCCGGAGACGACGACCAGGTGCGTCGTGCCCGTCGCGCGCAGCGCCTCCTCCGTCGCCGCCGGCAGCGTCCCGTGTTCGCCCACGAGCACGCCCGCCGCGAGGGCGGCGGCCGGCTCCGGGAGCGTGCGCTCGATGCGCTCGACCACGCGGCGGCGGAGGTCGTGCAGGCTGCCGCGCCAGCCGAGGTCGGCCACGCCCAGCCGCTCCCACTCGCGCGGGAACGCGCCGACCAGGTGGATGTCGCGGTCGCGCAGGTACTCCGCGTAGTCGAACGCCTCGATCGGCTCGGGCGCATCGAGGTTCACGGCTGCCCGGATGCGCTCGCCGGCCCGGAGCGGCACGTCCTCCACGCGCAGGCGCAGCCGGACGCCGCCCTCGGCCGGGACGCCATCGATGGCCTCCACGTCCACGTCGATGCGCTGCGTGGAGCCGGTGATGCGCGCGTCCGCCCGCACCACGCCCGTCACCTCGTGCGCGCCGCTGAGCGCGGCGAGCGGTGGTGGGGGCGCGGCGTCAATGGCCTCGATGCGCGCGTGGCCGGCAGCGGCGAACGCCACGGCGGCGGCGAGGACCAGGACGCGCCCGTCGCCTCGCAGGAGCAGCGTCAGCGCGAACAGGCCCGCGACGAGGAGCGTCATCAGCCACGGTCCGCCGAGGACCGCGCCGGCCACGACACCGCCGGCGTGCGCCATCGCCAGGATCGGCAGCGCCGGGAAGAGCGAGCGTCGTGCGGGGGCGAGGCCGGCGTCCGGCACGCCGGTCATGGCGCCGCGACCGAGGCGTTCACGAGCAGGCGGATGTCGTCGTACACGCCGGCCGGAATCACGTGGCGCTCCAGCAGTTCCTCGCTGGTCACGAACGGACGCGCATCGATGATCGCGCGGGCGCGCACGGGGCCGATGCCGGGCAACGCCTCGAGGTCGTCCTGCGTCGCGGTGTTGAGGTCGATGAGGGCGTGGGCGACACCCTGGCGCGGGCCCCCGGCGCCGGCGAGCGGCACGTCGATTACGTCCTGGTCCCGCACGCGCAGGGCCAGGTTCACCGCCCGCAGGTCCGCCTCCGCGAGCACGCCGCCGGCACGCGCTAGAATGTCCCCCACGCGATCGCCCGGCGCAGCAATCACCACGCCGGGCGCGCCCACGGCCCCGCGCACGTCCACGCGGATCTCGTCGATGCCCGGCGGCGGGTGCCGCCGCTCGACCTCGACGCCCGCGTCGGGGCCGGAGCGCGTCGCGAGCAGGGCGAAGGCGACGAGCGCCAGCACGAGGAGCACGCCGTTCGCGACGGTGGCTGCTCGCGGCCGGGAGGGGCGTCGGAGGCGCTCGGAAGGCTCGGTTGGCATCGCGTGCGGATGGTAGCGGGGGCCGCACGCGGCGTGACGCGACAGAACGCACGGATTCGCAATGGAACCGAATGGCCTCGTTGCCCGTCTGAGTATGGGACGTCTGTACGTTCCATACAGCCAGAGGGTGGCGGGTTCGGAACTGAAGGTAGATACGACATGTTGGAACCGGAGATCTTGGTCAGGGTGCTACTCGGTGGCCTCTTCATCGGAGGACTCGCGGTGTTCCTCGCCGCCCCGGAGAACCGAGGCCCGGACGTGCCGACGTCCGTGCGGCGCCGCGACATGGAGAACAACTTCGAGGTGTAGCGGCGCGCCCGCTCCCCATCCCACCGCACACCACGACTGTTGCCACAGGCCGAGTGTTGGCCCCTACCTCCCCAGTAGGGGCCAACTCGTATGCCGGTACATAAGCCTTCGCTATACTGGCGGTTCTCGTATGTGAGGCTGCCCGCGCCGAACGGGTAGCCGCAGCCGCCCGGAGTTCCCCGTGATGGGCCGCGATTTCACCTCCATCCTGGACGTCTCGCCTGCCGAGATGACGCACCTGCTGGACCTCGCGCTGGGCATGAAGCGCGACGGGCCGAGCCAGGTCCTGCGCGGGCAGACGCTCGCGATGATCTTCGAGAAGCCCTCCCTGCGGACACGCACCTCCTTCGAGATGGCCATGCACCGCCTCGGCGGCAACGGCCTCTACCTCTCGGCGCACGAGGTACGCATGGGCGACCGCGAGCCCGTCCGGGACGTGGCGCGCGTGCTCTCCCGGATGGTGCAGGCGATCGCCGCCCGCACCTACGAGCACGCCACGATCGTCGAACTCGCCCGCTACGCGACCGTCCCGATCGTCAACGCCCTGTCCGACGAGGAGCACCCCTGCCAGGCGCTGGCGGACCTCCTCACGCTGCGCGAGCGCTTCGGGAACCTCACCGGGCTGCGGATCACCTACGTCGGCGACGGCAACAACATCGCGCGGTCGCTCGGGTACGCCTCGGTGATGTCGGGCGTCCACCTGACGGTCGCGTCGCCTGCGGGGTACGCGCTGCCGGCGGAGACGCTGGAGCGCGCGCGCGTGCTGCCCGGCGGCGGGACGGTCACGCAGGTCACCGACCCGCACGAGGCGGTGCGGGACGCCGCTGCCGTGTACACGGACGTCTGGGCCTCCATGGGCCAGGAGTCCGAGGCGGCGCAGCGCGCCGAGGACTTTGCCGGCTACCAGTTGAACGCTGCGCTCATGGCGTCGGCGCCCCGTGACGCCCTCGTGATGCACGACCTGCCGGCGCACCGCGGCGAGGAGATCACGGACGAGATGATCGAGGGCGAGCGCTCGGTGGTCTTCGACCAGGCGGAGAACCGCATGCACGCCCAGCAGGCGGTGCTGGCGACTATTCT
>JBBDIC010000040.1:26804-31237 GCA_040880625.1 Dehalococcoidia bacterium | reverse complement strand
GCCGGCCCGCACCGGCCGTCCACGGCCACCCAGCCAGAGGGGAGTCCCGCGTGCCCGAGATCCCCGAGGGAGTGCGGGACGTGCTGGCCCGCTTCGATGTCTCGGCCGCCGTGGACATCGTGATCGTGGCCGGCTCGATCTACTGGATCCTCCTGCTCGTGCGTGGCACCACCGCCATGACCGTCCTCCGAGGCGTGGGCGTGCTGCTGATCGCGGCGTTCCTGCTCAGCCGCGTGCTGGACCTGCGCGTGATCAACTGGGCGCTGCGCAACTCCCTGACCGGCCTGCTGGTGGGGATGCTGATCGTGTTCCAGCCGGAGATCCGGCGGGCGCTGGAGCGCCTGGGCCGGACCGGGCTGCACTCCGTGCTGCGCAAGGAGGAGCGGCACGACACGCTCAACATGATCGTGCGCGCGTCCTTCGCGCTCGCGCGCGAGAGCACGGGCGCCCTCATCGTCATCGAGCGGGAGACGGGGCTGCAGGAGGTGATCGACACGGGGATCCCGATCAACGCGACGCTGTCCGTGGAACTGCTGCTGAGCATCTTCCCCGAGACGGGCCCGCTCCACGACGGCGCGGTGGTGGTGCGCGGCGGCTCCATGCTGGCCGCCGGCTGCACGCTGCCGCTCTCCGACTCGCCGCTGCCCGCCGAGTTCGGCATGCGGCACCGCGCTGCGGTGGGCCTGACGGAACGCACCGACGCGGTGGTGCTGGTGGTGTCCGAGGAGCGCGGCGCGGTGTCCGTCTGCTCCAACGGCCGCATGGTGCCGAACCTGGATGAGACCCGCCTGGCGCGCCAGTTGCACCGCCTCTTCGACCTTGAGTACCAGGACCCGATCGAGCCGGCGGTCCCGGCCGGCGAATGGCGCCCGTCCTGAGCCGCTTCCCGGGACTGGGCGAGGGCAGTCGGGCGGAGGCGCTTGACCTCGCGCGGGACGTCTGGCGCCGCGCGATGGCCTCCGTGCGTCGCACGCCGGGGCTGTTGCTGCTCTCGTTCCTGCTGGCCGTCTCCATCTGGGTCTTCGTGACCGACACGGAGAACCCCACGGTCATCGATACGTTCCCGCAGCCGATCCTGGTGGAGGCTGTGAACGTGGGCGACACGCTGGCCGTGGCGCGGCAGTTGCCGTCCGTGGACGTGCGCATCTCCGCGCCGGCGGACCGCTGGGCGGACCTGACCGCCGCGAATTTCCGCGCCACCGTTGACCTCATTGACCTGGACGCGCGCGGGCAGGAAGTGCCGGTGCAGGTGGAGGTGGTGGGCATCGGCGGGGTGCGCGTGCTGGAGACGATCCCGCGCGCGATCGTCGTAAACCTCGAGGACCTCGTGAGCAAGACCGTGCCCGTGCGCACGCGCGTGGTCGGGTCGCTGCCGCTGGGGTACGAATTGGACTCCATGGACCCGGCGCAGTCGGAGGTGACCGTCACCGGCCCGGAGTCGCTCGTGGCGCTGGTGTCGGAGGCCGCCGCGGACGTGAACGTCACGGGCCTGACCGTGGGCGTGGAGCAGACGGTGCCGCTCAAGCCGCTGGGTCCGGGCGGATCGCAGATCCAGGGCGTCAGCATCGAGCCGGCGTCCACGCGGGTGTCGCTGGCGATCACGCAGAGCACGATCGTCCGCACGGTGCCGCTCACGGTCGCCGTGATCGGCACGCCGGCGTCGGGGTTTCGCGTGACATCCGTGAGCGCGTCGCCGCCGGCCGTGCAGGTGCAGGGGACGCTGGAGGCGCTCCAGCAGGTGGACGCCATCGCACTGCCGGCCGTGAACGTGAACGGCGCGCGCTCTGACATCGCGCGGTCGGTCGCCATCCCCATCCCGCAGGGTCTGTCGTTCGTGGACACGGAGCGCGCGCTGATCACCGTGACGATCGCCCAGATCGAGGGCTCCCTGCGTACGTCCTCCGCCGTCGAGTTCGAGGGCCTCGGCGCCAACCTGGCCGCCACGCTGGACCTGGACAATGTCGTCATCCACCTGAGCGGGCCGCTGCCGGTTCTGAACGCGCTCGGCGACGGCGACCTGACCGTCACGGTGGACCTCGCGGGGCTGGGGGCCGGCACGCACACGCTGCCGGTGGAGGTGGAGGCGCCGGACGGCGTCACGGTGGTGTCGGTGCAGCCAGAGAGCGTCACGGTTACGATCGAACCGTCATGAGCCTCACCACTGCCGAGCACGCTCCGCTGGTCGCCCTGGTGGGGCGGCCCAACGTGGGCAAGTCCGCGCTCTTCAACCGCCTGATACGCCGCAACCAGGCGCTGGTGGAAGACCTCCCCGGCACCACGCGAGACCGCAACTACGGCGTGGTCGAGTGGCGCGGCCGCGTCTTCCGCCTCGTGGACACCGGCGGCCTGATCGAGTCCGACGTCGACCGGTTCAGCCCGCTCGTCCGTCTAGGGGTGGAGCAGGCGATCGCGGAGGCGCAGGCGGTGATCTTCGTCGTGGACGCGCCGGCCGGCCCGATCGCGGCGGACCACGACATCGCCGAGATGCTGCGGCGCGCCGGCCAGCCGGTCGTGCTGGTGGCGAACAAGACAGACACGCGCGCCGGGCAGGCGAACCTGCCGGAGTTCTTCGCGCTTGGCCTGGGGCCGGCGGAGTCCGTCTCCGCCATCCACGGCCAGGGCGTCGGCGACCTGCTGGACGTGGTGCTGGACCAGGTGGGCGGCATCGACCCGGCGGAGGCCGAGGACGAGCGCATCCGCGTCGCCATCGTCGGGCGGCCGAACGTGGGGAAGTCGTCGCTGACGAACGCCATCCTCGGCGAGGAGCGCGTGCTCGTCTCGGACATCCCCGGCACCACCCGCGACACGATCGATACGCCCTTCGAGTTCGAGGGCCGGCAGATGATGCTGGTGGACACGGCCGGCATCCGCCGCCGCGGACGCGTGGAGAAGGGCGTCGAGCGCCACTCGGTGCAGCGCGCGGAGCAGGCGATCAGCCGCGCGGACGTGGTGGTGGCGGTGCTGGACCAGACGGAGGTGCTGACGGCGCAGGACACGCACATCACCGGCTACGCCAGCGAGGCGGGCAAGGGCGTGGTGCTGGTGGTCAACAAGTGGGACCTGGCGGAAGATCGTTCCCACCGCGCCGACCTGAGCAAGCAGATCGACTACCGCTACCGCTTCGTCCCGTGGGCGCCCGTGCTGTTCACCTCCGCCCTCACCGGCGAGGGTGTGCGCGACCTGCTGGAGATGTGCGCGCATGTGTGGGAGGTCCGCCGCCGTCGCGTGCAGACCAGCGAACTCAACAAAGTGGTCCACAAGGCGATGGCGGAGCACGGCCCGCCCACGGTGCGCCACCGCAAACTGAAGGTCATGTACGTCACGCAGGCGGAAGTCTCACCGCCCACGTTCGTGTTCTTCGTCAATGATCCGGAACTGGTCCACTTCTCGTATCTTCGCTTCCTGGAGAACCGGATCCGCGAAGCCTTCGACTTCGAGGGCACGGCGATCCGCCTCGTATTCCGACGCCGCTCGCAGGATCGCTTCGAGGAGTCTGCATGAACGTGATCGTCATCACCGTGATTGCGGGCCTCGTGGGGTACCTGATCGGGGCGATCCCGTTCGGCGTCCTCGTGGGGCGGTTGTCCGGCGTAGGGGACGTCCGCAACTACGGGTCCGGCAAGACCGGCTTCACGAACTCGCTGCGCGCCATGGGCGTGAAGTGGGCGATCCTGGTGGTGCTGGGCGACGTGGCGAAGGGCGGCGCGGCCGTCCTCATCGGCCGCTTCATCTTCGACGAGCCGGCCGCCGGGGCGCTCGCCGGCGCGGCCGCCGTGTTCGGCCACGTGTTCCCCGTCTGGGCCGGCTTCCGCGGCGGCCGAGGCGTGTCGACGGCCTTCGGCGCGTTCCTCGCCGTGTCGCCCGTCGCGGCCGTGGTGCTGCTGGTCGCCTCGCTGGGCGTCCTCGCGGCGTTCCGCTACGCGTCGCTCATGTCCGTGACGGGTGTGTTCGTGGGGCTCGTGGCGATCGCCGTGATGGCGTTCGGTGGGTGGCTGGACCTCGTGTACCTCGTGCTGTTCGCCATCCCGACCGCCTCGCTCGTCGAGGTGAGCCACATCGGCAACATCCGCCGCCTGATCGCCGGGACCGAGCCGAAACTCGGCCAGGGCGGAGGCCGCCGGCCGGCGGGCGCGTCCTAGCGTGACGGCCCCCTTCGGACGCGCGGCCGTCGTCGGCGCCACCGCCTGGGGCACCACGCTCGCCGTCCACCTCGCACGTAACGGCCAGCCCGTCACGCTGCTCGCACGCAGCGCGGAGGAGGCGCGCGCACTCGATGCGGTCCGCGCGAACGAGCGCCGCCTACCGGGCGTGCCGTTCCCGGACGGCCTCGCTGTGGCGCACGGCTCTGAGGCGCTCGCCGGCGCCGGCCTCGTGTGCTTCGTCGTGCCGTCCCGGACGCTGTGGGAGAACGCCTGTGCCGTGGCGGCGCACGT
>JBBDIC010000040.1:15275-26704 GCA_040880625.1 Dehalococcoidia bacterium | reverse complement strand
GTCGTCGGCGTGGAGATGGGCGGCGCGCTGAAGAACGTGGTGGCGATCGCGGCGGGGATGGTGGACGCGCTGGGCTTCGGCGATAACGCGAAGGCAGCGCTGCTGACGCGCGGCCTGGCGGAGATCACGCGGCTGGGCGTCGCCGCCGGTGCGGACGCGCTCACGTTCCAGGGCCTCGCCGGCATGGGCGACCTGGTCGCCTCCTCCTACAGCCCGCTGGCGCGCAACCGCCGCCTGGGCGAACTCGTCGCCGGCGGCGCCACCGTGGAGGAGGCGCTCGCCACGCTCGGCGAGACCGCCGAGGGTGCGACCACCATCGAGGCGGCGCGGTCGCTGGCGGCGCGGCTGGGCGTGGACCTGCCGATCACGGAGGGCCTCCACCGCGTGCTGTACGAGCGCCAGTCGCCCCACGACGCCATCGAGGCGCTGATGGCGCGGGAGCCGCGCGCGGAGCGGTAGGCGCAGCCCCGACGCCGGTGCAGCCGTTCGGATGCACCGGCGGGCGTTGTTACACTGGTGGTCGGAGACGCCCCATGACCCAGGACGGACAGCATCCCGAGGACGGCCGCGACGAGGCCGACCCCGCGCCCAGCCCCCGCGCGGTCTTCGACGAGATCGAGCGCGGCGCCCCCCTGGAGCCGAGCCGCCTGCGCGCCCTGTCCGAGCCGGACGAGGACCTGCTGCGCCGGTTCATCTCGCTCTGGCCGAAGATCGCGCCCGAGCGCCGCCGTGAACTGCTCGCCGCCCTCGAACGGCTGGGCGAGGAGGAGGCCACGCTGGACTTCCACAAGGTGGCGCTGACGGCCATGCGCGACCCGGACGCGGCCACGCGCATCCTGGCCGTGCGCGGCCTGAGCAACGAGGACCGCCTGGAGTACCTGCGGCTCCTGCTTGGCCAGTTGCGTGACGACCCGGTGCCGGACGTGCGCGCCGAGATCGCGGACATCCTCGGCCAGTTCGTCGTCGCGATGGAACTGGGGCTGCTGCCGGAGGACGACGCGGAGACGCTGGCCGCCACGCTGCGCGACGTGGTGGAGGACATCGAGGAGCCGGACGAGGTGCGAGGCCGCGCGCTGGAGGCGCTGGGCGCGCTCTCGGACGAGGCAACGGCCGAACTGATCAGCGAGCAGTACGAGGTGGGTAGCGTCCGCCTGCGGATGGCCGCCCTGCACGCGATGGGCCGCAGCGCGTCGGACGGCTGGCTGGACGTGCTGATCTACCACTTCGACGACGAGGACGCGGAGATCCGGGCCGTGGCGGCGGAGGCCGCCGGCGCGCTGCTGGTGGACGAGGCTGTGGGCCCGCTGATCCTGCTGGCGCAGGAGGACCGCGACGATGACGTGCAGGTGGCCGCGATCCGCGCGCTGGGCGAGATCGCCAACGACGAGTCCGAGCGCGTCCTGTCTCGATGGTTGTCGGAGCGGCACGAGCCTCACATCCAGGAGGCGATCCGGGACGCGCTGGCGGAGGTCCACCTGCTGACGGGCGAGTTGGTGGACGACCGCGACGAAGACCCTGATTTCGGGGAGGACCGTCGCAATTGAGTCGCCGGCCCGTCCGCAAGGCCACGTCCGCCGGCGGGGTGGTGTTCCGCGCGGGTGAGGAGGGCGTGGAGATCGTCCTCGTGATCCGGAAGCGCCCGCCCCTCTACGCGCTCCCGAAGGGCACCCCCGACCCCGGCGAGACCATCGAGCAGACCGCCGCGCGCGAGGTGCGCGAGGAGACGGGCCTGGAGGTCCGCATCCTGGACGCGATCGGCCAGGTGCACTACCGGTTCACAGACACGGCGGGCGTGCGCGTCGAAAAAGACGTGGAGTTCTTCCTGATGGAGCCCACCGGCGGCAGCCTGGACGCCCACGACCACGAGTTCGACGAGGCCGGCTGGTTCCATATGGCGGAGGCGGAACGCCGCCTGACCCACAAGAACCAGATGCACATTCTGCACCGGGCCGCAGAACTGATCGCTAAACTTCCGGCATGAGCGTGCGCCGATCCGGGTTGCCTGCATGACCTCCACGAAGCCGCGCGTGCTCGTGGAGGGACGCCTCGTGCGGTTGCGCGAGAAGAGCATCGACGACGCCGAGCGGGACTACGCGTGGCGCTGCGACCCTGAACTCGCCGCCTACGACGCCGCCCGCCCGCTCTCCGTGAAGTTCGCCAACTACGTCGCCACCATGGCGGAGGAACTCCAGTACCCCACGAACCACCGCCGCACGCTGGCCATCGAGGAGCGCGACGGCGGGCGCCACATCGGCAACGTGATGTACTACGGCTTCGACTCCTTCACGCGCGAGGCGGAACTGGGCATCACCATCGGCGAGCGCGAGTACTGGGGGCAGGGCTACGGCACGGAGGCCGTGCGCTGCATGCTGCGCTACCTGTTCGACACCATGCGCCTGCGCCGCGTGTACCTCCACACGCTGACCTGGAACTACCGAGCGCAGACCTCCTTCGAGCACGCCGGCTTCCACGTCATCCGCCGCGTCAGCCGCGGCGGCTACGACTTCGTCGCCATGGAGGCCTTCCCGCGCGACCTGCTCCCGGACGGCGACGACGAGCGGCCCTGACCGTCTCAGGCCAGGACCGTGCGCAGGACATCGCCCCAGTGCTCGATCAGGAGTAGGTGGCCGGCTCCGGATACGACGCGCAGGCGAGCAGCGGGCAGATGGTTCCGGTAGTACTCGCCATGCTCCGCGGAGACGACCTGGTCGTCGTCTCCGTAGAAGAGGTGTGCCGGGCACTCGACCGCCGCGAGGTCGAAGCCGCGCGTTGCGACGTTCGTCGCCACGATGTCCGCCGCGAGGCCGGCGGCGCCGGTGCGGAACGCCTCCTCGATCATCGCGTCGAGCCGGGGGCGCGCGGGGCCAGCGAGGATGCGCTCGTCCTCCGCGCCCGCGCCCAGGCCATCGGTCGCCGCCGGTAGGTCTGCGAGCATCGGCGCCAGGGCGTCGATCATCTGCGCCAGCGCGGCCTCAGGCTCCTGTCGCATTGCCTCCAGTACCGGCCAGAGATCGTCGGGCACCCATGGGACCTCATCGTGCGGTGCGGGAGCGCCGAGGACTGCGACGGAACGGACCTGCTGGGGGTGACGCGCGGCGAAGGCGAGCGAGCCGACGCCGCCGTTCGACCAGCCGGCGACACTCAGAGCGGTAATGTCGAGCGCATCCAGCGCCACCGCCAGGTCGTCGGCGACTCCGCCCCAGGAGGGCGTCGTGTCGGGTGGGTACGGGGTGGACTCGCCGTATCCCGGTCGGTCGACGACGAGCAGCCGCACGCCCTCCTGTAGGGTGGCCTCCGGATCCGGGTCGAGCAGCCGGGAGCCGGGCGCGGCGGGGAGCAGCAAGACTGGGGCGCCCTCCGCGGCGCCGTGCTCGGCGATGGCAAGGGTCCGACCATCGGGGAGCGTGACTCGGTGTTCGGTCCGTGCTGGCATTGTTCGATCGGTCATTTCGTTGCCTCCTGGCCCCACAGTGAGGCAGGATAGGTGACATCTGCCTGTCACCAATTGGCGGGCGATCACGGAGGCAGACGGCGATGAACCGAGCCGCGCGACTGTTGGGGCTGACCGAGGAGTTGCGTTTGGCGGGCGACCGCGGCCGGGGCGCCGACTGGCTCGCCGACCGCTTCGAGGTGTCCGCGCGCACCATCAAGCGGGACATGATGACGCTTCAGGACGCCGGCGTCCCGATCTGGAGTGCGAGCGGGCCGGGCGGAGGCTACCGACTGCTCTCGGGTGGCAGCCGCCCACTCCCCGCGGTGGAGTTCACGGAGGCGGAGGCCACCGCGGTCGCGGTCGCGCTCGTGGCGGCCACCGCCTCGCCCTTTGCGGTCGACGGGCGCATGGCGCTGACCAAGATCCTCCGTTCGATGCCGCCCGCCGCCGTTCAGTCCACGGAAGCGCTGGCGGCGCGCGTCTGGCTCCGCACCCCGACACCCAGGCGGGATGCGGCGGCGCGAGTCCTGGACGAGGCGATGCGCGCGCGTCGGGTGGTGCACATCGACTACCGCGATAGCGGCGGGGTGCTGACGCTCCGACGGCCCGTGGAGCCCATGTTCTTCGCCTCCACCGGCGGCGACTGGTACCTCTTCGCCTGGTGCCGGCTGCGCGAGGCAGGGCGTTCGTTCCTCCTGGATCGTGTGCAGGCGGCGACCCTCACGTCCGAGGCCGCGCGTGAGCGCGAGGTGAGAGAGGTGTTTCCAGACATCCCGCCGGACGCGGTACGCCTCAGCCTGGAGGGCTGAGCGCGTGAGTCACGCAGATCACAACGGCCGCCCTCTCGGGCGGCCGTCGCGTTGCTCCAGTGTGGCACTCTCCTCGACGCTAGGCCTCGGCCTTGGCGACGGGGCGGGCGGGGAGGTCCAGGTCGGCCGGCGGCGGGGCCGGGTTGGCCAGGCCGCCCATCAACTGGCTCGGCACCAGCGCGCGGAGTTCATCGATGTCCCACATGTCCGGCTTGGCGATGGTGCGGTACGGCGTCTCCTCGTGGGCCAGCGAGACGTTGCCGCCGGACACGTAGAAGACCTTGCCGTTGATGTTCCACGCCTGGTCCGTGAGCAGGTAGACCACCATGGGCGCCACGTACTTGGCGTCACGCAACTGGTTGACGATGCTCGGCTCCCGCGAGGGGCGGGCGGTAATGCCGGCCCGCGCCCGCAGGTCTCGAGCGCTGTCCGGTACCGATTGCGTCATGCGCGTCGCGGCGCCGGGGCAGATCGCGTTGGCGGTGACGCCGTAGCGGCCCAGGTCGCGCGCGGCGCAGCGGACGCCGCCGGAGATGCCGGCCTTGGCCGCGCCGTAGTTACCCTGGCCGGTGTTCCCGTTCATGCCGGAGCCGGACGAGAAGCCGATGATCCGGCCCGCCCGTGCCTGCCGCATGATGATCGAGGCCGGCTTCACCACGTTGAAGAAGCCCGTGAGGTGGACGGCGACCACGTCGTCCCACTCCTGCTCCGCCATGTTGAAGATCATGCGGTCGCGCAGGATGCCGGCGACGTGGATCACGCCGTCCAGGCTGCCGAACTCGTCCATGCACTGCTTGATCATGCCCTCGCCGCCCTCGGCGGTGGCGACGGTGTCCATGTTGGCGACGGCCTGACCACCCTTGGAGGTGATCTCCTTCACCACCTCGGCGGCGGGGCCCTCATCGGCGCCCGATCCGTCCAGGTTCACGCCGGGGTCGTTGACCACGACCTTGCCGCCGAGTTCGCCGATGAGCAGGGCGACCTCCCGGCCGATGCCACGCCCGGAGCCGGTGACGACGTACGCCCGGCCCTCCAGAGGCTTCGCTGCCATAGTGCTGTCCTTCTCTCTCGTCTCGCCGGTGGCCTACGCCAACGGCCGGGCGGGGATGTCGCGGCCGGAGACCTCAACGTCGTCGCGCGGCGGGGCGGGGTTGTTGATGTCCTTCATCAGGATGCTCTGCACGGCGTCGTCCAGTTCGGGCATGGTCCAGAGGCCCGGCTTGAAGACGGTGCGCATCGCCGTGGGGTGGTGCGCCACGGAGACCGTGCCGCCCGCCACGTTGAAGATGTAGCCGTTGATGTTCCAGGCGTCGTCGGTGGCCAGGTAGCCCACCATCGGCGCGACGAACTCCGGCTCACGCAGCCCCGCGAACGCGCTGGCCGGCGCCTGCTGCGCGTTTGACGCCGCGCCGGAGATGCCGGCCTGCGAGCGCAACTGCCGAGCGCTGTCCGGGACGGACTGCGTCATGCGCGTCGCCGCGCCCGGCGCGATGGCGTTGCACGTCACGCCGTAGCGCCCCAGGTCCTTCGCCACCACTCGAGTGAGGCCGGCGATGGCGGACTTGGCCGCGCCGTAGTTGAACTGGCCCGTGTTCCCGATGATGCCGGAGGTGGACGAGAAGTTGATGATGCGGCCGTTGCGCTGCTGGCGCATGAGCACCGCCGCCGGCTTGATGGTGTTGTAGTGGCCCTTCAGGTGGACCGCGATCACCGCGTCCCACTCCTCCTGGGCCATGTTGAAGATCATGCGGTCGCGCAGGATCCCGGCCACGTTCACCAGCACATCGATGCGCCCGTAGGCGTCGACGGCCTGCTTGACCATGTTTTCGCCGCCCGCGGCCTCCGCGACCGAGTCAGTGTTCGCGGTGGCTTCGCCGCCCGCGGCCTTGATCTCGTTCACGACTTCCTGGGCCGGGCCCGCGTCACCGCCGGAGCCGTCCACGTTCACGCCCGGGTCGTTGACGACGACCTTGGCGCCCTCCTTCGCGAACAGCATCGCGATGCCGCGGCCGATGCCGCGGCCGGAGCCGGTGACGACGGCGACCTTGCCGTCCAACGCACCCATGTTTCGGTCCTCTCTCGCCCTCGAAGGGGCTACTTGTTGCGCCGGCGTGGCCGCTTTCGGCCGGGCTCGCCCGACCTGAGCGCGGCTAGCGTCGGTTACCCACGGCTCGGCAGCACGACGCGCGCCGTGCCCGGCGTGGTCTTCTGTCCGTTGGGATTCTCTGTCCAGACGTCCAGTTCCACCACGTTGCGGCCGTTCTCGACGTACTTTTTCGTCACCACGCCGCCACACGTGATGTCCTGGTCCGGGTAGTCCATCCCCCGGTACTGGCACCCGAACTTCTCGATGCGGCCCTCCGGCGCCACCCAGTCGTGCAGCACCTGGCCCAGGAAGGCGTGCTTCAGCGCGCCGTGGACAATGATGTTGTCCAGGCCCGTGCGCTTCGCGAAGTTTGCGTCGTAGTGGATCTGGTAGAAGTCGCCGGACGCGCCGGCCCAGACCACCAGTTGCTGCGTGGAGCAGTTCTTGCGCAGGTCCGGGATCGCCTGTCCCACCTCTACGTCGTCGAAGAACACCTGATCGGCCACGGTTCGCCTCGGATCCTGCGCGATCTAGTAGTGGATGATGTTGCCGTACATCTTCGCGACGACCGTGCCGTCCTCGCGGGTGTAGGTGGTCTCGCGGTACACGATGAGCATCGGGCCGATGGAGCCGGTGCGCTCCTGGAACTCCGCCACCTGGGACCGCGAGGAGATGACGTCACCGGCGCAGATCGGCTCCATGTACTCGTACGTGGTGCCGCCGTTCAGGATGCGCTTGTACGGGATCTTCAAGCCGCCGCCCATGGGAGCGCCCGCGCCGCCCTCGCCGCGGCCGCCCGGCCGGTAGACCGGCGTCCCGAGGTAACCCGGCGGCGCCAGGATGTCGCGGTAGCCGCGCTCGCGCGCGACATCCGGGTCGTAGAACACGAGGTCGGTGTGTCCGACCGCGCGCGCGAAGAGACGGCAGCCCGTGGACGTGACCTCGTGCAGGGTCGCCGGACCCTCCACGCCGATCTGGGCGCGCATCTCATCGGTGATGACCGACTGAGTCGTGGACTCCGCCATCGACTACCTCCTCTGTTCGAGTGAAATGTCGATTCCGGCGCGGACGCGGGATGCCCGGCACACCTTCAACGAAGGGGGGAGCAGGGCCGGGCGCAACATATCGGCGGCCTCCGCGCCTGTCAATTTCACGCCGTCCCGGCGCAGTCCGGCTCGCGGCCGCCGGTGACTCAGCGCGTCCGCGTCCTCGTGGAGCGGGCATCCTCCAGCACCACGAACTCGAGGGGCCTCGCGCTGGCCCCATCATCCTCGTGCGGAACACCGTGGTCGTGACCCGACGGAGTGTCGCTGGCCCTGAACTGGGGCCACGCCGCCTGCAGGATCGACCAGGCCGACCTGAGGAAGACGGCCGCGACGATCGAGCCGACGACGAGGTCTGGCCATGCGGCGCCCGTCAGTCCCACGCCCGCCGCAGCCAGGAGGACGCCCACGTTTGCGATCACGTCGTTCCGAGAACACTCGAACGTGCTGGACATGTTGATGTCGTGCGTGCGGAACCGCCAGAGCAGCGCCAGGCAGACCAGGTTCGCCATTAATGCGAGTGTCCCGACGAGGCCGATCGTCTCCGCATCGGGGATCCCGCCAGTGGCAATCCGCCGGATCACCTCGAACGCTACCCAGCCGCCGAACACAAGGACGATCCCACCTTTGGCCAGTGCTGCCCCGGCGCGCCAACGCAAACTCCGGCCGAGCGCATAGAGACTGAGCCCGTAGACCGTCGCGTCGCCGAACATGTCGACTGAGTCGGCGATCAGCGCCACAGAGCGCGCGGCGATTCCCGCCGACGCCTCGATGACGAACATGACCGCGTTGATCGCGAGGACGGCGATCAACACCCGTCGCTGCGCCGACCGAGTGGCCAGAGCAGCGAGTTCGGTCTCCTTGTCGTTGCAGCAGTTGTCGGCGCAGAAGAGATCGGGGGCCGACGAGAGTCGAGGGATTCTCATACGCGTTATCCTGAACCCTCTAGCAACTAGAGGTTCAAGGGGGAGGATGTATGACGACTGCTCAAACCTTCTCAATCGGCGCGCTGGCCGCTCGCAGCGGTTGCAAGGTGCCGACGATCCGGTACTACGAGGGCATCGGCCTGCTTCCCGAATCCCCGCGCACGGAAGGCGGACATCGTCAGTACGGGGACGAGGCGGTGAAGCGGCTGGTATTCGTCCGGCGTAGCCGCGAACTGGGCTTCACCCTACAGGAAGTCCAGAGCCTCCTTGAACTGTCCAGCGACCGGGCACGTGCCTGCGCCGAGGTGGACGCCATCGCCAGCCACCACCTCAGCGAGGTGGAGCACAAGATCCAGTCACTGACAGCGATGCGCGACGCGTTGAGCGACCTGATCGAGCAGTGTCAGCGGACGACGATCCTCGAGTGCCGCGTGATCGACGCGCTGTCACCGGTTGTTGCCACCTCTGAGCCGTCGGTACGTGACGCGCCGCTCCGCTAGGCTGTCGTCGATGACCCTCGATCCCACGGTCCCGTCCGACTTCATCACGCCGCTGCCGGAGGAGTACGAGCCGCGCGCCACGCGCCTGGTGCTCGCGTCCATGCCGCACGTGCGCACGCAAATCTGGATGGGCGGCGTCCACACCATGCTGGGCGACGCGCTGGAGGAGCACCACCTGACCTCGGCGTGGGTGGTGGACTGCGCGGGCGAACTGCCGCCCACCATGGCGGCCAGCGCGCGCCGTCACCTACCGCGCGTCTTCCTGGACATCGAGGCGGTGCCGTCCAACATGGACCGCATCACCGCCGTGGTGCGCGAGATGGCGGACGCGCTGCGCGGCGAAGATGCCCCCGAGCGCGTGTACGTCATGTGCAAGCAGGGCCTCAACCGCAGCGGCCTCGTGACGGCCATGCTGCTCAGGGCGCTCGGCGTGCCCTCGGCGGAGGTCGTGGGCCTCGTGCGGGCGGCGCGGCCGGGGGCGCTGAACAACGTCACGTTCGTGGGACTGGCGGAGCAGCCGGACACCGACGCCGACGCGGCCGCGGCCGCGGGCGCTGGGTAGCCCCGATACCCCGATACGTAGCCCTCGATGCCGAGGTACTGAGATCGCGGCGGAAATCTGGCGGCGGACGACGATTTCCTCTTGGATTCCTTCACGCAAGGCGTAGACTACGCCGCGACTGACCGGGTACCGCGGCGCGCTGGTCCGTGCCGTGCCACCCACCACAGTGCAACCCACCTGGGGGTGCGCCCGGCCGGAACCCACGGACCGCGAAGGGGGCAAGATGGAACTGCAGAACGTTGTGATTGTTGACGCGGCTCGGTCCGCGTTTACGCGCGGTGCGCGTGGCGCCTTTACCGCCACCCGCCTGGACGAGGTGGGCGCGCAGGTCGTGCGCGGCCTGCTGGAGCGCAACCCCAAGGTGAACCCGCGCATGATCGAGGACATGGGCCTCGGCCAGGTCGGGAACGCACCGGAACTGTCCGGCATCGGCGCGGACAACGTCGCCAAACTCGCCGGCCTGCCGCCGGAAGTCGCGACTTTCGAGACCAACCGCCAGTGCGGTTCCTCCATGGACACGCTGCAGCGCGTCGCCGGCCAGATCATGGTGGGCGCGATCGACTGCGGCATCTCCATCGGCGCGGAGCGCATGGGCCGCACCCTGGGCGGCGGCGCCCGCCGCACGGATGACACCCCGCTGACGAAGTTCAACGACCGCCGGCTCCAGATGTCGGACGACCAGCGCAACCTGCCGCCGAACTTCGCCGACGACTTCAGCCGCCCGATCCCGGACTACATCCTGGACGCGCCGCCGGTGACCTCCATGCTCCAGACGGCCCAGAACGTGGCCGAGTGGTACGAGATCTCCCGCGAGCAGATGGACAAGTTCGCCGTGGAGAGCCACGCGAAGTACGGGAAGGCGCTGGAGAACGGCGTCTACAAGGACGAGATCATCCCGATCGAAGTCTTCATGCCCGTCTTCGACGACGAGGGCAACGTCGTCTGGGACCAGCAGGGCGAGAAGAAGGTCATCGAGGTCGACGAGGGCTACCGCGCCGGCACCAACTTCGAGGCGCTCTCCCAGTTGAAGCCGATTCCGGGCCTGAAGTCCTACGGTGACAAGGAACTCCTCATCACCGCCGGCAACTCCTGCCCCACCAACGACGGCTTCTCCGTCACGCTGCTGATGAGCGAGAAGCGGGCGCTGGAACTCGGCCTGGAGCCGCTCGCCCGCATCGTGGGCTTCGGCATCGCCGGCGTGAAGCCGCAGGTCATGGGCATCGGCCCGGTCCCGGCCACCCGCAAGGCGCTGCGCCACGCGGGCATCGACGCCGGCGAGATCGACCGCGTCGAGTTCAACGAGGCCTTCGCCGCCCAGGTCATCCCGTCCGTCGGCGAACTGGGCATCGGCCTGGACAAGGTGAACGTCAACGGCGGTTCGCTCGCCATCGGTCACCCGATGGGCGCCACCGGCGCCCGCCTCGTGGGCACCGTGTCGCACGAGGTGCGCCGCTCCGGCAAGAAGTACGGCCTGGCCACCCAGTGCATCGGCGCCGGCATGGGCATCTCGACGATCGTCGAGGCGCTCTAGCCGCCACTCCGTCCTTCCGAGGGCAACCCTTCCGAGGGCAACGAAGACCCCCGCCGCGAGGCGGGGGTCTTCTTATCTCGGTCCTGCGCGTCCTACCGGGCCAGCGAGGGCAGCAGCGCCTCCAGGCGGTCGAACGATGTCCCGATCCCGTCCGTCATGCCGGTGGCTACAGCGCCGTCGCGCCCCTCCCTGGTGCCGAAGTCCATCAGCATGGTGATCGTGGTGCGCCCGTCCCGCTCGACGAGCGTGTAGGCGTTCTGTGACACGCCGTCGAAGCCGTCCATCTGCTCGGTGAACGCGAGGCGCGTGACGGGGACGACCTCCGTGAACTCGCCATGCGAGCCGAACCCCGGCTCAGAGGGATGCGCCCATCCGTACCGATACGCGCCGCCCACGCGCAGGTCCACCTCGCAGATCGGCATGTCCCACCCATCCGGGCCCGTCAGCCACTGCTTGATGTACTCCGGCTTCGTGTGTGCGTCCCAGACCAGCCGCGCCGGCGCGTCGAACGTCCGCTCCACGGCGACCGTGGTGTCCGA
>JBBDIC010000040.1:0-15175 GCA_040880625.1 Dehalococcoidia bacterium | reverse complement strand
GAGATGGCCGGCTGGCTGATGTCGAAGGGCTCGGTCAGTTCCGCGACCGACGCCTCGCCCTCCATGAGCCGCGCGAGGATCGCCCGCCGCGTGGGATCGGAGAGCGCGGCGAACGTGTCGTCGAGGCGGGGGCGTGCAGCGGTCGCCATGCATAACCCTTCGGTAATCACAACCGAATGGTTATATACCGCGCGACTGCGAGGCCCGTCAAGCCCTAGCCCCCTTGGCGAGTCGGCGAGGACGTGAGCCTTCGTCGCTCCCCGCTAGTGGGCGTGCGGCACGCCGGGCGGCCGCGCGTGGGGGTTCGAGGCCAGGAACGCTTCGCGCTGCTGGTCGATCAGGCGCAGGCGGGCGTCCAGGTCGTCCGGCACGTCGTGGTAGAGCGGATCGGCGATGACCTTGCCGCGCGTGAGGTCCACTGGCCAGAAGCGCCCGCCGCTGATCTCGCGGATGAGGTCCTCCTCCGTGCGGATGTCGCGCTCGAAGTAGGTCACGGCCTTGCCGATGTCCGCGACGGCGTGCGAGTCCGTGGCGGCGGTGCCATGGAAGCCCATCACGTCCGCGATCTTCACGGAGAAGGAGTTCTCCTCCACCTTGCCGCGGCCGTTGCCCACCTCCATGGCGGAGATGAAGCGGTACGCGCCGTTCTGCTTGGCGCGGTCAATGGCGTCCGCCCACTCCTTCTCGCTCTGCCAGTTCCAGGGGTGCTGGCGGCGGTAGGGGTGGGCGGCGATCATCACGCCGCCGTCGTCGTGGACGTGGCCGGCGAGTTCGTGGCTGCGATGCATCCCGAAGACATAACGATGCATCCCGTACACGAGGATGTGGCCTTCCTCCGTGTTGATCTCGATGCCGGGCAGCACGAGGAAGTCGTGCCGCTGCGCCAGGCGCTTCACTTCTTCGGGGTCCCACGCCCAGTCGTGCTCGGACAGCACGATGCCGTCGATGCCCGCCTGCTTGGAGCGGTCGACGAGTTCGTCCGGGGTCAGGTAGGAGTCCCACGATCCGGGGTGCGTGTGCGTGTGGAGGTCGATCAGCATGCGGCGGGCTGGCTGTCCTCTCCGGGCTCGGGCGATACGTCCAGCATACGGACGCGCAGGGGGCGGCCCCGCAGGGCCGCCCCCCAAGTGATGTCGTCCTCTAATCCTGACGCCCCGGCGGCGTGCAGGCTAGTCGTCGGCGACGAGCACCAGCGTGCCGGTGATGGAGAGCGAACCGCCGGTGCCGTTGACCACGGCGGTCTTGGCGCTGGTCTGCTTGCCCTCGATGCCGTGGACGCCGTCCTCGGCGGTGCCGGACAACTGCCGGTAGGCCTCCACCAGCAGCATCATGCCGTACATGCCGGAGTGGCTGAACGACAGGCCGCCGCCGTTGGTGTTCACGGGGATGCCCGCGCCGCCCGGGCCGGCCTTGCCGCCCTCCCAGAGGCTGGGGCCCTCGCCGCGAGGCGTCAGGCCCAGCATCTCCGCGGTGATGGCCGCGGTGACCGTGAACGAGTCGTAGATCATCGCCAGTTCCATCTCGGACGGGCCCATCCCGGCCATGGTGTAGGCGGCGTTGCCGGAGGCGCGGGCGGAGGTGGCGGTGAAGTCTCCCATCTCCAGCATGGAGGTGTGGCTCATGTTCTCGCCGGCGCCGGCGATCCACACCGGCGGCGTGCGGAAGGAGCGCGCGCGCTCGGCGGACGCGACGACCACCGCGCCGCCGTGGTCCGTGACCAGGCAGCAGTCCAGCAGGTTCAGTGGCCACGAGATGATGCGGCTGTCCAGCACGTCCTGGACGCTGATCGGCCCGCCGTTGGGGTGCGTGTCCTTGGAGTGCATCACCGCGCGAGGGTTGAGCGTGGCCCAGTCGCGCGTGGTCACGGCGACCTGCGCGAAGTCTTCCTTCGTGCTGCCCCAGCGGTGCATGTGGCGCGTCATGGCGTGCGAGTAGTTGGAGGGCGCACCGGACGTGCCGTACGGCGCCTCGAACATGGAGGCCGGTGCCCACGGGTCGCCCGGGCCGCGGCCCGCGCCGCGTCCCTTGCCCTGGTTCTTGCGCGCGGAGTAGCCCGACTCGCCGTGGGCGACCACGGCAATGTCGATGATGCCCGAGTTGATGGCGGCCATCGCGTGGTGGACCTGCATCTGGAAGGAGCAGCCACCCACGGAGGTGGTGTCGATCCACTTCGGGTGGATGCCCAGGTACTCCGCCAGGAAGTTCGCGGCGTTCGGCGCCGCGATGCCCTGGATCTCGGATGGGCTGATGCCCACCTGGTCGCAGACGTTCTTGATCGCCTCGATGAAGAGGATGTTGTTGGTGGTCCCCTCCTCGATGTAGCCGATCTTGTTGGACTCGGCGGCGCCGACGATCGCGGCGGCCATGGACGGGTTGGTCGGCATGGTGTGTCTCTCCGATCCCTCTCTGGTGGTGGTGCGGGCGCTAGCCCACGACCCGCCAGAACGGGATGTGTACCTCGTCGGTGGCTGGCTCGAACTCGACCTTGACGGGCGCGCCGATTTTGATGTCCTCCGGCTTGTTGCCGTCCACGCCGCGCAGGACGGTGAACATGCGGTCACCCTCCTTCAGGTCGATGTAGGCGGTGACGAAGGGGACTTCCTCGGCCCAGGCGCCCATGGCGCGGTGCTGGACGGCGAAGGTGTGGATCCAGCCCTCCCCGGAGGCCTCGAACCATTCGATGTTCATCGAGTGGCAGTGGGGGCAGATGGTCCGCGGGTAGAAGTGCGCGCGGTTGCAGTCGCCGCAGCGCGGCAGCACGAGTTTGCCCTGCTTGGCGCCGTCCCAGAACGGTCCCGTGGTGTACGGGTCCGGATCCGGGATCGGCTTCTTGTAGTTCGCCAACGTCCGCTCCTTTAGTCCACGCGGTGCTACCGATAGCCGGATGAGCAGGGCGGACGGTCTCCGCGGCCATCACGACCGTGCGGCGGCGCATGCGCGCGCGTCGAGCCCCGTTGCATCGAGGGCTGTCGTGGGCCGTAGTGTCCCGGTTCGCGCGCCCGGTCGCGACCGCGCGCACTGTATAGACGCGCCGAGTGCGGGGTCAACTTCCGAGGGCGTCGCGCAGGCGCTCCGGCCTACGCGCGGTCGGGCAGCACCAGTGCGCCCGTCGCCTCGCCCCAGTCCCAGCCGCTGAGGCCGGGCGGCTCGATGCCAAGCGTGGTGAGGATCGTGCACACCTGGCTGCGGTGCTCCGTGCTGTGCTGGAGCGCCTGCGCGAGGATGACCGTGACGTCCGCCACCTCCGGCGCGTCCGCCGGGCCGATCGTGACCGTCCCCGTGGCGTTGCGAGCGCGCTCGATCAATGCGGGCGCGGCGGTGCGCGCGATCGCCTCCAGCGTGTCGAAGCCCGGCCACGGGTCGCCATCGCGGACCACCGGGCCGTCGTAGGCGCCGCCCAGGTGGTGGACGTACCGCTGCTCGGCCGTGACGAAGTGCTGCAATGTCTCGCGTACCGTGCCGAACGCCCCGACGGCGCGCGCGTCGAGTTGCTCGTCTGTGAGCGCGCGGCATGCGTCAAGGAGGCGGAGCGTCGCCCACTCGTTCTGGCGGTAGATGCCCTCGATGAAGTCGGCCATGGCGGGCTCCTCGGACCTCGCGGGCGGCAGCAAGCGGCGCCGCCGCGTTTCATTGCATCAGTTTGTGACGGATGGTACGTTCCGGGCGCTCCTCGGACGCCCCGTTGCCGGCGCCTGCCGGCCTCGCACCGCGCTCGGATGGGGCCTCGCTGGACCGGCGCCTGCACGACTCTCGACGACTCGGTGGCCTGGGGAAGGACGCGGTGGGTGATCCCGGACGAATTCGGGCGCGTCGCAATCCTGCTGGGCCTGGCGGTCCTGTTTCCGGCCCTCCCGCTGGGCATCTCCTACCTCTTCTACCTCACCAAGATCCGTCCCGCACAGGAAGACCCGATCAAGAACGCCACCTACGAGTGCGGCGTGGAGTCGGAGGGCACCTCCTGGGGCCAGTTCAACGCCCGCTACTACCTCTTCGCGCTGGGCTTCGTCATCTTCGACGTGGAGGTGATCTTCCTCTACCCGTGGGCCGTGGAGCACGCGACGATGCCGCTGGGCACGCTCTTCAAGGCCGCGCTGTTCATGGGCATCCTCGCCTTTGGGCTGGCGTATGCGTGGCGCAAGCGCGCCCTGGAATGGCGCTAGCGTGGCGCGCGGACCTCGACAGTTGACGGCGCAGCCGGTGGCGGAGGCGCTGGACCGGGCGCTCCCGGGCATCGTCGTGATGTACAACGACGAGTGGGTGGAGGTCGCCGCGGACCGCGTGGACGAGGCGCTGCGCTTCCTGCATGATTCGGACGACTTCGACGCCGCGCAGTTGAGCAACCTCACGGCGGTGGATCGCTACGACCACTTCGAGGTGGTGTACCACCTCCAATCGCTGGACCTGAACCATCAGATCGCGCTGAAGGCGCTGCTGTACGAACACGAGGATCCGATCCTCCCCAGCGCGTACGCCGTCTACAAGGGCGCGCTGCTCCAGGAGCGCGAGGTCTTCGACCTGATGGGCATCCGCTTCCAGGACCACCCGGACATGCGCCGCCTCTTCCTCTGGGAGGGCTTTCCCGGCCATCCACTCCGCAAGGACTGGCTGGCGATGGTCGGGCCGCACACGCCGGGGCTCGCGCGCTTCCCGTACGAGAACCTGGACGCGCCGGACCGCCTGATGAACGCGGACAACCTCCGTCACATCGAGGCGGGGCACGCCGAGATCGCCCACCCGGACACGGGCGCCTCAGGTCAGACCGGGCAGGGGCACTAGCGTGACCGCCGCCAGCGAACCGTTCATCCTCAACATCGGGCCGCAGCATCCCTCGACGCACGGGGTATTCCGGCTGCGCGTGGTGATGGACGGCGAGATCATCCGCGACCTGGACATGATCGTGGGCTACCTCCACCGCTCGATGGAGAAACTGGCCGAAGAGCGCACCTACACGCAGAACATCCCGTTCACGGATCGCGCCGACTACCTGGCGGCGATGACGGGCAACCTGGGCCTGGCGCTGGCCGTGGAGCGCATGACGGGGTACGAGGCGCCCGAGCGCGCGGAGTACCTGCGCGTCATCTTCTCCGAACTCCAGCGCATCGCCAGCCACGCGATGGCGAACGGGACGCTGATCTCGGACGCCGGGGCGTGGCAGACGCCGCTGCTGTACATGTTCCGGGAGCGCGAGAAGATCCTGGACCTCTTTGAGATGACGTGCGGCGCGCGCCTGACGACGAACTACATGCGCGTGGGCGGCGTCGCCTTCGAGCCGCCCGCCGAGTTCTGGCCGGCACTCCAGGAACTCCTGGACGAGTTGCCTGACCGCACGGACGAGTACGCGCAGTTGCTGATCGACAACGAGATCTTCCTGGCGCGCACGCGCAACGTGGGGGTGATCTCCGCGGAGGACGCCATCAACGGCTCGCTCTCGGGGCCGGCGCTGCGCGGCTCCGGCGTGCCCTGGGACCTCCGCAAGGCGGAGCCGTACTGCGGCTACGAGCGCTTCGACTTCGACATCCCGGTGGGCAAGACGGGCGACGTGTACGACCGCTTCATGGTGCGCATGGAGGAGGTCAAGCAGTCCACGCGCATCATCCGTCAGGCCGTGGAGCAGATTCCGCCAGGGCCGCACAAGAACGACGTCCCGCTGGCCATCCGCCCCGAGCCCGGCGAGATCTACAGCCGCATCGAGAGCCCTCGAGGTGAGATCGGCTTCTACCTGGTCTCGGACGGGACGCCGGCGCCGTATCGCTTTCACCTGCGCTCACCTGCGCTCATCAACCTGTCGCTGCTCCGCGAACTGGGCGAGGGCGCCTCGCTGCCGGACGCGGTCGTCACGCTCGGCTCGATCGACATCGTGCTCGGGGAGATCGACCGATGAGCGACCAGCCGCTCGCGCCCCCGCCTCCCCTCGCACCACCCACCGCGCACCGCCCCGCGACGCCCATGCTCCAGCAGATCCAGGACCGGCCCGGCGTGCGAGATTCGCTCATGGGCGTGCCGCTGCCGCTGAAGGCAGCCGGCGCCGTCGTCGGGCTCGTCACGCTCGCGCTTCTCGCGGGCGTCGGGTTCCTGGTGGTGGACGGCCGGCTGGAGGGCCAGTGGTACGACGTGCGGGACCTGGGCAACGCCACGGCCGGGCTGCGCGGGTGGCTCCAGGACGAGGGCGTCGACCACCGCATCATCTGGGTGATCCTCGGGACCATCGGCGGGATCGGGATCCTGTCCGTGCTCGGTGGCTGGCTGCTGATCGGATCGTGGGTGGAGCGGCGCGTGCTGGCGAAGTTCCAGATCCGCAGCGGCCCCAACCGCACCGGCCCCTTCGGGCTGCTCCAGCCGATCGCGGACGCCGTGAAGTTGATGGCCAAGGAGATCGTCATCCCGCGCGGCGCAGACCGCTTCCTGTACTACATCCCGCCGGTGCTCATCTTCGTGCCGGCCATGCTCGGCTGGGGGCCGGTCCCGTGGGCGGAGCGCATGACCTACCTGGACATCGATGTGGGCGTGCTCTACACGATCGCGATCTCGTCGATCGGCGTGCTGGCGGTGTTCCTCGCGGGGTGGTCGTCCAACAACCACTACTCGCTGCTGGGCGCCATGCGCACCGTGGCGATGATGGTGTCCTACGAGATCCCGATCAGCCTGTCCCTGCTGTCCGTCGTGCTGCTCACGCAGTCCATGAAGTTGAGCGAGATCGTCGCGTTCCAGGACCACTACCACGTGTGGCTGATCGTCCTGATCCCGTTCGCCGCGTTCGCGTTCCTGTTCTCCAGCACCGCTGAGATCAACCGCACGCCCAACGACATCGGCGAGGCGGAGTCCGAGATCGTGGCGGGGTTCTACACGGAGTACTCCGGCATGAAGGCCGGCCTGTTCATGGGCGTGGAACTCGGGCACGCGATCCTCGTGGGTGCGCTGATGTCCACGTTCTTCCTCGGCGGCTACACGATGTTCGGGCTGGAGGAGTGGATCCCCGGCTACCTGATCCTCGCGACGAAGATCGCGGCCATCTACTTCCTCTTTGTCTGGCTCCGTGGCACGCTTCCGCGGTTCCGGCTGGACCAGTTGATGGGGTACGCGTGGAAGTTCCTGATCCCCATCGGCATCCTGCAGGCGTTTGTCGTGGCCATCGAGGCGTCGGTGTTCGCCCGTTCGGACGCGCCGGCGCTGATCACGCTGGGGGCGTTCGCGGTGGTGAACCTGGCGATCACCGTGGTGATCGTGCGGTTCTGGGCTGACCGGCTCGGCTATGCGCCGTCGCAGCACGCCACCAGGCCGCAGTTGATCGCGGACGGCACGCTCGGCGGCCTGAAGGCCGCCCGCAAGATCCGCGAGGCTTAGAGGAAGTTCGGACAGCCCTTGGACTCGACCGGCATCGTCATCGGCTTCTGGGCGCTCAGCGCGATCACCGTCGTGTCCGCGCTGCTGGTGCTGCTCGCGCGCAACCTGCTGCACTCGCTGGTCTTCCTCGTGCTGTCGTTTCTGGGTATGGCGGGCCTCTTTCTCACGTTAAGCGCGGACTTCATCGCGGTGGCACAGATACTGATCTACGCAGGCTCCATCTCCGTCCTCATGGTGTTCGCCGTCATGCTCACGCCGCTCGCCTCGCGCGATAACGGCAACTCGCTTTATCTCCTCCCGGGCCTCTTTGGCGGCCTTGGTATCGCCGTGCTTGTCGGCTTCGTCGCCATCGACACCGAATGGGCGGAACATCGAGGCGCAGCGCTTGCGGAGAGCGACTTCGCGACGACGGTGGGCACCGTGGGGCAGTTGCTCCTCGGGCGCTACGTCCTCGCATTCGAGATCGCTTCTGTGCTGCTGCTGTTCGCGTTCCTCGGCGCTATCGTCCTCGTCCAGGAGCGCCGTCGAGGCGATGACGACGCGTCTCAGGACGGCGCGTCGCGATGACCCCACCTGGCATCCCTCCCATCGATGAATTGAGCGTGACGCTCGCGCACTATTTGGTCGTGTCCGGGCTGGTGTTCGGCATCGGCATCGTGGTGGCGCTGGGGAAGCGCAACGCGATCGCCGTGCTCATGGGCATCGAGTTGATGTTGAACGGCGTGAACCTGACGCTGCTGGCGTTCTCCCGGTTCTCCTCCGCGTTCGCGACCGGCGAGGAGCCGCTGAGCGGGCACGCCTTCGTGGTGTTCGTGCTGACGGTGGCGGCAGCGGAAGCCGCGATCGCCCTCGCCATGGCGGTGCTGCTGTACCGGCGGCGGGAGACGGTAGACCTGGACCGCGTGAACCTGATGCGCTGGTGACGGCGCACACGACAGCGACGACAACGGGCGGCGCGCCCGATGGGGTGGACCTATGTGGGTGAAGTTCATGGACGTCCCCGACGGCTACGCCGCCGAGATGTGGCGCGAGTTGTTCAACCAGGAAGCCCTGGCCGTGCGGATCATCCCGCCGGTGGAACTGGGCTCCATGAAGGACGCGCGGGAACTCTGGGTGCCGGACGGCAAGACGCACGTGGCGCGTGAGGTGTTGAACAAGATCTGATGTCCACCATCCCTGAAGCAGCCGTCTGGGCGATCTACTTCGCACCGATCATCTCCTTCGTGGTGATCGTCGCCTTCCTGCGCGACCGAGCGCTGCTGGCCGGCCGCGTCACCGTCGCCGCGGTGCTCCTGGCCTGGCTGCTTGCAATATGGACGCTGGCGGCATCGATCGCCAACGACGGGGTGGCACTCGCCTTCGAGCCGCACCACTGGATGACGCTCTTCTCGCTCGACGTGGAGTTCGGCCTGCGCATCGACGGCCTGAGCGCGATGATGATCTTCGTCGTCACCTCGATCTCGCTGCTGGTGCAGGTGTACTCCACGGGGTACATGGCGGGCGACGGCGGCTACGCGCGGTTCTTCGCGTTCATGTCGCTGTTCACGGCCGCGATGCTCGGGCTGGTGATGTCGTCCAGCCTGCTGCAGTTGTTCATCCACTGGGAACTCGTCGGCCTCACCTCGTACCTGCTGATCGGGTTCTGGTTCCACCGTCCAAGCGCCGCCGCCGCCGCGAAGAAGGCGTTCATCGTGACGCGCTTCGGCGACTTCGGCTTCCTGCTGGCGGTCGTCCTGATCTGGACGCAGACCGGCACGTTCGACATCGCCGAGATCAACGAGATGGCACAGACCGCGCTGTCCGGCGCGGTGCTGACGGGCTTCGTGTTCGGCCTGTTCGCCGGGGCGGCGGGCAAGTCCGCGCAGTTCCCGCTGCACTTCTGGCTACCGGACGCCATGGAGGGTCCCACGCCGGTCTCCTCGATCGTCCACTCGGCGACGATGGTCGCGGCCGGCGTCTACCTGCTCGCGCGCTTCTTCCCGGCCGTGGAGGCCGCCCCCGGCGAGGTCCAGACGACGATCGCCTACGTCGGCGGGTTCACGGCGATCTTCGCCGCATCGATGGGGCTCGTGGCGACGGACATCAAGCGCGTGCTGGCGTACTCGACGATCTCGCAACTGGGGTACATGGTGATGGCGATCGGCCTCGGCGGGTACGTGGCGGCGGTGTTCCACCTGTTCACGCACGCGTTCTTCAAGAGCCTGCTGTTCCAGGGCGCCGGCTCCGTCTCCCACGCCACCAACACCTTCGAGATGCCCCTGATGGGCGGCCTGCGGCGGCACATGCCGGTTACCTTCTGGACGTTCATCATCGGCGCGGTGTCGCTGGCCGGCATCTTCCCGCTGGCCGGCTTCTGGTCGAAGGACGAGGTGCTGCTCTACGCGTGGGAGGGCGACAAGTTCCTCTGGGTGATCGGCACGATCGTCGCGTTCATGACGGCGCTCTACATGTTCCGCGCGATCTTCATGACCTTCTTCGGCGAGTATCGAGGCGGGGCGGCGCCCGAGCCCGGCCACGGCGGCGACGCGTCGCTCGATGTCCACGCCACTCCCGGCGGGCACGAGCCGGCGACACAGACGGCCGACTCGCACGCGACGGGCCACGAGCAGGACGACCACGGCTGGCTCGCGCACCCGCACGAGTCGCCGCGCTCGATGCTGCTGCCGCTGGTGCTGCTGTCGATCCCGGCCGTCCTCGCGGGCCTCGTCGCGCCGTCCGGCTTCTTCGGCGAGTTCGTGGAGGGCGCGCTGCTGGAGGACATGCGGCACTTCCACTTCCACGCGGACATCATCGTCGTGACGTTCTCGCTGCTCGCCGCGTTCGCCGGCATCGGCGTCGCCGCGGCGATCTACTTCTACGGCCGCCCCACGTCCGAGGCGATCCGCCGCCGCCTGGGCCCGCTGCCGCGCATCACGGAGCGCCTCTACTACGTCAACGAGTTCGCCGAGGGCGGCGTGGTGCGGGGCGCCCTCTATGGCGGCGCAGCGCGCGCCGCCGCGGCGTTCGACCGCTACGTGGTGGACGGCGCGGTGAACGGCGTCGCGACCGCGACGAGGTTCGCGGGTGACGTGCTCCGGCGCAGTGAGACGGGCCAGTTGCAGGCGTATACCTCGGTGTACGTCGTCGGGCTCGTGCTGGCGGGCGGCGCGGTGCTGGTGCTGGGTGGCGGGCTGATCGACCGGGTGATGCCGTAATGCTGACGACGTTCATGGTGCTGCCGCTGATCGGCGCGCTCGTCGCGGCCTTCCTGCCGGCGGAGCGTGGCCACCAGGCGCGCTGGGTCGCCCTCGCGACCACGACCGCGGCGTTCCTCGTCTCGGTGGTCGTCTTCGTGGCCTTCGACACGAACGCCGAGGGCTACCAGTTCGTCGAGTCGTTCGAGTGGATCGCGGCGGCGGACGCCGGGTTCTCGATCCAGTACGTCGTGGGCGTGGACGGCCTGTCGGCACCCATGGTGCTGCTGCTCGGGCTGCTCTCGGTGGTGGCGGTGCTGGTCTCGTGGAACATCGATGTGCGGCCGAAGCAGTACTTCGCGTGGCTGCTGTTCCTGGAGACGGCCGTGGCGGGGGTGTTCCTGTCGCTGGACCTGATCCAGTTCTTCCTCTTCTGGGAACTCGAACTGCTGCCGATGTACATGCTGATCAGCCAGTGGGGCTCGGGCCGCCGCATCTACAGCGCGACCAAGTTCCTGATCTACACGCTCGCCGGGTCGGCGTTCATGCTGGTGGGATTCCTGGTGCTTGGCTTCTCGGCCGGGACGTTCAACATGGAGGAACTGGCGGCGCAGGGCGTCTCCGACGCGATCATCCCGCTGAGCCTCGTGTTCTGGGCGATCACGCTCGCGTTCCTCGTGAAACTGCCGATCGTGCCGTTCCACACGTGGCTGCCGGACGCGCACACGGACGCGCCCACGGCGGTGTCCGTGATGCTGGCCGGCGTCCTGCTGAAGATGGGCGGCTACGGCCTGCTGCGGATCTCGCTCTCGATCCTGCCGGAGGAGGCGGCGCGGTTCAGCGTGCCGCTGGCGGCGCTCGCCGGGTTCTCCGTGATCTGGGGCGCCATCATCACGCTGCGCCAGACGGACCTGAAGCGCCTCGTGGCGTACTCCTCCGTGTCGCACATGGGCTACGTGCTGCTGGGCGCGGCCGCGATGACGGACGTGAGCCTCTCCGGCGCGGCGCTCCAGATGTTCACCCACGGCACGATCACGGGCCTGCTCTTCGTCATGGTGGGCGTCATCTACGAGCGCACCCACACGCGCGAGATCGCGAGGATGTCCGGGCTGATGCACCGCATCCCCCTCGCGGGGACGGTGTTCATCGTCGCCGGGCTCGCGTCGCTGGGGCTGCCGGGGATGTCCGGGTTCGTCGCGGAACTGACGACGTTCCTCGGGTCGCTGGAGGCGCACCCCGCCGCCACGATCGCGGCGATCTTCGGGGTGGTGCTGTCGGCCGGCTACATCCTGTGGGTCGTGCAGCGCATCTTCCACGGCCCACCAACCGAGGAGTGGGCGCACCTGCAGGACGCGAAGTCATGGCCGGAACTCGTGGCCATGGGCGTCCTCGTCGTCTCGATCCTCGCGGTGGGCATCTACCCGCCGATCCTGACCAACGCGGTTGAGAGCGGCATCGCGCCGATCGCGGCCATCGTGGGAGCGTTCGCGTGAGCCTCTGGCAGGAACTCCACCACATCGGCCCCGCGCTGGCGCTGTACGTCGGCGCCGGCATCGTGCTCACGGCGGACCTCGTGTCCGCGCGCCGCTCGCCGAAGTGGGCGCTCACGCTTGCGGTGCTCGTCGCCGGCCTGATCTGGACGCTGGCGCTGGCGCTCGATGGCGGCGCGCGCGGCGAGGCGATGGGCGGCGCGGTGCGCGTGGACGAGTTCGCGCTGTTCTTCGCGTTCCTGCTGATCGGCGCCACCCTCGCCGTGGCGCTCGCAGCGAGGGAATGGACGGAGCGCCTGGAGCAGGGCGGCGAGTTCTACGCGCTGATGCTCGTCTCCGCCGCGTCGATGGTGCTGCTCGCGCAGGCGAACGACCTGATCGCGATCTTCGTGGCGCTGGAGACCACCTCGATCGCGCAGTTCATCATGGCCGGCCTCGCACGCTCGGACCGCTCGGCGGAGGCGGGGCTGAAGTACCTGCTGTATGGCGCCATCGCCGCGGCGGTGCTCCTGTACGGCTTCGCGTTCCTCTTCGGCATGGCGGGCACCACCGCGCTGCCCGGCATCGCGGAGTTCGTCGCGTCGGCGCCGGAGGCGCAGCGTCTGCCGCTGCTGCTGGCGTTCGTGTTCATCGTGGCGGGGTTCGGCTTCAAGATGGCGCTCGCGCCGTTCCACGCGTGGGTGCCGGACGTCTACCAGGGCGCCCCGACGATCGTCGGATCGTTCCTGTCGGTCGCCTCGAAGGCGGCGGGCTTCGCCGTGGCGCTGCGCCTGTTCTACACGGGCCTCGGCGGCGGTGACTCCTTCGTCGCGCAGGACTGGGCGATGCTCATCGCCGTGCTCGCGGGCCTGTCGATGGTGTTCGGCAATGCCGGTGCGATCCTCCAGACGAACGCCAAGCGCCTGCTCGGGTACTCCTCGATCGCCCAGGCCGGCAACGTCGCGGTCGGCCTCGCGGCCGTGGCAGCGGGGAGCACGATCGGCCCGAGCGGCGTGATGTTCTTCCTCGGCACGTACGCCGTCACCAACCTGGGCGCGTTCATCGCGGTCCACGCGGTCGCGGAGCGCACGGGCTCGGAGGACCTCGCGGACTACGCCGGGCTGACGCGACGCTCGCCGGCGCTGGCGGCGGTGCTGTCGCTCTCGCTGATCTCGCTGACGGGCATCCCGCCCACGGCCGGGTTCATCGCGAAGGTCTACATCTTCAACGGGGCGATCCAGGCGGGGCAGGACTGGCTCGTGATCCTGGTGGCCGTGGCCGTCCTGAACACGGCCGTCTCGGCCTTCTACTACCTGCGCTGGGTCCGCACGATGTGGATGGACGACCCGCTGGACGCCACCGAGTTCCGCGCGTCCCCGGCCACCCAGGCGGTGCTGTACGCCTCGGCGGGCGGCGTGCTGCTGTTCGGGCTGTGGCCGGCGCCGCTCATCAACGCCGCCCGCAGCGCGGCGGAGACGCTCCTCTAGCGCGCCCGCGCCCGGAGGACACCACGCCATGCCGTACGCGCTCAACATCGAGGTCGACGACGAGGTCGTCGAGGACGTCGACACCGCGACGCTGGCGGCCATGCTCGAGCGCGTCCTGACGGAGGACGGCATCGAGGACGGTGCGTCGCTGGCGGTGGTGCTGGCGGACGACATCCTGCTGCGCGAACTCAACCAGCGTCACCGCGACACGGACGCGCCCACGGACGTGCTGTCGTTCCCGGCGGGCGAGGGCGAGGCGACGCCGATCCCGGAGGGCGAGCCGGCTTACCTCGGCGACATCGTGGTGTCCGTGCAGTCGGTGGAGCGGCAGGCGGAGGAGGCCGGCCTCGGTGGGGCGGAGGAACTGGCGCACGTCGTGCTCCACGGCCTGCTGCACCTGCTGGGCTACGACCACGAGGCGGCGGAGGACGAGGCCTTGATGAAGGCGCGCGAGGAGGCCATCCTGGGTCCCGCGATCCACGCCGGCCGCGAGGGCCACTCGGACTAGCCGCCGTCCCGGCGGCGCGGATGGTGCGCGTGCGACGGCGCGCGTTAGAGTCCGCACGAGCCGCCGGTAGGCGCCGTAGCAGGGAGTCGCGATGTCGAAGCAGGTCGTGCAGCCTCGGATCCGCGGGTTCATCTCGCTGACGGCGCACCCGGACGGATGCGCCGCCAACGTGCGCGAGCAGGTGGAGACGATCCGCCGCGGCCGCCTCGAGGGTTCGCTGGGCACGGCGCTGGTGGTGGGCTCGACGACCGGGTACGGCCTCGCGAGCGCCCTCACGACGTGCTTCGGGTTCGGCGCGAAGACGCTGGGCGTCGGCTTCGAGAAGGCGCCGGAGGGCGACAAGACGGGCACCGCCGGCTGGTACAACGCCGCGGAGGCGCACCGGCTGGCGGCCGAGCACGGCCTGACCTACCGCACCATCAACGGCGACGCCTTCGACCCCGACACGAAGCGGCAGGTGGCGGAGGAACTCCGCGCGCTCGGCCCGGTGGACCTCCTGATCTACTCGCTGGCTGCGCCTCGACGCCGCGACCCGGACGGCACGGTGTGGAACTCCACGCTCAAGCCGATCGCCGCGCCCTACCACGGCAAGTCGTTCGACCTGCGCAGCGAGACCGTGACGGAGACCTCGATCGAGACGGCCACGGAGGAGGAGATCGCGGGCACCATCAAGGTGATGGGCGGCGAGGACTGGCTCGCGTGGGTACGCCTGCTCCAGGAGGAGGACCTGCTGGCCGAGGGCGCTCGGAGCATTGCGTACTCCTACATCGGCCCGGAGTTGACCGCGCCGATCTACCGCCGCGGCACCATCGGCCGCGCGAAGGAGCACCTCGAACAGACGGCGCCGCAGGTGGACACGCTGATGCGCGAGCACGGCGGGCGCGCCTGGGTGAGCGTGAACAAGAGCGTCGTCACGCAGGCCTCGGCGGCCATCCCGGCGGTGCCGCTCTACATGTCCGTCGCGTTCAAGGCGATGAAGGCGCAGGGCCTCCACGAGGGGGTCATCGAGCAGATCGTGCGGCTGTTCCGGGACTTCGCCGCGCCGGGCATGGAGCCGAAGACGGACGCCGAGGGCCGCATCCGCCTGGACGACCGCGAGATGTCCGACCCGGTGCAGACCGTGGTCGCCGAGGCGTGGGAGCGCATCTCCACGGAGACCATGCCCGAACTCGCCGACTGGGACGGCTACCAGCGCGA
>JBBDIC010000039.1:0-6592 GCA_040880625.1 Dehalococcoidia bacterium | reverse complement strand
CAGATCACCCCCATCCCCGCCTTCCCCCCTCAAGGGGGAAGGGGCCGGAGCGGGAAGGGGAAGCGGGGAGAGTTGCGGTGGTGGCGCGTGACACTGACGAGCCCCGCTCGCTGGCGGGGCTCGTCGATAGGTCGCCTTGGAGTGGCGGGTGCGGGCTAGTCGCTGCCGCCGCTGCCCTGGCCCCAGGCGAGGCCGGGGCGGCCTTGCGGGGCTTCCTCGTCGTCGTCCTGCTCGGGAGTCGCGGCCGTCGGGACCGGCGTGCCGCCGCCCGAGGGGTCCTGCGACTGCTCCAGGTCCCCCGCCAGCGGGCGGCCCTCGGCGGGCCCGAGGAGGCGCAGCAGGTCATCGCCCTCCACCGTCTCCACCTCGATCAGGCGGGCGGCGAGGACATCGAGCTGGTGGCGGTGCTTCGCGAGGATCGCACGGCAGCGCTCGTGGGCGTCGTCGATGATGCGGCGGACCTCGTCATCGATCTCCTCGGCGGTGCGCTCGGAGTAGTCGCGCTCCTCGGAGATGTCGCGGCCCAGGAAGACCATGGACTGGCGCTTGCCGAAGGTGCGCGGGCCGAGGCGGCTGGACATGCCCCACTGCGTCACCATGCTGCGCGCGATGTGGGTGACCTTGCCGATGTCGTCGTGCGCGCCGGTGGTCATCTCGCCGAAGACCATCTCCTCCGAGACGTGGCCGCCCAGCGACATGGTCATCATCGCCTCGTAGTAGGAGCGGTCCTGGAGCCGCCGGTCGTCCGCGGGCAGGGAGCGCGTGAAGCCGCCGGCCATGCCGCGCGCGACGATGGTGACCTTGAACGGGATGTCCGCGCGCGGGGCGAAGTACCCGGCCACGGTGTGCCCCGCCTCGTGGTAGGCGATGATCTTCTTCTCGACCTCGGTGATGACGCGCGACTTCCGCTCCGGTCCCGCGATCACGCGGTCGACGGCCTCGTTCATCTCGTCCATGCCGATGCGCTTCTTGTTGCGCCGGGCGGCGAGGATCGCGGCCTCGTTGACGAGGTTGGCGAGGTCCGCACCGGAGAAGCCGGGCGTCTGGCGGGCGATAGTCTCCAGCGAGATCGCGCCTTCCAGCGGCTTGCCCTTCACGTGCACGTCCAGCACCGCGCGGCGGCCCTTCACGTCCGGCAGGTCGAGGGTGACCTGGCGGTCGAAGCGGCCCGGGCGCAGTAGCGCCGGGTCCAGCACGTCCGGGCGGTTGGTGGCGGCGACCACGATCACGTTGGCGTTGGAGTCGAAGCCGTCCATCTCCACCAGGATCTGGTTCAGTGTCTGCTCGCGCTCGTCGTGCGAGCCGCCGAGGCCGGCGCCGCGCTGGCGCCCCACGGCGTCGATCTCATCGATGAAGACGATGGCGGGGGCGTTGCGCTTCGCGTTCTCGAACAGGTCACGCACGCGGCTGGCGCCGACGCCGACGAACATCTCCACGAACTCGGAACCGGAGAGGTGGAAAAACGGCACGCCGGCCTCGCCGGAGACGGCGCGCGCGATCATCGTCTTGCCGGTGCCGGGCGGGCCCACGAGGAGCACGCCGTGCGGGATGCGCGCGCCCAGGGCGGCGAACTTCTCCGGGTACTTCAGGAACTCCACGATCTCCTGGAGTTCCTGCTTGGCCTCTTCCTGGCCCGCCACGTCCAGGAACGTGACGGTGGGCTTGGTGCCGGTGAACATGCGCGCGCGGCTCTTGCCGAACGACATCGCCTGGTTATTGGCGCCGCCGGCCTGCCGCATCATGAAGATCAGGATGGCCCCGAAGATGAGCAGCGGCAGGAAGTTGATCATCAGGCCGAAGATGTTGCCGAACTGGCTGGGGCCTGACACCTCGATCTCCGGGGCGTTCTGCCCGGTGATGCCCTCCTGCGCCAGGATCTCGTAGATCGAGGAACCTGACTCCTTGCGGGACTGCACCGGCTCCGAGCGCCCGGAGAGGTGCACCGTCAGGTTGTCACCGCTGACCTCGATGCTGTCGACGCGCCCGGCGCGGGCCTCCTCGATGACGAAGGAGAGCGGCTGGTCCGCGCCGCTGCTCGGCCGGAGCAGGACCACCAGGACCAGCACCAGCGCAGACAGGATGACGAGGTAGACGGCGATGTTGCGCACGGAGCGGGTACCCATGATCACTCGCTTCTGCGGGAGCCTCGCCGGGGCGCACATGCCGTGACGCGCCGCGGGATCCCGGTGAGCCCGGGGAGACAGTCCCCCGACCCGCGCCGGAGGTGGTGGTGGCTGACCTCAGTGTAGCACCGCGCCCGGTCTGAACCGGCGCTCCGGATGCTCCTGCCGCGTGCTAGTCGTCGTCCTCGTCGTCCTGGTCCACGTACAACTTGCCGTCCCAGGCCCAGTCTTCCACGGAGTATTCGGTGAAGATCACGTGCGTGTTCTTGGGGTCGGTGTGGGCCACGTTGCACACGGCGTCCGTGATCAGCCGCACCAGTTCCCGCTTCTGTGCGATCGAGCGCCCCGGCAGCATCTCGATCCGGACGATTGGCATCGGGTGTCTCCTCTTCAGGCGTCACTTCGCGCGTCGCTCCACGGTCGTGAGCGCGCGGTGGCATCATAGCCGCGAGGGCGCTCGCCGCTCCCGCGCTAACTGTTTAGTTGCCTGCTCGATATCGGCGTGTCACCATGCACTCCATGAGCACCTCGCCGGACTCCCTCCCCGCGGAGGCCCTGCACGCGACCCGCATCGAGGCGGCCACGATCGACGGCATCGAGGCGCCCGCACGCGAGGGCTTCGAAAGGTCGCGGCCGCTGCCGCGCCGCAGGCCGGGCTGGCGACACGAGCGCGCACTCTGGCGCGACGGCCACGCGCTCGTCGCCGGCATCGACGAGGTGGGTCGCGGGCCCCTCGCCGGCCCCGTGGTCGCGGCGGCGGTGGTGCTGCCGCGACGGCCCAGCGGCGATCCGCCGCGCGGGGAGTGGATCGCGGCGCTGCGGGACTCCAAGGAATTGTCGGCGGCCCAGCGGGAGCGGCTGGCGGTCTACATCCGCCGCCACGCCGTGTGGGCCGTCTCCGCGGTCTCGACGCAGGTGGTGGACCAGATCAACATCCTGCAGGCAACGCGCCTGGCGATGCGTCGCGCGGTGGATGCCTTGCCCGCGCGGCCCGACGCCCTGATCATAGATGGGCGAGATCGGATCGATGGTGACCTGCGACAGGTGTCGGTGGTGGACGGGGACGCCCTCTGCGCCTCGGTCGCTGCGGCGTCGATCCTCGCGAAGGTGACGCGTGACGGCATGATGTGCGAACTGGACCGCCGGTTTCCCGGATACGGGCTGGCGGAGAACAAGGGCTATGCGACGCGCGACCACCGGGACGCGCTGGAACGCCTCGGGTACACCAACATCCACCGGCTCTCTTTCGCGCCCGTACGTGCGGTCGTGGGAGGGTCGCGGCGGAGGTCGTGAGAGCAAGGACGGTCGGACTGTGACTGAACGTTCGCAAATGCTGGGCCAGGCGGGCGAGCGCATCGCCTCGGAATACCTCGAGAAGAAGGGCTGGGAGATCGTTGACCGCAACATCAACCGCCGCGAGGGCGAGATTGACCTGGTCGCGATCAAGGACGACGTCACCGCGTTCATCGAGGTGAAGTTGCGCACGTCTCGCCGGATGGGTGCGGCCGTGCAGCAGATCTCTGCCGCGAAGGGTGCACGCCTGCTCGCGCTCGCCGAGGCGTACTGGGCCGACCACCAGGAACTCCCGGAGAACCTGCGCGTGGACCTCATCGCCATCGAACTCACCGTCGGCGGCGACGTCGGCCAACTCAACCACGTCGAGAGCGCCATCGAGGGCTAGCCCTCGGTCGAGGCGGCGCGCGGCGAGTCCGTGCGCGTTCGGATTCGCCATGCCGATCTACCAGTACGACTGCGCGGACTGCCGCAAGAGGGTGGAGGTGTTCTTCCGCTCGATCAACCGCGTGTCCGAGCCTGCCTGCCCCGAGTGCGGCGGCGCCCGGCTGACGCGGGCCGTCTCCCGCATCGCGCGCGCCCGCTCCGGCCGCCAGGCGATCGACTCGATCGACTTCGACCAGGAACTCGGGCGGCTGGAGGGTACGGACGAGCGTTCGTTCGCGCGCTGGGCGCGGAAGATGGGCGACCAGTACGACGGCGCGCTGGGGACGGACTTCGGCGACCTGGCGTCGCAGGCGGACTCAGGCCTCGACCCCTCGGATCGCGCGGACGTGGCGTTTACCCTGAAGAACAAGATTGCGCGCGCCCGCGACCGGATGGCCGCGGACGGCTCGGACGCGGCGGAGTAGCCCGTGCCCATTTACGAATACCGCTGCGAGGCATGTGAGCGCGTCACGAGCGTCTTCGTGCGTTCCGCCCGCACGGACGTGGACGCGCAGTGCGAGCACTGCGGCGGAAAGGCGATGAAGCGCCTGATGTCCCGCGTGGGCCGCGTGAAGAGCACGCAGGACGTCCTGGACGAGTACGGCACGCCCGAGTCTGGCGCGGACTACCGCGACCCTCGACAGATCGGTTCGTGGGTGGAGAAGCGCTTCGAGGAGTACGGGATGGACGTACCGGACGGCGCGCGCGAGATGATCGACAAGGCCCGCGAGGGCGAGATGCCGGACTCGCTCGGCCTCTAAGGGCAGCGCGGTCCGCCTGTCGGTCGCGATCCCGCTCCCTGTAATGCTTCTGTCACTCCTATAACGCTTGCTGTTACGTCTTTCGTGACGTGTTATCCAAGTTCGTGGAGAACATGTGGATATGTAGCCGCATCGGCGGCCGGCGGGTACCATCCGCGAGGCGCTCCCACCTCCACCACACTCCCCATGCCCGTACCTACCGGCGGTGGTACAGTGCCGCGCGGCCCGTCTGACGAGGCGGCCCGTACCTGAACATGCGCGCACGGGCGCGTCGCGGCCGGAGGCACACCACCACATGGAAAGTCTGTATATCGCGCTGGGGGCCGCCGCCGTGGCGTTGCTCTTCGCCGTCGTCACCACGCGGCGCATTCTGGCGGAGGACCCGGGCGACGAGACGATGCAGGGCATCGCCGTCCTCATCCAGCAGGGCGCTGCCGCCTTCCTGCGGCGGGAGTACACCTTCCTCGCCGGGTTCGTTGCGGTCGTCACCGTCATCCTGGCGGTCTTCATCGACTACGACGTGCTGGACCGCTTCGGCGAGCAGACAGGCAACCTCGTCGACCTGCCGCGCACGGCGATCGCCTACTTGTTGGGTGCCCTCGCCTCGGCGACCGCGGGCTACGTGGGGATGTTCGTGGCGGTGCGGGCGAACGTGCGAACGGCCGCGAAGGCGCGCGTGGGCCTGAACCCGGCGCTGCGCGTGGCGTTCTCGTCCGGCTCGGTCATGGGCATGACGGTCGTGGGCATCAGCCTGGCGTCCATCACGCTGCTGTACCTGCTCTTCCAGCACTTCCAGCCGCTGACCGGCTTCGCCTTCGGCGCCTCCTCCATCGCGCTCTTCGCGCGCGTGGGCGGCGGCATCTACACGAAGGCCGCAGACGTGGGCGCGGACATCGTGGGCAAGGTGGAGGCGGGCATCCCGGAGGACGACCCGCGCAACCCGGCGACCATCGCCGACAACGTGGGCGACAACGTGGGCGACGTGGCCGGCATGGGCGCCGACCTCTTCGAGTCCTACTCCGGCTCCATCGTCGCCACCATGGCCCTCGCGACTGTCGCCGCCGTCGGCGCCGGCGAGGGCGTGGCCGCGCACGGCATCTTCGAGTCGGTGGATCTGGCCGACTACACGGATACGGCCTACGTGCTGCCGCTGCTGATCGCGGGCCTCGGGATCTTCGCGTCGCTCGTGGGCACGTTCCTGGTGCGCACGTCCGAGGACGCGACGATGGGCCGCCTGCTTTGGGCGCTGCGCACGGGTATCTTCGGCGCGGGCGGCCTGGTGCTGGCCGCCACGGCGGCCGCGGTGGTGATGATGGACCTGGAGTGGGGCATCTTTTTCGCCGTCCTGGTCGGCCTCGTCGCCGGCCAGGTGATCGGCACCGCCACCGAGTACTACACCGCCTACGAGTTCAAGCCCACGCAGAACCTGGCGCAGCAGGCCGAGACGGGCGCGGGCACGCTCATCATCGGCGGGCTTGGCCTGGGCATGATGTCCACGGCGATCCCGCTGCTGACGATCGCCGCCTCGATCTGGATCACGTACGAACTGGCCGGCCTCTACGGCATCGCGCTGGCGGCGGTGGGCATGCTCTCCACGCTGGGCGTGACGCTCGCCTCCGACGCCTACGGGCCGGTGGCGGACAACGCCGGCGGCATCGCCGAGCAGGCGGGCCTGCCGCCCGAGGTGCGCGAGCGCACGGACGCCCTGGACTCGCTGGGCAACACCACGGCGGCCACCGGCAAGGGCTTCGCCATCGGCTCGGCCGTCCTCACGGCACTGGCGCTGATGGTGACCTACGCGCAGGTCACCGGCATCCAGGTCTTCAACCTCGTGGACGTGAAGGTCCTCATCGGCCTGCTCATCGGCGCGCTGATGCCCTTCGTCTTCGGCGCGCTCACCATGAGCGCCGTGGGCCGCGCCGCGATGGCGATGGTCAACGAGGTGCGCCGCCAGTTCCGCGAGAAGCCGGGCATCATGGACGGCTCGGA
>JBBDIC010000038.1:2958-6630 GCA_040880625.1 Dehalococcoidia bacterium | reverse complement strand
CCGCTGCTGCCGGGCGTCCTCTGGACCACGTTCCTGTTCGCGGGCATCTTCGCCGTCGGGCAGTCGTTCGATGAAGAGGTGGACGACGGCACGTTCGACGCGATGCTGGTGGCGCCGGTGCCCGCAACGGTGATCTTCGCCGGCAAACTCATCGCGAACCTCGTGGCGCTGCTGGCGATCGAGTTTGCCCAACTCCTGCTCGCGACTATCCTCTTCGATGTGGGGCTCCTCACACCGAGCCTCGTGGGCATCGTGCTCATCGGGACTGTCGGTTATGTCTCGCTGACCACGCTCCTGTCGACGATGGGCGGTCACGTGCGAGGTCGGTCGGTCCTCCTGCCGGTGCTCGCCCTGCCGCTGCTGGTCCCGCTCCTGATCGGCGCGGTGCGCGCCACCAGCGCGTCGCTGGGCCTGGAGGCCGGGACGGGGCCGTGGATGCTCCTACTGGGCGTCTTTTCGCTCTGGAGCACGGTCGCCGCAGTCCTGCTCTTCCCCGTGGCGGTGGAACGATGAACGCGCTCGCATCTCTCGTCGCACGCCTGGACGCGCTCCGCTGGAGCGTCCTCCCGCCCGTCGTCGGCATCGCCATGATGGCGATGATCGTGGGCGCGCTGGTCGCCGCCCCGCGCGAGATCATCGAGGGCGAGGTGCAGCGCCTGATGTACCTCCACGTCCCGTCCGCGATCACCATGTACCTCGCCTTCGGCGTCACGTTCGTCGCGTCCGTGCTGCTGCTCTGGAAGCGCGACATGCGCTGGGACGCTGTGGCGCGCGCCTCCGCCGTGATCGGCGTGTTCTTCTGCCTGATGGTGCTGCTCACCGGCGCGATCTGGGGCAAGCCGACGTGGGGCGTCTACTGGTCCTGGGACGCGCGCCTCACCTCCACGCTGGTGCTGTTCCTGATCTACGCCGCGTACCTGCTGGCGCGGTCCGTGGCGGGGCCGCTGGACGAGCAGGCGGCGCGCTACGCAGCGATCTTCGCGATCATCGGCATCGTGGACATCCCGATCATCCAGATGTCAGTGCGCTGGTGGCGCACGTTGCACCCGCAGCCGATCGTGTTCCAGCCGGACCCCGCGCTGCCGGACGAGATGCTGCTCGTGCTCCTGGTCGGCTTCGCCGCCGTCATCTCGCTCGCGGCGTGGCTCATCCTGCTCCAGTTCGGCGCCGAACGCGCCGCCCAACGCATCGAGGCGCTCCGCTCACAGGTGGACCGCCGGGAGACCGCCTGATGGACAACCTCGAGTACCTCTTCGCCGGCTTCGCCGTGTTCTGGGCGGGCCTCTTCATCTACCTGCTGCTCCTCCAGACGCGTATCCGTGTGCTGAACCGCCAGATCGAGCAACTGGAGGAGCGCCTCGCGGAGGCGGACGCCGCCCCGCCTGTCGAGGCGCGCCCCATCCCGACGCCCGACGGGCCGCGCTCCGCCGAGTCGCCCTCGACGTAGCGCGCCGCTCCCAGCCTCTGACAGCCACGCCCGCGTACCATTGCCGTCAGGCCCCCACATGACGATCTCACACGCCCACGGCGACGCCACCCAGCCCGAGTCCGAGGCGCTGCACGTCCACGCTCCCGTGAGCGCAGACACCTCCGCGCGCACCCTGCGGCAGGTGGCGCGGGACTACTTCATCCTCACGAAGCCCTCGATCATCCTGCTGCTGCTGATCACAACCGTGCCGGCGATGGTGCTGGCGGCGGACGGCTGGCCGGGATCCGGGCCGGTGCTCGCCACACTCCTCGGCGGGATCATGGCCGCCGGCGGCGCGGGCGCCGTGAACATGTACATCGACCGCGACATCGACGCGGTGATGCTCCGCACGAGGAAGCGCCCGATCCCCGCCGGCCGCGTCCCGGCGCGTCACGCGCTGGTGTTCGGGCTGGCGCTGGGCCTGGGTTCGGGGCCGTGGCTGTGGGTGACGGTGAACGCGATCTCGGCCGTGCTGGCGCTGGGAGCGTTCGCGTTTTACGTGGTGGCGTACAGCCTCTACCTGAAGCGCCGCACCGTGCACAACACCGTCCTCGGTGGGGTGGCCGGCGCCATGCCGCCGCTGATCGGCTGGGCCGCCGTCACCGGCGAGGCCAGCGTGCAGGGCCTCATGCTGTTCTTCATCGTCTTCTTCTGGCAGCCGCCCCACTTCTGGGCGCTGGCGCTGGGACTGGCGGAGGACTACCGCAGCGCCGGCATCCCCATGATGCCCGTGGTCCTCGGCGAGCGTGAGACGAAGCGCCAGACGGTGCTCTACTCCGTGCTCACGTTCATGGTGACGCTGATCTTCGGCGCCACGGCGGCGCTCGGCTGGCTCTACTTCGCCGTGGCGATCGCGGGCGGCCTCGGGTTCGTCTGGGCCGCCGTGCGCGTCGCCCGCGCCCCCGGGGCCCAGGGCGCCCGCCCCATGTTCCGCTACTCCACGCTCTACCTCGGCGCGCTGTTCCTGGTGATGGTGCTCGACAGCCTCCTGCTGGAGAGCCTCCTCCCCACGTTCTGAGGTCGCCCCGTCGATCCGGCGGCCCCCTCCCCCTCCGCCTCCGGCCCCCTCCCCCTTGAGGGGGGAGGGTTGGGGTGGGGTGATCGCCGCGCAGCGGCGACCCGGCCTACCTCCATCCCCCGCGGCCCTACTGATCCCGCAGCGAGAACGACGAGCGCGCGAGGATCGTGGTCACGACGACCCAGCCGGTCAGCACCAGCAGAGACGGCCATTGCTCCACGATCGACTGGCCGTCCACCAGCGCGCGCATCGCGCGCAGCATGTGCGTCAGCGGCAGCACCTCCACCGCGGCCGAGACCGGGTCGGGCATGGACTCCGTGGGGAAGAACGCGCCGGAGAGGAACATCATCGGCATCGTGATCGCGTTGGCCGCGCCCTCCACGGCCCCGCGTCCCTGCACGCGGCCCGCCACGATGACGCCGATGTTCAGGAACACCAGCACGCCGTAGACGGCGACCACCAGGAACCAGATGCCGCCGGCCAGCACGCCCGCGCCGAGCGCCTGCGCCACCAGCGCCAGCACGATCACCTGCACCACCGCCACCACCAGGTGCGCCGCCACCACCGAGGCGAAGAAGCGCCACGGCGCCAGCGGCGTCGCGCGGATGCGGCGCAGCACGCCCTCCTCCCGGTAGCGCGAGAGCGAGCCCGCGAGGCTGATCGTGGCGAACGTCATCAGACCCATGCCGATGATGCCGGGCCCCAGGAACTCGAAGAACGACGACGATCCGCCGTCGTCCTCCACCACCGCCGAGGCGAACTCCACCGGCGCCGGTTCTCCCGCCAGCGAGATCCCGAGGTTGACGCGGTCCACCACGGAGGAGATGCCGGCCTCCGTCACGGACGCACCGATCGGGTCGCCGATGTCGTGCAGCAGCGTGGCGCGCACGCGGTCGCCCTCCGCGCGCAGGAGCAGCACGGCGTCCGCGCGCTCGTCCTCGATCTCCGTACGGGCGGAAGCGTCGTCCAGACCCTCGACGGTCGTCAGGGCCAGGAACTCCGCGTCCGAGAGGGCGGCGACCAGCGCCTGCTGTGCGGGTTGGTCCGCGTCGTCGAGCGAGACGATCAGGTCGGTGGTGCCGAAGGAGTCGAACGAGAACAGGCGGAAGACGCCCAGGAAGATCATCGGGAACGCGAGCGCCCAGAAGAGCGACTGGCGGTCGCGGACCACCATCTTGAGGCTCGC
>JBBDIC010000038.1:0-2858 GCA_040880625.1 Dehalococcoidia bacterium | reverse complement strand
AGGTCCACCGGGTCCGCGGCGCGCGGGTAGAAGGAGCCGAAGAGTTCCAGGATCTCGCGCAGCGTCAGGTAGCGATGGTACGTGGACGCCTGCAACTGCACGCCGATGCGCCGCTTCACCTCGACGGGACGCTCCGTGACCTCGATGCCCAGGACGGAGGCCGTGCCGGCCGTCGGCTCGGTGAGGCCCTCGAGGATCTCGACGAGCGTGGTCTTTCCGGCGCCGTTGGGGCCCAGGATGCCGAAGATCTCCCCGCGCTGGACCTCGAACGACACGCCGTCCAGGGCCACCAGCGAACCGTAGCGCTTCACCAGGCCGCGCGCGCTGATGACGGCCGCGGCCGCCGAGGACGGGTCGGAGGGTTCGGCGGGCACGACTCCGGGACCTACTGCGCTTACCCGCGCACCTCGACAATGCGGAACGGGATCGCCCCGGAGGGGGCCTTCACCGTGATCTCATCGCCGACGACATGGTTCATGACCGCCACGCCGACGGGCGACTTGATCGAGATCTTGCCGGACTTCGGGTCCACCTCCGTGGGGCTCACCAGGGTGAACTCCTGCTCCTTCTCGGTGTTGGTGTTGACCAGGCGAACCACGGAACCCACGTTCGCACGGCCGGCCTTGGCCTCCTCGTCAATGATGACGGCGTTGCGCAGTTGCGACTCCAGGTCGCGGATGCGCATCTCCAGGTGGGCCTGCTCGTCACGGGCGGCGTCCAGCGGGGCGTTCTCGCGGAAGTCCTTGTCCGCCATCGCCTCCCGCAGTTTGTCCGCGATCAGCGGGCGCTTCGCGCGCTCCTCGATCAACTGCGCCTCCAGGCGGCGCAGGCCGTCCAGCGTCACGTAGAACGCGGCGCCGCCGAGTTCGGCGTTCGCCCCCGCGCCACCGCGCGCGCCGCCGGCCTCCGGCCCCAGTTGCAGGAACGGCACCAGGTTCGTCTCCGTGAACGCGACCCGCGAGCAGTACGCCAGGAACGCGCGCAACGGCTCGATGTCCGCCGGCGAGTCCGGCGCGTTCGCCTTCACGTACGCCGCCACGTCCTCGCCGCTCAGGGCGCGGAGGTCGCGGTCCATCCCGTAGGACTCCAGGAACGCGTGCAAAATGGGCGCCCCGGCCCGGAGTTTGTCCGGCTCGGCAGCCATGAAGCCTTCAAAGTGTGCAAGCGCCTCGCTCGCGGTAACAGCATCCGCCACCGGGGGGCCTCCCGCCTCGGTCTCATCGTACCTATCGTGTGACAGGTGTCAGCGCCGTCGACTGCGATACGTGCGCCGCAGACAGTCTACGAGCACCACGGCTCGCCGTGTCAACGAGGTGGCGCGTCGCACGGCCGGACGACCCCGGAGGCCTCGACCCGCCCATGCCCGACACCAGCCCCCACCCCGAGCCCGCGCACGACCTCGCCCCGCTCCTCGCCGACGCCGAGCGGCTCGGCCTCGCCCTCGACGCGCCGGCCGTCGAGGCGTTCCGGGGCTACCTCGCGCTGCTGCTGGAGTGGAACGAGCGCGCCGGGCTGACCTCGCTGGCAGACCCGGCGGAGATGCAGCGCCGCCACTTCGGCGAGTCGCTGGCGCTGCTGGCGGTGCTGCGCGACGCCGGCATCGCCCCGCCCGGCGCGACGGCGCGCGTCGCCGACCTCGGCCCCGGGGGCGGGTTCCCCGGCGTCCCCATGCGGATCGCGGAGCCCGCCCTGCGCCTCACGCTCATCGAGTCGCACCAGCGGCGCGCCGAGTTCCTCCGCACCCTCGCCGCCGCGCTCGCGCTCGACGCCGTCGAGGTGCAACCGGAGCGAGCGGAGGACGCCGGCCGCGACCCCGCGCTGCGCGCCTCGTTCGACCTCGTCGTGGCGCGGGCGCTGGCGCCGCTGCCGGTGCTGGTGGAGTACGCCCTGCCCTTGCTGCGCCCCGGCGGCACGCTCGCCGCGCCGAAGGGCAGCCGCGCGCAGGACGACCTCGATGCCGCGCGCGGCGCCATCGAGGCGCTCGGCGGCGTCGCCCTCGAGCCGCTGGCGCTGCCCGTACCCGCGGGCGAACCGCCGCAGACGGTGCTCCTCGTGCGCCGCGAGGGCGACCTGGACGACCGCTACCCGCGCCGCCCCGGGATGCCCTCCAAGCGCCCGCTCACGTGACCCGCGCGCTAGAATCGGGCGACTCCCCGGCCCGCACAGACTGACGCGTCACGCCAACGCCGAGGAGGCTCCATGCCCGCACTGCACTCCACGGTGGCGCGCCTGCGCCGCCTCGCCCTGCTGGACCTGCGCGTCTTCGACGAACTGCGGTTCGACTCGACGGCGACCGTGCCGGCGCTCGTGATCGCCGCCGTCGGACTGATCGCGCTGGGCCTCGGCGGGTGGCTGTGGTGGGTGGTGTCCGGCCTGGGTGACACCGGCGCCGTGTTCGTGAAGACGGTGCTACTGGGCGCGGCGTTCGGGTTCGCGGCGTGGCTCCTGTGGCTCCTGGTGATCTACGCCGTGCTCCGCCAGGTCTCCGACCTCACGCTGCCCGTGGAGCAACTGCTGCGCACGGCCGGCTTCGCCACCGCCCCGCTCGTCCTTGCCCTCGCGATGGTGATCCCGGCGATCTCGTTCGGCGTGGGGCTGCTGGCGCTGGCCGCCTGGGCCGTCACGACGCACGTGGCGGTGGAGCGCACCATCGGCCGCACCGGCGGCGACGTGCTGGCGGCGAACCTCGCCGGCTTCGGTGCCTGGGTGATCGTGATGTCGCTGCTCGCAACCGGCTCGAACCAGATCGGCCCCGGCCCGTTCCTGGCAGAGTCCCTCTGGGACGCCATCACCAGCGCGAACCTGGTCTTCCGCGGCTAGAACGCGCTTCGTCCTCTCCTCCGGCCCCTTCCCCCTTG
>JBBDIC010000037.1:4881-6846 GCA_040880625.1 Dehalococcoidia bacterium | reverse complement strand
GGGAACGACTCCGCGTACAGCATCTCGAACTCCTCGATGGGGGCGCGTTCCTCGACGCGCGCCGGGTCGCCGCCGCTGCACGCGCCCGCCACGAGGGCGAGCGCGGCTGCGGCAAGGACGAGACCGACACGCATCGAGGACACATGCACCATCGAGGTCATCCGTCTCTGCTCGTCGCTCTCGTCGCTACTGCGCGACGAACGTGATCTGCTCGTCGTTGACGTTCACCGTGTACTCGGTGCCGGCGTCCAGGTCGTCGCCGAGGTCCACGGTGTGTTCGATCATGCCGTAGATCATCGTGCACATCACGGCGGCGTCCGGGTGCGGCATGGTGTTCACGACGGACACGTTGAACGTGTCGCCGTCGCGCTCCACCTCGATGCGCTCGAACTTCGCGCAGCCGCTGGGCAGGCCGGAGACGACGTGCAGGCGGTGCTGTACTGGGAACGACTCCAGGAACAGGACATCGATCTCATCGATCGGGGCGGCCGTCTCGACGCGCTCGAAGTCCTCGAAGGCGTCATCCGGCTCGGGGGCGCCGGTGCCGTCCGGGCGAGGGTCTCCCGACCCGACCGGCGCGTCGCCGCCGGACGTGCCGCCGGGCGACGTGGCGGTCGGGACGTCCTCGGGGCCGCCGTTCGCGGAGACGCCGTCGCACGCCACGAGGGCGAGCGACGCGACGCCGAGGGCGACGACAGCCAGGGTGGTGCGGATTCGGTTCATGTGGGGTCCTCCTCGTGCAGGCAGCGGTGGTCGCGCCCGTAGAGGTTGGACGCTGCGCTACCCCAGCGGGTTCCCGGGCGCGGGTACGTCCTGCAGCACATCCCGCTCGCGCAGGCCGGCGATCTCCGCCTCCGTCATGCCGAGGACACCCGAGAGGATCTCGTCGTTATGTTCGGCAAACAGCGGCGCGGCGAAGCGGATGCTCCCCGGCGTCTTCGACAGCCGCCACGGGTAGCCGTCCCATCGATGGTGGCCGACCTCGGGATGCACGACGTTGACGAAGTAGCCGCGCGCGTAGAGGTGCGGGTCGCTCACGACCTCCCAGTTCGCCAGCACCGGCCCCGCCGGCACGCCGGCGGCCTGCATCGCCTCCGCTGCGCGCCGGTGGTCCAGGCGCATTGACCACGCGCGGATCGCGGCGTCGATCTCGGCGAAGGCGGCGCAGCGCGCCTCGACGGTGGGGTGCGCCTCCGCCAGCGCGGGCTCGCCGATGACGGCGCACAGCGCGGCCCACTGCGCGTCCGTCTCGACGCCGATGGCGACCCAGGCGTCGTCTCCCACGCAGGGGTACGCGCCCTGCGGCGCCACGCTCCTCGAGCGGTTCTGGGTGGGGCCGGCCACGCGGCCGTTCAATTGGTAGTCCATCATCGCCTCCACCTGGAAGGCCATGCCTGACTCCTGCAGCGACATGTCGATGAACTGACCGCGCCCCGTGCGCTCACGCGCCAGCAGCGCCGCGAGGATGCCCACCGTCCCGTGCGTGCCGCAGATCGGGTCTGCGTAGAACGTGCCGGTGCCGAACAGCGTGCCGTCGCCGTAACCGAGTTGCGAGATCAGACCGCTGGACGCCTCGATGTTGGAGCCGTAGGCGAGGTAGTGCATCTCCGGGCCGGAGGCCCCCATGCCGGACATGGAGCACATGATGATGCGTGGGTTGCGCGCGGCCAGCACCTCGTACGGGAGGCGCAGGTTGGGGAACACGCGCGCACTGTTGTTCTCCAGCACCACGTCGGACTCGTCCACCAGGCGCAGGAAGACCTCCCGCCCCTCGTCCGTGTTCAGGTCCAGTACCAGGTCGCGCTTGTTGCGGTTGTGCAGGTTGAAGTAGCCCGCGCGGTTCCACGGCGAGGTCCACTGCTGGTTGCCGGCGAAGTGTCCCGAGCGCGTCGCGGGCCGTCGAGCGATCTCCACCTTGATCACGTCCGCGCCCATGTCCGCCAGGTGCCGCCCGCACAGCGGCCC
>JBBDIC010000037.1:0-4781 GCA_040880625.1 Dehalococcoidia bacterium | reverse complement strand
CGGTCGATGAAGGCGAAGAACTGCGGGTCCGGCCGCGGGAACCAGAAGAAGTGCCCGTCCGCGCACGGCGTCACGGTGGAGGGCAACCGCGTCTGCACCATGCCCTCGTGCGTCCACGTGGTGGTGAGCCACGCGTGCGCGTTCAGCAGCGACTCGAACGTGGAGACGTCCACGTGCTGGCCCTCGCCGGTCCGGCGCGCGTGCCACAGCGCGAGCAGCGTGCCGGCGGCGAGTTGCATGCCGGCGTGGAGCGCCCCCTGGAGGCCGGGCGCCAGCAGCGGCTCACGCTCCGGGTGGCCGGAGAAGAACATGTAGCCGCCCATGGCGTAGTCCACGATCTCGCTGGTCGCCCAGCCGGCATACGGCCCGTCCTGCCCGAACGGGGTGTGCGAGGCGTACACGAGGTCCGGCCGCTCGCCCGCGAGGTCGTCGTAGCCCAGCCCGCGCGCCACCATCACACCCGGCGCCGCCGACTCCAGCACCGCGTCCGCGGCGAGGACGAGCGACCGGAACGCCGCGCGTCCCGCCTCGCTGTCGAGGTCGAGCGCGACGCTCTCCTTGCCCGCGTTCAGCGCTCGATGCAGCCCACCGCCCTCGACATCCGGCGCGTCGCCCTCGAATGGCCCGAGGCGTCGCAGCCGCTCGCCGCCGGGCGGCTCCACCTTGACCACACGCGCGCCGAGGTCCGCGAGCAGGCGCCCGGCATAGCCGCCGGCGACGCCCTCGGTGGCGTCGACCACCACGAACCCGTCGAGCGGCCCCGGTCGGGCGTCCGGTCCGGCGTCGGCCACGCGCGCCTCCTCCATCGGTAGTGCCGGTAGCGCCATCGCATGCGTCATGCGGACGCGGCGAGTCTAGCGCGGGGCGGCGGCGAGGTGCCGTGCCCGTCGATCCGCTCATCCCACCTCGATCCGCTCATCCTGAGCCTGTCGAAGGAGGAGCGCGGTCAACCTCGATGCCGCGCAACTCGGCTAGCGGGCGGAGTAGCCGCCGTCCACGGGGAATGCCACGCCGGTCACGAACGAGGCGTCGTCGCTCGCGAGGAAGGCGGCGGCGGCGGCGATCTCTTCGGCGCGGCCGAGACGGCCGAGGGGGTGGAGCGACTCCAGGAATCGGCGCCCCGGATCGGTGCCGGCGATCGAAGCGATCATCGGGGTGTCGATGTAACCGGGGCAGACGGCGTTCACGCGCACGCCGAAGCGCGCGTAGGTAATGGCGAACTGCTTCGTCAGGCCCACCACGCCGTGCTTCGCCGCCACGTAGGCGCCCGCGCCGGCGGCCGGGTCCGGCAACTCGCCGCTGGGCGCCTGCGCACCCACGAGGCCGAACAGGCCGGCGATGGAAGCCGTGTTCACGATCGCCCCGCCCCCGCGCTCGGCCATCAGGCGCGCGCCGTGCGCCAGGCCGTAGTACACGCCGCTCAGGTTCACCGCCACCGTCTTGTCCCAGCCGAAGCCGCCGCCCACGCCGGCGTTGTTCATCAGGATGTCGAACCCGCCGAGGTCGTCCACGGTCCGCCGGAGGGCAGCCCGCACGGCGTCCTCGTCGCCCACGTCCAGGCGCAGGGCGGCGGCGCGGCCGCCGTGCTCCGCGATGCCGGCGGCGGTCTGCTGCGCGCCTTCCTCATCGAGGTCGGCGCACATCACGGCCGCCCCGTCCGCCGCGAGGCGCTGCGACATCGCACGGCCGATGCCGGAGCCCGCGCCCGTCACCAGCGCCGTCTTGCCTGCCAGGTCCGCCATGTCGCTCCCCCTCGCGCTCTGCCACGCCGCCGGTCGGGCCGCTTGCCGCGGCCGCGTCGTGCGAGATAGTACTGACGCCCGCATCCCCTCGCGCGCCCCGCGTGGCCGAGGGCGGGCGTAGCCGATGGAGACTCCGCGATGAGCACCGCCGTACCCCTCGTGCTGTTCGTGAGTGGGCTGGTGCTGTTCGTCGTCGGGGACGCGCTGTGGCTGCTGCGCAACACGTTCAACCGACCGATGAACGTCCGGCTGACGGGCGCGCTGATCCTCGCAGGTGTGGTGCTGCTCACCGCCGGCCTCGGGGCGTGGGCCGTGGGGGCGGGCGCGCGCTAGGAGGGGAGGATCCCGGCGCTACCCGCGAGGCAGGCCGAGGCCGCGCGTGGCGATCACGTTGCGCTGGATCTCGGACGTGCCGCCGGCGATGGTCGCCGACACCGAGCCGAGGTAGGAGGTGGCCCAGCGGCCGCCCATCGGCGCGTACTTGCCCTCGTGCGCGTCGTCGCCGCGGATGTCGCCGTACTTGCCGAGCGCCTTCGTGGCCGTGCGCGCGATGCGCTGGCGGAACTCGGAGGAGAACAACTTCGTCATGGACGCCTCGTAGTTCGGGATGAGGCCACGCGCCTGCATGGAGATCACGCGCTGCGAGAAGGTCTTCGCCACCGTCGCCTCGATGTAGCGGTCCACGATCTCCAGGCGCGGCGAGTCCTCGCGGCCCAGGCGGCTGATGCCGCTGCCGGCCTCGCGCTCGTCCTGCAGGTAGCCCTTCAACTGGTCCAGCATCTTCAGTTGCCCCACGGCGTTGCCGATGGAGGAGCGCTCGAAGTCGAGGTGGGTGGCGCCCACGTACCAGCCACGGTTGATCTCGCCCACGGCGTTCTTCACCGGCACGCGCACGTCCTCGAAGAACACCTCGTTGAAGCCGCGCGCGTCGCTCATCTGCACCAGCGGACGGACGGAGATGCCCGGGTTGTCCATGGGGAACAGCAGGTAGGTGATGCCTCGATGCTTGGGGGCCTCGGGGTCGGTGCGCACGAGGGCGAAGATCATGTTGGCGAGGTGCGCGCCGGAGGTCCAGATCTTCTGGCCGTTCACCACGAAGTCGTCGCCGTCGCGCACCGCGCGCGTCTGGATGGACGCCAGGTCCGAGCCGGACCCCGGCTCCGAGTAGCCCTGGCACCAGCGCGTCTCGCCGCGCACCATCGGCGGCAGGAACTGCTGCTTCTGCTCGTCCGTGCCGTGCACCATGATCGTGGAGCCCACGTCGTGGACGCCCATCCGAGGGACACCGGTGTTGGCGTAGGTCTCGTTCAGGATGTACTGCTCCATCGGCGAGAGGTTCGCCCCGCCGTACTCCTTCGGCCACGCCGGCGCGATCCAGCCCTTGTCCACCAGCGACGCGCGCCACTGCTTCATCGCGTCGCCTCGGGCGCCGCGCTCGCCGGCGGCCCAGCCGCGCGGGTCCTCCTCGTCGGACAGGCGGAGTTCGCCGGGCACGTGGGCCTCGAAGAACTGCTCCACCTCTGTGCGGAACGCCGCCTGCTCCGGGCTGTCGGCGAAGTCGACCATGCGAGGACCTCCAGGGCGCGCGCGGGCCGCTCGCCCGGCGCTCGATGCCACATGTGATGAGGGGTGGATGGTACGACGCGAGGCCCGGCGTTTCCAGCGCACGTCAGGGTTCGGGCGCATGCACGGACGTGCGAGGCGTCCTCAACGCCGTCGCGCGCCTACGATGTCGGAGTACCGGAAGGGTCCGCCCCATGTCCATGCTCGACACCGCGCTGACGCAGTTCCATGCGGCGGCCGACCAGATCGGCCTCAGCGACGAGCATCGAGGCTACCTGACCGCCTTCAAGACCTCGTTCCACACCCAGTTTCCCGTGGAGATGGACGACGACACGTTCCGCATCTTCGAGGGCTTCCGCGTCCACCACAACATCGCCCGTGGTCCCGCGAAGGGCGGCATTCGCTACAACAGCAACGTGGGCCTGGAAGAGGTGAAGGCCCTCGCCATGCTCATGACGTGGAAGTGCGCCGTGGTGAACGTCCCCTTCGGCGGCGCCAAGGGCGGCGTGGTCGTGGACCCGCGCAAGATGAGCCAGAACGAACTCCAGAACCTGACCCGCCGGTTCACCAGCGAACTCGAGCCGATCATCGGGCCGGACAAGGACATCCCCGCGCCGGACATGGGCACCAACCCCCAGATCATGGCGTGGATGATGGACACCTACTCCATGTCCCACGGCTACACCGTCGCCGGCGTGGTCACCGGCAAGCCCGTCGCCCTCGGCGGCTCCGCCGGCCGCTTCGAGGCCACCGGCCGAGGCCTGCTGTACGTCCTGCAGGAGCACCTCCGCGACGACGGCGGCCTCACGGGCCTCAAGTTCGCGGTGCAGGGCTTCGGCAACGTGGGCGGCGTGGTGTCAAAGCACATCCAGACGGCCGGCGGCTGCGTGACGCACGTCTCCGACCGCGACATCGCCATCCACAACCCCAGCGGCATCGACGTGACGAGCGCGTACAACTTCACCCTGCAGGGCGGCAGCCTCGCCGGCTGGAACGCCGAGCACGGCCACGCCGAGGTCGTGGACCCCGCCACGGTCCTCACCGCGGACGTCGACATCATCGTCCCCGCCGCCGTGGAGGCCGTACTGACCGAGGACAACGCGGACCAGGTGAAGGCGCGCATCGTCCTGGAGGGCGCCAACGGCCCGACCACCCCGGAGGCGGACGCGATGCTGAACGACCGCGGAGTGACCGTCATCCCGGACATCGTCGCGAACGCCGGCGGCGTCACCGTCTCCTACTTCGAGTGGGTGCAGGCCCGCCAGTACATCCGCTGGAGCGAGGAGCGTGTCAACGAGGAACTGCGCCGCCTGATCTCCACCGCCTACCAGACGGTCGCCGCCCGCCAGGCCACCGTCCGCAACGGCTCCACGCTCCGCCAGGCCGCCAACTGGGTCGGCATCGAGCGCGTCGTGGAAGCCCAGACGCTGCGCGGACTGTTCCCGTAGGAGGCGCTGCGCGGATGCTCGCCGCTCG
>JBBDIC010000036.1:5259-6911 GCA_040880625.1 Dehalococcoidia bacterium | reverse complement strand
GGGTTGCCGGTGGGCGACGCGATGCCGCTCTCAGCGACGGCGACCGCGACACCGAGCGCCTCCCTCGCCCCGCGCGCCATCGCCAGCACCGTCTCCTCGTGGACGGAGCCGTACTCCGTGACGGTCTCGGCCGGCACGCGCAGCCAGTCGAGTTTGGCGCGCCGTCCGTAGGCGGCCACGCCGCCCGCGAACACCTTCGACGCCCCGGGCACGGCCACCACGAGGTGGCCTGCGAGGCCACCGGTGGTCGACTCCGCCGTGGCGAGCGTCAGGCCGCGCTCGGTCATGCGGCGGACGACCTCCGAGGCACGGTCGCCCTCGATGGTCATCGTGCGGGGCTCGCGGGGAAGCCGTCCGTCTGCTTCAGGCGCTCCACCTGGCTCACATGGTCGGTGTCGTGGATGCGCTGGAAGAGCAGCCAGCCGCGCACGTTGAGCGGTCCGAACAGCGCGTGCTCCACCGTCTGGCCGAGGTCGACCGTGGCCTCGTCGGTCGACATCGCCTCGGCGAGCCGCATCGAGGCCTCCGTGAGTTCGCGTCGCGCCTGCGCCAGCGTCTTCCCGTCGTCGGCGTCCAGGTGGCCCACGGGCAACTTCTCGCCCGGCGGCCCGCCCGACATGCCGCGCACGATGCCGAGGACGTTGTCCGTCCAGCCGGCCAGGTGCTGCGTGACCTCCAGGATGCTCCAGGCGTCCTCGCCCTCCCCGGTGGGCGGCCGCCAGCGCGCCTGCTCCTCCGTGACGCCATCGAGGGCCTGGAGGAAGGCGAGGCGCTGGCCGACGACGCGCGGCCAGAGGTCCACGAGGTCGTACTTCTCCGTCTGGGCGACCAGGTAGGAGCGCAGCCGCGCGCGGTCGTCCTCGTTGGTCACGATGCGTCTCCTGTCGTGCCGGGGGCGCCCTGCCGCCCGGTGACGCGCTGTGTCGCCGCGCCGAAGCGCTCCATGTGGTCCGCGCCGCCGCGCAGGACGAGGTCCGCCTGCTGCTCCACGGCGAGTGCGTTGCCGCCGGTCATCGCCGTGGCGATCGTCGCCTTCGACCACGCCAGCGCCAGCGGCGAGGACGCCGCGATCGCCGCCGCCACCTCCTCGACCGCCGCGGCGAAGCCATCGATGGCGACGGTGCGGTTCACGAGGCCGATGCGTTGCGCCTCCTCGGCGTCCACGACGCGGCCGGTGAAGATCAGTTCCTTCGCCAGCGGGCCGCCCACCAGCGCCGGCAGCGCGTGCGCGCCCACCACCAGGCCGTACTCGGCGCCCGGGAAGCGGAAGCGCGCGCGATCGGAGGCGATGCGGATGTCGCACGAACAGGCGAGCAGCGCGCCCGCGCCGTACGCCGGCCCGTCCACCGCGGCGATCGTGGGCTTCGTGGAGGCGCCGACGCGGTTCGCGGCGTCCTGCGAAGGGTTGAAGCGGTAGTCGCCGACCTCGTACGCCGCCATCGCCTCGCCCATGTCCGCGCCGGCGCAGAACGACCCGTCCGTGCCTTCGATCACGATGCACACGACCGCGTCGTCCGCATCGAGGCGCGCCATCGCCTGGAGCACCTCGCGCGAGAGGTCGGCGTTCAGCGCGTTGCGCTTGTCCGGCCGGTCCAGCCGCAGCCGCCCCACCCCATGCGCTACCTCGACGGCGACGAGCGAGTCAGTCATGT
>JBBDIC010000036.1:2493-5159 GCA_040880625.1 Dehalococcoidia bacterium | reverse complement strand
GGACGCTACAGGATCGCGCCCTCTGCACGCATCGCCTCGATCTCCTGGGGCGAGTAGCCCGCCGAGGCGAGGAGTTCGTCCGTGTGCCGCCCCAGCGGCGAGGAGGCGCCCTGCGGCGCCGGCGGCGTCTTGCTCATCTTCCACGGCGGCGCCTGCATGCGCACCGGCCCGGCGAGTTCGTGATCCAGTTCCACGGTGTAGCCGTTCGCCAGCACCTGTGGGTGGTCCGCGAGTTCCTGGATGAACGTGATGGGGGCGACCGGAATGCCGCCGGCGATCAGGATGTCCTCCCACTCGGCGGTGGTCTTCGTGAGGAAGAGCGCCTCCACCTTCGCCTTTACGGCGTCATCGATCTTGATCTGCTCCGGGTCCAGGGCGTTGTAGCCCGGCTCGTCGCGGTTGTGCTCGAAGGCCAGCGTGGCGCGGATCTTCGCGCGCAGCGCCGCGGAGAGTGCGCCGATGGCGAGCGCGCCATCCTTCGTGCGGAAGCAGCGGTAGTACACGTTGCCGCCCGCCTGGCGGCGCAGCATGGCGGTGCGCTGGTCCAGGAACTCCGCGTAGGGCGTCCCGTTCTCGCGGGCCAGTTGCAGCGCGGCCAGGAAGCCCGCGCGCTGCTCCGCGTCCGCCGCCGGGACGTCGGCGAAGGCGCTCATCTGGATCGTGAGCGCATTGATGAGCAGCGACGTCTCGATCTTCTGGCCCTCGCCGGTCTTCGCTCGGTGGTACAGCGCCGCCGACACGCCGGAGGCGATGGCGTAGGCGGTGGTCGTGTCCGCGTGTGCGGGGCCTACCAGCGGCGTGCCGTGCTCATCCACCTTGCCCACGGCCGACACCAGCCCCGAGGCCGCCTGCACCACGATGTCGTAGCCCGGGCGGTTGGCCCACGGCCCCTCGCGGCCGAAGGCGGTGTTGTCCATGTAGATCAGGTCGGGCCGGATGCCGGTCAGCGTCTGGTAGTCGATCCTCAGGCGCTGCGCCACGTCCGGCCGGTAGTTGATGACGACAACATCGATGTCCTTGACCAGGCGGTGGACCGCCTCCTGCGCCTGCGGCTTCGACATGTCGATCGCCAGCGACTTCTTGCCGCGGTTCAGGCCGATGAAGGTCTTGGACTCCTTCGGGATGAACTGGGCGTTGAGGCGCCACGGCTCGCCCTCCGGCGGTTCGATCTTGATGACCTCTGCGCCCAGGTCGGAGAGCAACTGGCAACCGAGCGGGCCGGCGATGATCTGGGTGAACTCGAGGACACGGACGCCGTCCAGCGGTCCGGAAGCCATGGACACGAACCCTTCCGTCTAGGTGAGGTCAGGAGGCGGCGGGATAGTACCCGTCCCACCACGGCGCGTCACGCAGGAACGGGTGCGACGCCCTCGAACGGTGCGTCAGGCGATGACCCCGGCCTCGCGGAGGGCGGCGATGTCCTCCGCGCTGTAGCCGGCGCTGGCGACGATGGCGTCCGTGTCCGCGCCCAGTACGGGCGAGGGCCCCTGCGCCGCCAGCGGCGTCTTCTCCATGCGCAGCATCGGGCTCACCTGCTTCTGGGGGCCGCTGAGCGGGTGGTCGATGTCCACGAGCATCCCGTTCGCGATCGCCTGCTCGTCCGCCACGGCGTCCTCCACGAAGTTGACCGGGCCTACCGGCACGCCGTGGCGCTCCATGACCTCCAGCCAGTGCTGCGTGGGCTGCTCCTTGAACTGATCCTCCACCTTCGCCACGCCCGCGCGCGCCTTCGCCAGGTACTCCGGGTCCAGCGGGTTGAACTCGGGGTCCTGCATGCCCATGAAGTCCGTGGGGATCGCCGCCCGCACCTTCGCCCACAGCGTGGGCGAGAGCGCGCCGATGGCGACCGCGCCGTCCTTCGTCGCGTAGGTGCGGTAGTAGATGTTGGCCGCGCGGGCCAGGTCGCCCATGCGGTAGGCCTCCAGCAGGTCCCCGTAGGGCGCGTTCTGCTGGCGCAACTCGTTGACCTTCGCCATCTTCATCGTCTTCATGGCGTCCGCCGCGGGGAGTTCCATGGCCGTGGTCCCCTGCACGGCCAGGGCCGTGTTGAGCAGCGTGGTCTCCACCAGTTGGCCCTCGCCGGTCTTCTCGCGGTGGTAGAGGGCCGCGCAGATCGCCCACGCGATGGCGACGCCGGTGGTGTAGTCCGCGATGGCCGTGGAGGTGATGACCCCCGGCGCGCCGCTGGGCTCCACTTTGCCCTCGGCGGCCATGAGGCCGGAGACGGCCTGCGCGATGATGTCGTAGCCGGGCCGGTTGGCCCACGGGCCCTTGCGGCCCCAGGCGGTGTTGTCCAGGTAGATCACGTCGGGACGCAGCGCCTTCAGCGTCTCGTAGTCGATGCCGAGTTTCTGCGGCACGTCCGGCCGGTAGTTGATCACCACCACATCGATGGTGGGCATGAGGCGGTGGATGATCTCCTGCGCCTTGGGATCCTGGAGCGTCAGCACCAGCGACTTCTTGCCGCGGTTGAGCGACTGGAACGTCTTGGACTCGCCGGGCATGAACTGGCTGAACAGCCGCCACGGTTCGCCGCCCGGCGGCTCCACCTTGATCACCTCGGCGCCCATGTCGGCCAGGTGCTGGCAGCCGAACGGCCCGGCGATGATCTGCGTGAACTCCAGGACACGGATCCCCTGCAACGGCCCAGAAGCCATGACGTCCCC
>JBBDIC010000036.1:1203-2393 GCA_040880625.1 Dehalococcoidia bacterium | reverse complement strand
CCACCATCGAGGCGCTCCTGGCGCCGGCGGTGGGGCGTCTCGCCGCGCCCACGTCGCTCTCGGCGCTGCGGTACGACCTGAACGCCGGCGTCCCGGACCGCGCCACGCTGCCCGCGCGCGGGCTGATGGAGGCGGCCCGCCGCGCCATCGAGGAGGACGCCGCGGGGGCCCTCACCTACGGCGGCCAGCAGGGCTACGAGCCGCTGCGCGCCTGGATCGCCGCCCGCGAGTCGCGCGAGGGTGGCATCGAGGTGGGCGCGGGCCAGGTGACGCTCACCTCCGGCAGCGCGCACGCGATCGACAACATCGCTGCCACCTTTGTCGGCGAGGGCGACGTGGTGGTGGCGGGCGCGCCCACCTACCCCGGCGCCATCCGCACGTTCCGCGCGCGCGGCGCGACCATCATCGAGACGCCCCAGGACGACGACGGCGTCATCCCCTCCGCGCTCGCGCGGGTGCTGGACACGCGCCGCATGACGGGACGCCAGGCGAAACTCCTGTACCTCCAGTCGAACTACGACAACCCCAGCGGCGCCACACTCCCGGTGGAACGCCGCGAGGCGATCGTCGCGCTCGCCCGGCAGCACGGCGTGCTCGTCGTGGAGGACGACGCCTACACCGGCATCGACCTCGATGGCCCGCCGCTCCCCTCGATGTTCGCAATCGCGGGCGGGCGCGGGGTGATGCGCTGCGGGACGTTCTCGAAGACCGTCGCCACCGGGCTGCGCGTCGGCTGGATCGTGTCGCAGCCGGAAGTCACAAGGCGCCTCGTGTTCATGCGCTTCGACAACGGTTCATCGCCGTTCCTGCACCGCCTGGTGCACCTCTTCGTCACCTCGCCCGAGTACGAGCCGCACGTGGAGCGCCTGCGCGACCTCTACCGCGAGCGCCGTGACGCCAGCGCGAGCGCGCTGCACGACCGCTGCGAGCCGTACGTCACGTTCCGCACGCCACGCGGCGGCTTCTTCCACTGGTTGCGGCTTCGCCCCGGCCTGGACGCCGCGGCCGTGGCGAAGGCCGCCGCCGAGCGCGACGTGGCCGTGACGCCCGGGACGGGCTACTTCGCCTCCGGCGGCGGAGAGGACCGCCTGCGCCTCGTCTATTCCGCGCTCCCCTCGGACGACCTCCGCGAGGCGATCCGCCGCCTGGGCGAGGCGCTGGAGGCGGTGGCGTCGGGCGGGTGAGGGGGC
>JBBDIC010000036.1:0-1103 GCA_040880625.1 Dehalococcoidia bacterium | reverse complement strand
CTGGCGGACGAACTCACGCGCCAGTGGGCCGCCTACGACCTGGACGACCTGGCCAGCGACACGGTGAAGTTCGTCACCGCCGGCACGCCCACCGACTGGGGGCTGCCCTCGGACGTGCGGTCCGTGGTGCCGCCCATCACGCTCGGCGGCGGCATCCCGGACCCGGACTCGCTCCCGCGCACCGAACTCATGGAGGCCATGGAGCGCGCCCTGGACACCGAGGACGACGCACCCCTGCGCTACGGCGGCGCGATGGGCTTCGATCCGCTTCGCACGCTGCTGGCCGAGCGCTACACGCGCGACCGCGGCTATCCCGTGACGAAGGACCACTTCCTGCTCACCAACGGCAGCGCCGGCGCCATTGACCAGGTGGCCGCGGCGCTGATCTCCCCGGGCGACGTGATCATCACGGAGGCGCCCACGTTCTCGGGCTCCGTCCGGACGTTCCGCGGGCACCAGGCGGAGATCGTCAGCGTCGGCATGGACGACGACGGCATGCTCGTGGAGGACCTGGACGGACTGATCGAGGGCCTGCACGCGCAGGGCAAGCGCGTGAAGATCATCTACACCATCGCCTCGTTCCATAACCCCATGGGCGTCACGCTCTCCGCAGAGCGCCGCGAGCACCTGCTGAGGGTGGCCGCCCGCCACGGCATCTTCGTGGTGGACGACGACGCGTATGGGGACCTCTGGTTCCAGGAGGCCGCCCGGCCGCAGGCGCTCTCCGGCATGGCCGAGTGCCAGGGCGTCATCACCGTGGGCACGTTCTCGAAGATCGTCGCCACCGGCCTGCGCGTGGGCTGGGTCCACGCCACGCCTGAACTGCTGGAGCGCGTGGTGCGCGTCCGCTTCGAGATGGGCAACTCGCCGCTGCTCCACCGCATGCTGTTCGAGTTCGCCCGTGACGGCGGCCTGGACCGCCACATCACGAAGATCCGCCAGATCTACGCTCGCAAGGTGGACGTGCTGGCCAACGCGCTGCGCGAGTATTGCGAGCCCTACCTCACCTTCACCAAGCCCGGCGGCGGCTTCTTCCTCTGGGTGGACCTGGCAGAAGGCCTGGACGCCGGCAAGGTGCAGCAGGCCGCCATCGAGGAGGGCAT
>JBBDIC010000035.1:0-6943 GCA_040880625.1 Dehalococcoidia bacterium | reverse complement strand
GCGGACACGCGGACGCGCATGGGATCCTCCCTCTTCCACCCTAAAACGTCCGGAGTGCCGCCCTGGTTCCCACGCGCGCCGTCCGCCCGACGTTGAGCCCCCGGCCGGGCGGTGCGACGATCCGCGCGTGAACGCCGCATCCACCACCGACGCCGCCAACACGGAGCAGCAGGCCGCGCGCGCCATCGAGTACGACTGCTGGCTCGCTGGGCGGTCGCCGTCCGCGGTCGCGTTCCGCTGGCTGATGGGGCCGGGGCAGTGGGGCGCCAACGCGCCGCTCTACCGCGTCGCGCAGACGCTCAAACTCGATGCGTCCACGCGGCTGCTAGACCTCGGCTGCGGGCGCGGCGCGGTGCTGCGTGCGCTGGACGACCAGTTGCGCTGCGAGCGCCCGCCGGTAGGCCTCGACCCCTCGCGCGAGATGCTGCGCCGCGCCGCCCGGGACGAACCGAACGCGCGACGCGACGCCGGGCTGGTGCAGGGCGGCGGGACCGCGCTGCCGTTCCGCGACGCCTCGTTCAACCTCGTGTTGTGCGGGCACGTGCTGAAGGGGCTCGACGACGCGGACGTGCTGGGGCTGTTCGCGGAGGTGCGGCGCGTGCTGGAGCCGGGCGGCCTGGCGCTGATCTGGGAGTTCAGCCCCACCGGCAACGTGCGCCTCGATGCGTGGAACGCGTACGTCGTCTCCCGCGGACCCCTCGGACGGCCGCGCCTGCGATCGCAGCGCACGCTGAAGCGCCTGGCCACGGACGCGGGCTTCGAGTTCGTCCGGGACGCGGACCTGCGCCCGTTCCTGTTGCCGCCGGTCCCCCGCGCCTCGATCCTCGTCGGCCGCCCGCCCGAGGGCGACTACACGCCCGCCTACACGGTGTAGCGCCGAGTAGCCGCGTCAGTCCCGGTAGAGGCCCAGGCGGTCCACCACCTCGCGCACCGCCGCCGGCAGCAGGAACTCCGTGGAGCGGCCGTCGCGGATGCGCTGGCGCAGGTCGGTGGCGGATATCTCCAGCAGCGGCATGTCCAGCACGTCGATGCACTCCTCCACGCCGGGGATCGCCTCGCGCAGCGCGGCCGGGGCCAGGTCGCCGGCCACGTCCGGCCGCCGCGCCACCGCCAGCCGAGCGCAGGCGATGATGCGCGCGGGCTCGTGCCAGGCCGGCATGTCGGCCAGCGCGTCCGCACCCAGCACGAACCACCACGCCTCGTCCGGCCGCACGAGCGCCTCCAGCGTCTCCGCCGTGTACGTCGGGCCGTCCCGGTCGACCTCGATGGTGGAGGCCTCCGCCCACGCGAACGGCTCGATGGCCGCGCGCAGCATCTCCAGTCGGACGGGCGCCGGCGTGACCTGCCGGTCGCTCTTGCGCCACGGCTGTCCGGCCGGCACGAAGATCACGCGGTCCAGGCGCAGCGCCGTGCGCGCCGCCGCCGCCAGCGCCAGGTGCGCCAGGTGCGGCGGGTCGAACGTGCCGCCCAGCATGCCGATGCGCGTCGCGGCCAGGTCCGGCGCGCTCCCCGCCGCCGGGCGCGTCACTCCTCCCACCTCACCTCGATGTCGCCGATGCGCACCGTGTCGCCCTCGGAGACGCCGAGGCGTCGGAGCGAGCGGTGGACGCCCATGCGCTTCAGGCGCGTGAAGAACTCCTCGCGCGGGTCGCGGTCGTGCAGGTCCAGCGTGCGCGCCAGCCAGTTCGGCGTCGGCCCGTCGATCACCGGCGTCCCGTCCTCCGCGATGTAGGACTCGTAGCGGCCCGTGCGCTTCGGCGGCGGCGTGAGGATCGGGATTGCGGCCTCGCGCACCGCCGCTTCTGCCTCCTGCGCCTCCCTGAGCGTCCACAGCGCCTGCTGCGCCAGTTCGCGCGTGCCCGCGCCTGACGCTGCCGAGATCGCGAAGGAGCGCACGCCCAGCGCGTCGATGTCCGCGCGCAGCAGGTCGATGTGCGCGACGGCGTCCGGGTCGTCCACCTTGTTCAGCGCCAGGACCTGTGGCTTTTCCGCCAGGCCGTGCCCGAACTCCTCGAGTTCGCGGTTGATCAGCCGGTAGTTCGCCAGCGGGTCGTCCGCGGTCATGTCCAGCACGTGGACCAGGACGCGCGTGCGCTCGATGTGGCGGAGGAACTCGTGGCCCAGGCCCACGCCGGCGGACGCGCCCTCGATCAGGCCGGGCATGTCCGCGGCGACAAAGGCGTCGTCGCCGGTGTGGACCACGCCCAGTTCGGGCTCCAGCGTGGTGAACGGGTACGCGCCGATCTTCGGGCGTGCGCGGCTCCAGACCGTGAGCAGCGTGGACTTCCCGGCGTTCGGCAGGCCCACCAGCCCCACGTCCGCCAGCAGTTTCAGGTCCAGGCTCAGCACGCGCTGGTCGCCGGGTGCTCCCCGCTGCGCGAACTTGGGCGCCTGACGGGTGGAGTTGGCGAAGCGCTTGTTGCCCCAGCCGCCGCGCCCGCCGCGCGCCACCAGCACCGATGCGCTGTCCTCCTTCAGGTCCGCCACCACCTCCTCCGTGCCGGCGTCCATCACCACCGTGCCCACCGGCACCGGTAGCGTGAGCGGCCGCGCCGAGGCGCCTCGGCGCTGGTTCGGCCCGCCCGCTACGCCGTTGGCCGCCACGCGCGGCCGGGCGTCGCTGTAGAGGTCCAGCGTGGAGACGCGGCGGTGCGCGACCAGGATCACGTCGCCGCCGCGGCCACCGTCGCCGCCGTCCGGCCCGCCCCTGGGGGCGAACTTCTCGCGACGAAAGGAGACGGCGCCGTCCCCGCCTCGACCGGCACGGACTTCGAAGGCGATGTGGTCGATCATGCGGTTCCGGATCAGGCGGTGTGGATGTGGATCGCTGAGTCCACAGGAACGTGTTTGGGTGTCGTCATTCAGATCATCGTCATCGTAGTGGTGTTGACGGCGTGGATGGCCGGGCGGATCGATTGCAACGGTGCTGCAATGCGCCGATCGGAGCCGTGGGACGCGTATCGGGCAAGCGTCGATGACCTGGGAAGTTACCCACGTCAGAAACCGGCCCCGTCACCGTCCCACGGATCGATGGGGGGAGAAATCGAAAGAACCAACGGATGTCCACCGCCAGGGCAGGGGTTCTCCACAAATCAACGAACGCAATTGATGAGATGCATGGGCCGATTCGCCGATCACCGCTGTTGGTAAGCGGCGCTCAAGGCGTGAATCCGGCCCTACGGGCAGACCAAACGGTTGGATCAGGCGATGCGCCGCGACTGCTCGATCATCTCGCGCAGGCTTGCAATATCGCGACGAGTTTCGGGGTCGACGCCCAGGGAGCGCTCCATCTTGCGCCAGCCGTGGTGGACCGTGGAGTGGTCCCGCCCGCCGAGCGCCTGCCCGATCTCCACGAGGCTGCGGTGCGCCAGTTCGCGCATGAGGTACATCGCGATCTGCCGCGGGTACGCCACGCGCTTCTCGCGGCTCGGAGACAGCAGCCCCTCGCGGTCGATGTCGAAGTAGCGGCAGACGATGTCCTTGATGAGGTCGGGGGACGGCGGCAACTTCGGCTCGTTCGTCTCCAGCGACGCCAGCGCGGACGCCACCACCTCCGGCGAGAGCGACTCGCCCGTGAGGCGCGAGTACGCGACCACGCGGGTGAGGGAGCCCTCCAGTTCCCGGATGTTGTTCTTGAAGCGCGCGGCAATGACGTGCAGCACGTCGTCGCGGACGCGGATGTTCTGCTCCGCCGCCTTGTGGCGCAGGATGGCGACGCGCGTCTCCATGTCCGGCGCCTGCAGGTCCGCCGTCATCCCCCACTCGAAGCGGGTGCGCAGGCGCTCCTCCAGTTGTGGGATCAGCGCCGGGCTCTTGTCGGACGTGATGGCGATCTGGTGGCCGGCCTCGTACAACTCGTTGAACGTGTAGAAGAACTCTTCCTGCGTCTGTTCCTTGCCGGCGATGAACTGGATGTCGTCGATCAGCAGCACGTCCGCGGAGCGGTAGCGGCCGCGGAAGTCGTCCATCTTGCGCTGCTGGATGGCGGTGATGAGGGCGTTGGTGAAGGCCTCCGCGCTCAGGTAGACCACGTGCTGCCCGCGCTCGAGGAGCGCATGGCCGATGGCGTGCAGCAGGTGCGTCTTGCCCAGGCCGGCCGCGCCGTAGATGAACAGCGGGTTGTAGAGGCGGCCCGGCTCCCGCGCCACGCCCTCCGCCGCCGCGAACGCGAGTTGGTTGCCCGGGCCCACGATGTAGTTGTCGAAGGTGTAGCGCTCGCGCAGGCGCGGGCGGGTGATAGCAGCGCGCGGCACCTCGCCGGCCGGGTGGTGGAGCGCCGCCACGGCGCCCTCCTCCGAGCGCAGCGGCTCGAAGCGGACCTCCAGGTCCGTCTCGCAGATCTCGTTCAGCGTGCGGAGGATTGCCGGGCGGAGGCGCTTCTGCAGCCACTCCGTGACGAACTCGGAGCGGGTGCCCACCGTGAGCACGTCCTGCTCCAGGCTGACGCCCACGGTGCCGTCCAACCACGTGTCGTAGTTCGCGCGCGACACCTGGCCGGAGAGGGCTTTCAGGGCAGACTGCCAGAGGGCGGCAGGTTCGTCGTGCACGCAGCCAGCCCTTCGCCATCCATCAGCGCGCCGCCGGGCACACGGCTCCGCTGCCCGGGGCTCCCAGTGGAACCGCAGGCTGGAGGGTGTGGCCGGTGGCTTGAGATTCCCGCAGAGGCCAGCCCTGGAGCAGCCCCGTTGTCGAATTCAGCGATCGAGTTCCTGCGTCCGGCCGGGCGGTCAGTTGCCGCATCAGCGCGCCCAAGAGCCGAACGCAGCGGACTGTAGCACCGCGCGATCCGGCCGATCAAGGCTCTTATGTGGAGTCTCCATCTTTTCATGATGAAGAGACGGAATTCGCCCGGATGAGCGATGGTCCTGGCGATTCGTCGCTATACTGCGCGCCTCACGGAGCCCGCGAACGCCGACCCTCCAGGCGGCGTATCAGGAGGTCCGCATGTCCCAGTCTGTCTCCTATCCCGTCTCCGATCCCCTCCCCGCCCCGGCGTCCGAGGGCGACCGGGACGCGGCCGCCGGCCTGCTCATGGCCATCGATATCGGCAACACCAGCATCGCGATCGGCGTCTTCGACGACCAGGAGATTGTGGGCACCTTTCGCATCGCCACGGACCAGGAGAACTTCCCGGACGAGTACGCCATGCTCGTGCTGGGCCTGCTGCGCACGGTGGACATCACGCCCGACCAGATCGGCGCGGCCGTCCTCTCCAGCACCGTGCCGCCGCTGGTGACCACGTTCCAGCAGGTCTGCGAGCGGCACTTCCAGGTCCACCCGCTGGTCGTCGGGCCCGGCGTGCGCACCGGCATCCGAGTGCTGTACGACAACCCGCGCGAGGTCGGCCCGGACCGCATCCTGCATGCCGTCGCGGCGCTCGACTCCTACGACCCGCCGCTGATCATCGTGGACCTGGGCACCGCCTGCGTCTTCGACGCGGTCTCGAGGGACGGCGACTACCTGGGCGGGGCGATCGCGCCCGGCATCGGGCTGGCGTCGCAGGCGCTGTTCAGCCGCGCCGCCATGCTGCACCGCGTGAGCATGGAGCAACCGTCCGGCCCGATCGGGCGCAACACCGTCCACTCCATGCAGTCCGGCATCTTCTTCGGCTACGTGGAGATGGTGCGCGGCATGGTGCGGCGCTTCAAGGCGGAGGTGGGCGAGGAGGCGCTGGTGATCGGCACCGGCGGCTACGTCTCGATCCTGGCGGAGGAGGCCGGCTGCTTCGACGCCATCGAGCCGGACCTGAACCTCACCGGCCTGCGCCTGGTCTACGAGGCGAACCAGTGACCGCCCCACGTCCGGCCCCTGCGCCCCTCCCCGGCCGCGAGGGCGACCCGCTCCGCGGCGCCAACGTGGTCCTCGGCGTCACCGGCTCCATCTCCTGCTACAAGGCCGTGGAGATCGCCAGCCGCCTCGTCCAGGCCGGCGCGAGCGTCGATGTGGCGCTCACCTCGCACGCCACGGAGTTTGTCACGCCGCTCACGTTCCGCTCGATCACGGCGCGCGAGCCCTACGGCGACATGTGGCGCCCGCACGGCGAGTTCGGCGAGGTGCACGTGGAACTCGCGAGGCGTGCGGACCTGATGCTGATCGCGCCCGCGACTGCCTCCATCCTTGCGCGCCTCGCGTACGGACTGGCGGACGACATGGTCGCGCTCACGGCGATTGCCACCACCGCGCCGCTGCTGGTCGCGCCGGCGATGGACGCGCAGATGTGGGAGCACGCCTCGACGCAGGCGAACGTCGCGCTGCTGACGGAGCGCGGCGTGCAGTTCCTCGGCCCGGCGAAGGGCCGCCTCGCCTCTGGGCGCACCGGCCTCGGGCGGCTCGTGGAGCCGGAGCGCATCGTGGACGAAGCGCGCGCGCGGCTGGCGCGTGAGCGCGGCGACCTGGCCGGCCGCCGCATCGTCGTCACCGCCGGCGGCACGCGCGAGGCGCTGGACCCCGTGCGCTACCTCGGCAACCGCTCCAGCGGCAAGATGGGCTACGCGATCGCGGAGGCCGCGCGCGACCGCGGCGCCGAGGTCGTCGTGGTCTCGACGGTGTCGCTCCCGTGCCCGGCGGCGGTGCGCGTGATCAACGTGGAGTCGGCGGCGCAGATGCAGGAGGCCGTACTGGCGGAGTGCGCGCAGGCGGACGCGCTGGTCATGGCCGGCGCCGTCGCGGACTACCGCCCCTCGCAAGCCTCGGCGAAGAAGATCAAGCGAGGCGACGCCGGCGACATCAGCGTGGACCTGGTCGAGAACCCGGACGTGATCGCCTCGGTGCCGGTGGACAACGGCCGCCCCGGAGGCCTGGTGAAGGTCGCCTTCGCCGCCGAGACGGACGACCTGCTGGCGAACGCGCGCAGGAAACTGGCGAAGAAGGGCGCGCGCTTCATCGTCGCCAACGACGTCACCGCCACGGACGCCGGCTTCGCCGTGGACGACAACCGCGTCAC
>JBBDIC010000034.1:3405-6955 GCA_040880625.1 Dehalococcoidia bacterium | reverse complement strand
GCGGGTTCGTGGGGTGCGCCCTCAGTGTCCGGGGGCAGGTCGGCAGCGGCAATGCTGCGATGGGGGAAGAGGCGGAGGCAGAAGCGTCGATCTGGTGTGCTGTCGGTCGTGGGTACGACTGCGCGGATCACCCCCATCCCAGCCTTCCCCCCTCAAGGGGGAAGGGGCCGGATCCAGAAGGGGTAAGGGCATGTGCGCGGGACTTGCGACGGTCGAGCGGACTCTCAGCCGGCGTACGACATGCCGGTCGCGGCGAGCGTCGTCGATGAGCCGTCGCGGGCTGCGCCGCCGATGACCTCGCCGAAGTAGACGACGTGGTCGCCGGGCTGCGCCTGGCCCACCACGCGGCATTCGAACCAGCCGACGGCGGCGTCCAGCACGGGCGCGCCGGTCTCGAATGTGGTCACGGGCTCGTCCTCCAGGCGCTCGGGGCCGTGGGTGGACTTCTTCGTGAACTTCAGCGACAGGTCCTTGGCGCCCTCGCCCAGCACCGAGATCGCGAAGACGCCCGTGGCGTCGATGTTCGCGCGGGTGTGGGCGCCCTCCTGGATCGCGACCGCGATGATGCGCGGGTCGAAGGAGACCTGCGTCATCCAGTTGGCTGTCATGCCGTTCGGTTCGCCCTCGGACGAGGTGGAACCGACCACCACGAGGGAGTACTGGACCTTCTTGAGCGCGTCGCTGACGGGATCGTCTGCCATGGGACCTCCTGGGGGCGCCTCGGGCGGGATGCTTACGAAAAGTAGGCTCATGGTACCGGACGGGGGAAGGCGGCGCGGTGTGGCTTGAAATACACCTGAAACGTAGCGGCGATATCGTGACGGGCGTACGGAGGGATTCCCGCACCGGGAGCGGATGCGGGAGCGCACGAAGGGCGGAGACTGAGCATGGCGTACAAGGCCGAGTACATCTGGATCGACGGCGCCGAGCCGACCCCGAAACTCCGGTCCAAGACGAAGATCCTGGAGGACGGCGCGACGCCGCCGGTCTGGGGCTTCGACGGATCGAGCACGAACCAGGCGGCCGGCGAGGCCTCCGACTGCGTTCTGAAGCCGGTCTTCACCTGCCCCGACCCGATCCGCGGCGGCGCGAACAAACTCGTCATGTGCGAGGTGCTGCTGCCGGGGACGAACAAGCCGCACCCCACCAACACCCGCGCCGCGCTGGCCGCGACCGCGAAGAAGTACGCGAAGCACGAGTCCTGGTTCGGCATTGAGCAGGAGTACACGTTCTTCGAGGGCATCCGCCCGCTGGGCTGGCCGGACAACGGCTTCCCGGCCCCGCAGTTCGGCTACTACTGCGGCGTGGGCTCGGACGAGATCTTCGGGCGCGAGATCGTGGAGGCGCACTCGGACGCCTGCATGGCGGCCGGGCTGGCCATCGCCGGCACCAACGCCGAGGTGATGCCGGCGCAGTGGGAGTTCCAGATCGGCCCGGTGAGCCCGCTGGAGGCCGCGGACCACATGTGGGTCGCGCGCTGGCTGCTCTACCGCATCGCGGAGGACTTCGGCGTCTCCGCCACGCTCAACCCGAAGCCGGTCCCCGGCGACTGGAACGGCGCCGGCGCCCACACCAACTATTCCACCGTGGAGATGCGTGAGGCCGACAACGCCTGGGACTACATCGAGCAGGCGTGCAAGGCGCTGGGCGACCGGGCGCTGGAGCACGTCAAGTACTACGGCGACGGCATCGAACTGCGCCTGACGGGCAAGCACGAGACCGCGCCGTGGAACAAGTTCTCCTACGGCGTCTCCAACCGCGCCGCCTCGGTGCGCATCCCGTGGCAAGTGGCCGTGGACCGCAAGGGCTACATCGAGGACCGCCGTCCGAACGCGAACATGGACCCGTACACCGTGACCCGCCTGATCGTGGACACGGTCTGCTCGTCCTTCGCGAAAATGCCGGCGCGCAAGGCAGCCGCCGCCTCCAAGGCCCCCGCCCGCACGAAGGCCCCCGCCCGCAAGCGGTAGGCGCACGCACGCAGCACGCCAGACAGGGCGGCCATATTGGCCGCCCTGTCTGGTCTCTAACCCTCGACGATCGCGATGTCGATGGGGCTGAAGGTGCCGTTGTTCGTCAGTTCGGCGGAGCAGGCCGTGACGCCCACCACCAGGTCCATCTCCGCCCGCAGTTCGATGTAGTCGCCGGCCCTCGAGGGCGGCGGGTCGATGCGCCACTCGCCGCTGGGTAGCACCTGCACGTTCATGAAGATGTTGAACGCCGTAGGGATCGCGTCCGGCTCGATGCCGAACGGTGCGAGCGCGGCCGCGAGGTTGGCGAAGCAACTCGGGTGGTCGCCTTCGATGCCGTAGGTGCGGCGGAACATCTCCGGGCTGCACGGGGCCAGGAGGAAGTCGTGGCGGCCGACGGTGTCGGCGGTGATCGTGAGCATCTCGTTGCTGCGGTTGGAGAAGAGGGCGTGTCCCGCCGTCATCAGGATCGTCTCGTTGTAGTCGATGGTGCGGCCGGAGGAGAGCCATTCGCGCGTGTCGGCCGCGGCGAAGGCGATGACGTCCGACACCTGCCCGCCGGTGGGGTCCGTCACCCGCAGCACCTGGCCGCGCCGCACCTCGAACGCTGCGCCCGTCTGGGGCGCGAGACGGCGCTCCATCGAGGCTGCACGCGGGGGCGTCGAGGGCTGGTCGGTCATCGATGTGCGCTCATCGGTCGAACTGTACCGGGCAGCGCCAGCCGTCCTCCACGGGGCGGCCGGAGTACTGGCGCGCCTCGGTGTGTTCGCCGAAGTCGGAGAGGTTGGGGTTCAGGTGGCCCTCCAGGTGCAGGTCGCGGTCGCGGACCACGTGCTGGATGCGCTCGAACTGGCCGGTCTCGCGCAGGTGCTCGAACTGGAAGTGGGCGTTGAACGCCAGCGTCGGCCACGGGAACGTACGCGCCCAGCGCCCCCCGGTGGGCGCGAGGCCCACGATGAAGAACGCGCGGCCGGCGAAGCTGAACGAGAACGTCGGTTCCGCCGGGTCCGCGCTCACGCTCGCGTCCCACGGCGCCCCGTCGAGGGCGTGCAGCGCCTCCAGTTGCGCCCAGAGCAGGCGTTCGAAGTCCAGCGGCGTCAGCGTCTTCGGATGGTCGAACGTCGCCAGGAACGTCGAGTACTCTCCGCCGATCGAGGGCTGCTCCTGCACGAACGTGAAGAGGTCGCGCGCCAGTCCGGCGGTCGCCGCCTCGGTGCCGAGTTCGTCATAGAGCGCGAACCGATAACTCGCCTGGTTCAGCGCGGACCGCGCGCCCACGCACGGGAAGTCCGGATCGAGGATCAGCGCCCGCAGCGCCGAGTGGACGCGCTCCGCCAGCGCCGGCGGCGAGCCCTCGGCGGCGGGGTCCGCGGCCGCATAGCGGAGCATGCCGTCCGTCCAGCGCGTGTAGCAACTGTTCTGGAGCGCCAGGTCGCTCGAATACGGGTGGTCGGCGGGACGGCCCGCGAGCATCGCCATCGTGCCTCCTCGGACGGCCGGCTCCGGCCTCGACCGTAGTCCCGGCCGTGGACGCGACGAGATAGCAGGTTGCCCCTCGCTGTAACGAAATCGCCGCAAGG
>JBBDIC010000034.1:0-3305 GCA_040880625.1 Dehalococcoidia bacterium | reverse complement strand
CGAGCCCGGCGCGCCATCGGCACGGAGGAGCCCTATCGCGCGCCTCGGGCGTGCCGCTCGCCGAGGACGCGCGCCGGGGTCGCCGCCCGCGCGAGGACGCCGCCGCCGTACGGGACGCCTCCATGCCGCACGCGGCTGCCGAGGGCGAGCCACGCGCAGACGGCGCGCTCGGCGATCCAGACCGGCGCGAGCAGCGACGCCACCGGCGAGAAGTACCGCCGCCCGCCGGAGCGCCGCCGTCCGCCTTCCGCGATCGCCATCGACGCCAGCGCAGCACCGAGGACGAACCGGCGCCGCCCGGACGCGGCCAGCAGCAGTGCGAGCGGGAGGGACGCGAGTTGCGCCGCCATCCGTCGAGGGCGCGCGAACTCGTCGTACGCCTGGCGCACGCGCTGCGACCAGAAGTGGCGCGCCGTCGGCGGCAGCCGCCGGACGTAGAGATCCAGCGCGACCAGGTGGCGGCCGCCCGCCGCCTCCACGGTGCGGCAGAGTTCCAGGTTCTCGAACAGGACATCGCCGTCATACCCATCGGGTAGCAGCGAGCGGCGCACGCCCAGCGTCCCCGGCCAGTCGCCGCCGGCGGCGCGGTTGAGCAGCGTGCGCGACGTGTCCCAGCGCGCGTGCCACGGCGCCGGCGCGAAGTAGTTCTGAGGCCGCACCACGTCCGCCACGTCCAGCAGCGCGCACAGCCGCTCCAGGGCGGGCCCGTCGTACCGGACGTCGTCGTCGCCGATGACCACGCGCTCGTGGCTCGCGAGCCGCAGGCCGGTGTTCACGCCCCAGGCCTTGCCGTTCGCCGATCGCAGCCGGTCGTCCGGCGCCACGTGCCGGCATGTCCCGCCCCACGCCCGCTGGTGCGCCTCGAACACCGCCGGTGGTGAGCCATCCACCACGATCACCTCGACGCGGCGGGCGAGCCATTCGAGGTAAGCCGTGAGTTCGTCGCTCGCCGGCGTCGCGCAGCGGATCGGCAGGAGGTACGTCGCCTCGATGCGCGGGACGTCGAGGCTGGTCACGGCGCGCTCTCCGGCATTCGTCCGATGGCGAGGACCTGCAGTTCACACGCGTAGAACTCCGGCGCCGCGACGAACGCCGCTGCCCGCTCGGGCGTCGAGACGCGGCGCCACGTCGCGAGGTCGACGTCCGGTACGCCCTTCTCCTCCGCGAGGCGCGCGAGGTACGGCAGCCACGAGGCCCACAGGCGGGCGGCCGGCGCGCTGAGCGGCGCACGGTACTCGATGGCGAACGTCTGCTGTCGCACGCCCTCGAGGCCCGCGCGTTCCAGCCAGAGGCCCAACTCGCGCCCGCGCAGCGAGCCGCCCGACTCGACGGCGACCGGCGTCGAGGTGACGCACGCCTCGGCCAAGTGCGCGCCCAGGAACGGCCCGCCCGGCGCGATGCGGAGCGCGCTCATGTCCACGTCCTTGACCGCGACGAGCCCGCCGGGCCGCACCACGCGCGCCAGTTCGCCCAGCAGGAGCGGTAGGTCCTCGTCGCTGAAGTACTGTGTGACGTTCGCGCACCACACGGCGTCCACGCCGGCGGTCCGCACCGGCAGCGCGAGCGCGCTCCCAACGAGCGGCTCCGAGAGCGGGTGCTGCTGCCGCGCGATCGCCACGTTCTCAGGGTCGCGGTCGGTCGCTAGCACGCGCCCGCTCGCGCCGACCTCGTCGCGGATGAGCGGCAGATAACTCCCCGTGCCGCAGCCCACGTCCAGGACGTGCCAGCCGCTCCGCAGGCCGGCGGCACGGAGCATCTCCGTGTACTCGTCGCGACACGCCTCGAAGTGATCGTCGAGCCAGCCGGCGGCGCTGAGGACCGTGCCGGACGCCGACCGCTGCGCCACGTCCTGCGTGACGGCGTCCGCGTCCGTGTCCTCGATGGCAGCGCGGGCCGCATTCTGCGCGTTCACCGCGCGACCGTAGTGCGCGCCGCTCGGCGGCGGCATCAGCGGCGTCGCGGGCCGCCTCGCAAGTTCGTTTCAACCTCGACGCGTGGCCCGCAGGCGGGCCTCCGAGCGCCTGTTACCGGTAGTTGCCGAAGTTCAACTCGATGCCCCAGTCCTCCTCGCGAAGGGCGCGCATCGCCGCCTGCAGGTCGTCGCGCGTCGGCCCGGAGACGCGCACCGCGTCGCCCTGCACCTGGGCGGTGACCTTCTTCAGTTTCAGGTCGCGGATGAACTTCGCCATCTGCTTCGCCGTGTCGCCATCGATGGCCTGCACCAGCGTAATCGTCTGGCGCACCGTGTCGCCGCCCGCCCGCTCGACGTCGCCGCGCTTGAGGTTCTTCACCGGCACCTTGCGCGCGATCAGCCGCCCCAGCATCGCGTCCCAGATGGCATCCGCCTTGTACTCGTCATCCGTGTGCACCGCGATCGTCCCGGCCCCCCGGTCGAACTCGACGTCCACGAGCACGCCCTTGAAGTCGAACCGCCCCGTGATCTCCTTCAGCGACTGGTTGACGGCGTTGTCGACCTCCTGCAGGTCGGCCCCGGTCGTGATGTCGAAGGACTCAGTCTTGGCCATGGTGGGTCTCCTTGGGTCGCGGGACGCATCTCGCGAGGCTGGCGAAGCGCATTGATCGTATCAGCGCGCTACAATAATAGCGGCGATTCATACAACGGGAGGAACGGCAGATGGTGACGAGCCACATCATGAAGATGTCTTCCAACGGTCAGGTCTCGATCCCCGCCGCCGCCCGCTCGCGCTGGCGTGCTGACCGACTCCTGGTCGTCGACATGGGCGACCGCGTCGTCGTCCGTCCGCTGCCGGACGATCCTATCGGCGATCTTCAGGGCAAGTACGCCGGCCGCGGACCGAGTGCCGACGAGGCACGCCGGCAGGCCCGCGCTGACGACGCCGCCGCCGACGAGCGGCGACGGTGATCGTCCTCGACGCCTATCCTGTCCTGGCGCTTCTCAAAGGCGAACTCGCGGCTCCCGACGTACGGGCCTTGATCGAGCGGGATGGGGCCACGCTGACGCCGCTCGGGATCGCCGAGGTACTAGACTACCTCGTCCGCCTCGCAGGGGCCGACGCGGAGCAAGCGCTGCTCGACCTGGCCCAACTGGGCTTAGATGCGCCGCCGGCGGTCGACGCAGACGTGGGCGCCCGCGCCGGACTGCTGCGAGCACGCCAGTACCACCGCCGCGACCGAGCACTCAGCCTCGCCGACTGCGTCGCCGCTGAGACCGCGCGCGCCCTCGACGTCCCGCTCGCCACCGCCGACCCGCATCTGCTCGACACCTGCACCGTCGAGGGGATCGCGGTCATCCCGCTGCCGGATAGCCGGGGTGGGGTGTGGTC
>JBBDIC010000033.1:999-1309 GCA_040880625.1 Dehalococcoidia bacterium | reverse complement strand
GAACTGATCCGAGGCGTGCGCATCACCGTGGGCCCGCCGTTCTACAACGAGATCGTCGGCCCGCTGCTGATCGTCACGATCCTGCTGATGGCCGTCGGCATGGTGCTGCCGTGGCGCGCCGCCGCGCCGGGCCTGCTGCGCCGCCGCTTCACGATGCCGATCCTGCTCACGCTCGCGGTCACGGCTGCCCTCGGCGTGCTCGGCATGCGCGACCCGTTCGCGCTGGCCGGCGTGGGCGCGGCGGTCCTCGTACTCGTCGTCAGCGCGCGCGAGTACGCGATCGGGTCGAGGGCGGTGCGCACCGCCCGAG
>JBBDIC010000033.1:0-989 GCA_040880625.1 Dehalococcoidia bacterium | reverse complement strand
CCCCCCCCGCCGCGTCTCGTGGCCGTCGGCGTTCGGCGCGCTGTTCACGCGCGACCCTCGACGCTACGGGGGCTACCTGGTGCACGTCGGCGTCGCGGTCATGGCGATCGCCGTCGTCGCGACGAACGTGTACCAGGAGCAGGTGCGCGCCGTGGTCGCGCCCGGCGAGGCGTTCGAGGCCGGCGGCTACACGTTCCAGTTCGAGAACTTCGCCGTGCGCGAACCGGGCGTGGACGGCATCGACGAGGAGATCATCGCGCAGGTCACGGTGCTCCGCGACGGCCAGCACGTGAGCGACCTGGAGCCCGGCCGGCGCTTCTTCGCCAACTTTCCGGAGATGCCCATCGGCATCGTGGCCGTGGACGGCAACCTGCGGCGTGACCTGTACCTGTTCCTCCAGGGCTACGACCCGGAGACGCGCGAGTCGGAATTCCATGTGTTCGTGAACCCACTGCAACAGTGGCTCTGGATCGGCGCCGGCATCTACGTCGCCGGCGGCGTCCTCGCCTTCGGCCTGTTCCGCGCCCCCCGCCCGGTCGAGGTGGATGCACGGGCAACCGCCGACGGTGGAGCGCAGCGCGCATGACCGCCCTCGCTCGTCACGCCGCCCGCGCCGTCCTGCTCGCCCGGGCAGCCCTCGTGGCCGCGGCCGCGTTGGCGCTCGTCGCCATGCCTCCGGCCGGCGTGGAGGCGCAGGGACCACCGGCGACCGAGGAGCAGGCGATGGCGATCGAGCGGCAGTTGCTGTGCCCGGTATGCACCAACGAGCGGCTGGACGTCTGCACCACCGCCATCTGCACGGACATGAAGCGCATCATCCGCGAGCGCCTCGCCGCCGGCGCCACGCCGGACGACATCATCCTGTACTTCGAGACGCGGTACGGCGAGCGGGTGCGCGCGAAACTGCCGGTCGAAGGCTTCAACCTGGTGCTCTACGGCTGGATCGGCGGCTCGATCCTGCTCGTGGGCGCGCTCGGGACATGGTCGCT
>JBBDIC010000032.1:0-6997 GCA_040880625.1 Dehalococcoidia bacterium | reverse complement strand
GGCCGCACCCCGGCCACGTGGGTGCCGATCGACAGGGACGAGGAGCCACGGCTGCCCCGGCGCGCCTCGCTCATGGGCGGGGCGGTGTCGCCGCCGAAGCGGCCGCCGGGGCGCGTGCGCATCGAGAAGGCCTCGCGCGTGCTGATCTGGCCATTCACCTGCTCGAGGACGGCCGTGAGGTCCTCCACCGCCGCGAGGTCGCCCGTGGTCACGGTCTGGCCGATGAACGCGGTGCCACTGTTCGAGCCGCGCTCGTTGAAGAAGCCCCAGGACTCGTGCATGTCCCAAAGGTAGTGCGGCCGCCACTGCGTCGCCAGCGCCACGATCTCCGCGGCCATCTGCGCCATCGGCGGGCCCAGCGGGTCGCCGGGGTACAGCCGGTTCAGGTCGCCGGTGCCCTCCAGCGTGCGCTCGAAGGCGGCGGCGGCGCGGTGGTTGATGCGAGGCAGGACGATCAGCATGCCGCGCGCGACCTCCCAGTCCCGCACGCCCTCGGCGCCCAGCCAGCCGCCCGGCTCATTGCCGTGGACGCCGCCGAGGACCATGAGGCGCGGGCCGGCGAGGCCGCTGTGGAAGATCGTGCCGCGCGCCTCCCACTCGGTGCCGGCCATGAGCGCCACTTCCTCGCGGCCGCGGGGCATCACCGGCGGCTCCGGGATCGGCGTGGGCGTCGGCGGCACGGGCGTCGAGGTGGGGACGGCCGCCACGGCGTTCGCGCGCGCGTCCTCCGCAATGCCGAGGGCGACCGCCGCGTCGCGCACGTCCTCGGCGCTCGGACCGCCGTCGGAGCGGCGGCGCAGCACGAAGGCGAGCGCGCCCGCGCTCACGCTGCCGGCGGTGATGCCGAGGAAGCGCCGTCGGTTCAGTCGCAGCATCGAGCCGTCCCCCCGCCAGATTTCGCTGCCGTCGTCGCCTCTAGAGTACCGCGAGGACGGCAGGCACCGTAAAGAGTACAGCGAGGAACCCGGCCAGCCAGGAGCGCTGCGCGCTGACGCGCGACGCTACCGCCAGGATGCCCTCCGAGAACGGCCGCCACGCCACGAGGAACACGAGCGCGGACACCAGCGTCACGGCGATCATCTCCGCCAGCACCACCGGCGTGGCCGCCTCCGCCTCCAGCAGCAGCGACGCGAAGAGCGTGTCCAGGAACGTGGTGATGTTCGCGCCCATCACGTACGCCACCACGTCACGACGGCGGACGACACCCTTCAGCGTCAGCGGCACCAGGATCGTCACGGAAAGCGACACGGACATGGTCAGCGACGTCACGATCGCGCCGAACAGGAACATCGCGCGGGCGGAGCGGAAGCGCCTCGACAGGCGCTCGAAGCGGGGGGGCGGCGGATCGAGGTTGGGCAGGATGCGGTCGAAGACAGCGAACGCGCCGAGCAGCGCCGCGACGCCGAGCACGAACAGCCCCGCCCCCGGCAGGAGGTCCGCCAGCGGCTCCACCACCGGCCGCGACGCCGCCGCCGGCAGATCCGCCCACCTCGTCGGCACCGCCGCCGACGGGCCGTCGAGGACGCCCGTGCCGAGCAGCCACAGCCCGACCGCGGTGGCGGGGACATAGACGATCACCGTCGTCAGCAGCGCCACCACGCCCACGTACACGCCGTCCGGCCGTCCGCGGCCGCGCACGTAGGCCACGAACCCCACGAGCAGCACGATCAGCGACGCGCCCATGCGCGAGCCGGAGAGCATCGCCAGCGCGCCGTCCGCCTCGATCGCCCCGCCGTCCAGCAGCGACAGCGACAGCGCGGCCACCGGCGAGCCGGAGAGCGCCCCGTACGCTGCCAGCCAGCCGAAGCCCACGAGGTTGGCGACGCCATCGATGCTCGCGTGCGTGAGGAGGACCGCCACGCCCGGCGCGGCGGCGGAGAGCAGTTTCAGCGCGACGGTGAACAGGTACAGCGCCAGCGCCACGCCCGCAACGGCGCGACCCATCGCCAGCGCGCGGCGTCGACGTGCCGCCCGCGCGGCGAGGGCTGCCGCGGCGGCGCGCTGCTCCTGGTGCTCCGCCTGGTATGCGAGGGCGCCCGCGGCCTCGTCGCCGAGCGGGGCGCGCCTGCCGGCTCCGGCCGGCCGGGGGGCGGGCTGGGTCACCCCTCGACGGCGCCGAGGATCATCCCGGCGGCGACGGTGTCGTTGGTCGCCTCGTCGATCAGGATGAACGATCCGGTGCGGCGGTTGACGCGGTAGGGGTCGAAGAAGATCGGTTCGGTCGTCCGCAGGCGGACGCGGCCGATCTCGTTGAGCGAGAGCGAGGCCGGCCCCGCCTCCTCGTCCAGCGTGTTGATGTCCAGGCGCGACTCCAGCGAGCCGACGACGGCGCGCACGCTGTGCGTCGTGTGCTTCAGCGCGTAGCGCGCGCCGGGCGTCATCTGGCCGCGTTCGCTCATCCAGCACACCCACGCGTCGAACTCGCCGGCGGCAGCCGGCACGTTGTCCGCCGGCACGATCATGGCGCCGCGCGAGACGTCCAGGTCGTCCTCCAGCCGCAACGTCACGGACATGGGCGGGGACGCGGACTCGATCGCGCCCTCGAACGTGTCGATCGAGGCGATGCGGGTGCGCTGGCCGCCGGGCAGGACAGCCACGCGGTCGCCGGGGCGGAACACGCCGCCGGCGACGGCGCCGGCGTAGCCGCGGTAGTCGTGGAACTCCTCGCGCATGGGGCGGATCACGTACTGCACGGGGAAGCGGCCATCATGCAGGTCGTCATCGAAGGCGATCTCCACCGTCTCGAGGTACTCGAGCAGCGACTCGCCCGCGTACCACGGCATCGCCGCGGACTTCGTGACCACGTTGTCGCCCTCCAGCGCGGAGATCGGCACGAAGCCCACGTCCGTGAACCCGAGGCGGTCGAGGAAGGGCGTAAAGTCCTGTCGCACCGCCTCGAAGGCCTGCTCCTCGTAGCCGACGAGGTCCATCTTGTTCACGCAGACGACCAGGTGCGGGATGCCCAGCAGCGAGGCGAGGTAGGCGTGGCGTCGGGACTGCTCCACCACGCCCTGGCGCGCGTCCACCAGGATCAGCGACAGCGACGACGTGGAGGCGCCGGTCACCATGTTGCGGGTGTACTGCACGTGCCCCGGCGTGTCCGCGATGATGAACTTGCGTCGAGGCGTGGAGAAGTAGCGGTACGCCACGTCGATCGTGATGCCCTGTTCGCGCTCGGCGCGCAGGCCGTCCGTGAGCAGCGCCAGGTTCACGTACTCGTCGCCGCGCGCCTTCGAGCCGCGCTCGATGGACTCCCACGTGTCCTGGAAGATCGCCTTGGAGTCGTACAGCAGGCGCCCGATCAGGGTGCTCTTGCCGTCGTCCACGGAACCGGAGGTGCAGAAGCGGAGGAGTTCCACGCTAGAAGTAGCCCTCGCGCTTGCGGTCTTCCATGGCGGCCTCGGAGAAGCGGTCGTCGGCGCGGCTCTGGCCGCGCTCCGTGAGGCGCGTGGCCGCGATCTCCGCGATCACGGCGTCGATGCTGGCGGCGGTGCTGGGCACGGCGGCCGTGCAGGTGAGGTCGCCCACCGTGCGGAAGCGCACGTGCTCCGTGAACTCCTCCTCGCCCGGCAGGCGCGGGATGAGGTCGGACGCCGTCATCAGCATGCCGTCGCGCCGGAACACGCGCCGCTCGTGCGCGTAGTAGATCGAGGGGATCTCGATGCCCTCCGCGGCGACGTACTGCCACACGTCCAGTTCGGTCCAGTTGGACAGGGGGAAGACGCGCATGTGCTCGCCTCGGCGGTGGCGGCCGTTGTAGATGCTCCAGAGTTCGGGGCGCTGGCGCTTGGGGTCCCACTGGCCGAAGTCGTCGCGGAAGGAGTAGACGCGCTCCTTGGCGCGGGCCTTCTCTTCGTCACGCCGCGCGCCGCCGAAGACCGCGTCGAACCCGTGCTGGGCGATCGTCTCCAGCAGCACGCCCGTCTGCAGCCGGTTCCGCGTGGCGCGCGGCCCCGTCTCCTCCACGGCGCGCCCGGCATCGATGGCGTCCTGCACCGATCCGACGATGAGCCGCACGCCGAGTTCGGCGACGCGGCGGTCGCGGTACTCCATGACCTCCGGGAAGTTGTGGCCGGTATCGATGTGGACCACGGGGAAGGGGATGCGTTGCGGGTGGAACGCCTTCTCCGCCAGGCGGAGCATGACGATGGAGTCCTTGCCGCCGGAGAACAGCAGGCCGGGGCGCTCGAGCTCCGCGACCACCTCCCGGAAGATGTGGATCGACTCGGCCTCAAGCGCCGCCAGGTGCGAGATCACGGGGCGTTCGGTCGTGGTCAACGTGCCGTCTCCCAGGGTGGTGGCCAGGGTCGTGGTGTGTGGCTCGTCAGCCCGTGTGCAGGCCGCATTCGAGTTTGTCCTGGCCCGCCCAGCGCCCGGAGCGCTGGTCCTCGCCCGCCACGACGGCGCGGGTGCAGTGCGTGCAGCCGACGGTGGGGTAGTTGCTGTCGTGCAGCAGGTTGTACGGGACGTTGTTGGCGAAGATGTAGCGCCACGACTGCTGCTCGTCCCAGGTAACCAGCGGGTTGGCCTTCGCCAGTCCGAACTTGGCGTCCCACTGGACGGCCGGCGCGTCCGCGCGCGTGGGCGACTGGTCGCGGCGGATGCCGGTGATCCACGCGCGCTTGCCCTCCAGCGCCTGGTGGATCGGCTGCACCTTGCGGATGTCGCAGCACTGGTCCGGGTGGCGCTCCCACAGCGCCTCGCCGAACTCCTCCGCCTGTGCCTCCGGCGACAGGTGCGTGCGGAACTTGGTCAGGCGCACCGTCCCCGCGTACGTCTCGCGCGCGCGCTCGATGAGGTCGTACGTCTCCGGAAAGAGGAAGTCCGTGTCCAGGTAGAACACCTCCGTGCCCGGCGCCACCTTCGACACCATGTCGACCAGGACCACGTCCGAGGTGTTCCCGAACGCGCTGGCCAGCGTCACGCCGTCCCCGTAGCGGCCGAACAGCCACTCGAGGATCGCCTCCGGCGCGGCGTCGCGGAGGCGGCTCGCCGCTTCCTCGATGGCGCTCAGTTCGTCTGCCGGGACCGCGACGTCAGCCATGGTTCGTCCCCTGTCCTCGTGTCTCTGTCTCGTGCGGGCCGCGCTCGTGACGGCCGTCACACGCATTCCGGAGCCAAAGAGAGCGACGGGGTGGAGGCGCTGCCGCCGGCCCTCGTCGCTCCCGTGGTTAGACCGCGCACTCCCCTTCGCCCCGCTCGAGGACGTAGAGGCCCTCGCGCTCCCAGTCGACGAACTCCTGGACGTTCTCCGTCGCGAACTCCGGCGTGACCGTCAGGTCCTGCACGGCGACCTCGAACGGCTTGGTGCCGACGCGATCGAAGAAGTCGTTGAAGGCCTCGTCGCCGGTGCGCTGCTCCTGGTAGACGTTCAGGAAGCGCTCCACCGCGTCCGGGACGCGCTTGGCGGGGATGCGCAGGCGGGCGAGTTTGCCGATGCGCAACGGCTCGCCCTCCCGGCGGCGGCCACCGAGCAGCACGTTGTACGCCGGGATCTGGCGCTTGTCGTTCTTCATGGCCGCCCCGTGGAAGCCGATGTTGCCCAGGTGGTGCTGCCCGCAGGAGTTGGGGCAGCCGCTGATGTTGATCATCACGTCCCGCACCTTCGGGTCCGTGATGTCCATCAGGTCCACCTTCTGGACGATGGCGCGGTTGAGGCCCATGGACGAGGTGATGCCGAGTTTGCAGGAGTCCGTCCCGGGGCACGACACCACATCGACGAGCGTCTGCGAGCCCGCCCGCCCGAGGCGCAGCGCGTTCAGCCGCTGCCACACGGCGTAGAGGCTCGCGCCGGGGATCCAGCGGACGACGAAGTTCTGCGCCTGCGTGGTGCGCGCGCGGCCCGCGCCGAACTCCGTCAGCACGGTGGCCAGGCCGCGGAACTGCTCCGGCGACAGGTCGCCCTGCGGCACCTGCACCTCGATGGCGTAGTAGCCGTCCTGCTTCTGCGGGCGCACGTTGGAGTCCACCCACGCGCTGAACGCGGCGCGGTCGTCCTCGGGGATGGCGGTCGCGTCGAGCGCGCTGGGGGCGGGGGCGCCGGCCCGCTCGTCATCGTGGAAGAGCAGGGGGTCCACGTCCGGGCGGGTCTGCGCCCAGTCCTCCTGCAGGCGGGCCTCCACCATCTTGCGGAACTCCTCCTCGCCCACGCGGTGGACCAGGAACTTCAGGCGCGCCTTCAGGATGTTCGTCCGCAGCTCGTCGGCGTCGTTGAAGATGCGGACCACGGCCTCCGAGTAGCGTAGGTAGTCGTCCACCGGCACGAACTCGGAGACCACCACGGCCTGCTTGGCCGCGGTGGAGAGCCCGCCGCCCACCAGCATCTTGAAGCCGCGCACCTCCTGGCCGTCCACCACCTGAACGCGCGGCAACCAGCCGATGTCGTGGATGCCGGTCATCGCGGCGTCCGCGTCGGAGCCGGAGAACGTGACCTTGAACTTGCGCGGGAGCAACTGCGACAGCGGGTTGCGCACCCAGTAGCGCACGAAGGCGCCGGCGTAGGGCGTGACATCGAAGGGTTCGTCGGCGCGCACGCCGGCCCACGGGTCGCCGGTCACGTTGCGCACGGTGTTGCCGCACGCCTCCCGCGAGGAGAGGCCGTGGTCGCCCAGGATGCGGAGCACCTCGTACACCTGGGGCAGCGGGATGTGGTGGAGTTGGATCGCCTGGCGCGTGGTGATGTGGCCCTTGTTCAGCGGCGTGAACCGCTCCGCCACCTGCGCGAAGCCTTCGAGTTGCTCCGGGCTGATCCCGCCGAACGGGAGCTTCACTCGGATCATCTGGCGCGCCGCCTGGCGCTGGCCGTAGACCCCCTGCTTCAGGCGGAAGCCGATGAACTTCGCCTCGTCCCGGTTGCCGTCCAGGAACTCCGCGGCCTCCGTGCGGAAGTCCTCGTACTCCTTGCCCAGGATGGGAATGACGTTCTGCGTCCGCTGACGGTCAACCGTGGTCATCGCTGCGCCCCCGATGCAGGCCGGCCGGACCGCCCCTTCGATGG
>JBBDIC010000031.1:0-7049 GCA_040880625.1 Dehalococcoidia bacterium | reverse complement strand
AGGGTGGCGGCGTGGCGGCCGTTGAGGCCCTCGCCGGCCGCCTCGACGCCGATCAGGCGCACCTGGTCGTCCAGGAACTCGTGGAACAGGCCGATCGCGTTCGAGCCGCCGCCGACGCACGCGACGGCGATGGTGGGGAGGCGGCCCTCCTTCTCGAAGAGTTGCTCCTTCGCCTCGCGGCCGATGATCGCCTGGAAGTCGCGCACCATGGCCGGGTAGGGGTGCGGGCCGACGACCGAGCCGATGATGTAGTAGGTGTCGCGCACGCTGGCGACCCAGTCCCGGATCGCCTCGTTGGTGGCATCCTTCAGGGTGCGCGAGCCGGAGGTGACGCTGCGCACCTCCGCGCCCAGCAGTTTCATCTTGAAGACGTTGAGCGACTGGCGGCGGATGTCCTCCGCGCCCATGTAGACGATGCACTCGAGGTCGAACAGCGCGCACGCGGTGGCCGTGGCCACGCCGTGCTGGCCGGCGCCGGTCTCCGCGATGATGCGCCGCTTCCCCATCCGCCGCGCGAGCAGCGCCTGGCCCAGGACGGCGTTGATCTTGTGCGCGCCGGTGTGGTTCAGGTCCTCCCGCTTCAGGTAGACCTTGGCGCCGACCTGCTCGGACAGGCGTGCCGCCAGCGTCAGCGGCGAGGGGCGGCCCACGTAGTCCTTCAGCAGGCCATCGAGTTCGGCGACGAACTCCGGGTCGGCACGGTAGCGCTCGTAGGCCGCCTCCAGTTCCGCGAGCGCCGGCATGAGCGTCTCGGGGACGTACTGGCCGCCGAACTCGCCGAAGTGGCCGCGCCCGTCCGGCTGCACGTCCGGTGCGCCGGCGCCATCGGGAGGCGCGCTCACGCGCCGGCCTCCGCCACCGCGGCGTCCGTCGCGCGGACGGCCTCGATGAACGCGCGCACCTTCGCGTGGTCCTTGCGGCCGTCCGTCTCCGTGCCGCTGTTCACGTCCACGGTCCACGGGCGCGTGCGGCGGATCGCGTCGCCCACGTTGTCCGGATTCAGGCCGCCCGCCATCATCACAGGCACGCGCGCCGCCACCTGGCGCGCCACGTCCCAGTCGAACGCCACGCCCGAGCCCCCTCGATACGGCCCGTGCGCGGAGTCCAGGCCCAGCGCGATGGCGAAGCCCGGCTGCACGTCCTCCATCGGGTCGCTGGGGGAGTCGAGCGGCGAGACATGGAGCACCTGGATCACCTGGCGGGTCACCAGCAGGCAGTCGTCCCAGGTCTCGTCGCCGGACAACTGCACCAGGTCCACGCCCGCCTCCTCCGCCAGCGCGTTCACCTCCTCGATCGGCTGGTCCGCGAAGACGCCGACGGTGAGCGGGCGCTTCACGGCGAGGTAGGCGTCCAGCACCTGCGTCCCGTGCTCGAACCAGGAGGCCACGTCCTCGCGCACCTGCGGGCGCGCCGGCGGCGGCATGAGGATCTCGTGCTGCGACAGCGGCCCGCCGAGGGCGCGCACCATCGCCTGCGCGTCCTCCACGGCGACGCGCCGCGAGGACTCCGTGAAAATCATGCCGACGAAGTCCGCGCCCGCCTCGGCGGCGGCCAGGACATCGTCGGGCGTGCGGTTGCCGCAGATCTTCACGAGCGTCATGGCTTCTCCACCGTCACCTCTCCAGGGCGGGGAGCGCCCTCGGGTGTCCCGGCGAGCATCAGCGCGCGCGCCGTCTCCACGACGGTACCGGAGCGCACCAGCGCCTCACCCACCAGCAGCGCGTGCGCGCCGGCGTCCGCCATGCGGCGTGCGTCCTCCGGCGTCCGGATCGCGGACTCCGCCACCAGCGTGACGCCCGCCGGCGCAAGCCGCGCGACGCGCTCGAACGTGCCGAGGTCCTCCTGGAACGTGCGCAGGTCGCGGTTGTTCACGCCAATGACCGCCGCGCCGAGGTCGACCGCCGCGCGCATCTCTTCCTCGTCGTGGACCTCCACCAGTGCCTCCATGCCGTGCGCGCGCGTGAGCGCCAGCAGGTCGCGGAGCGCGTCCGGCTGGAGGAGCATCACGATCAGCAGCAGCGCGTCCGCACCGAAGGCCCGCGCCTCCAGCACCTGGTAGGGGTCGAAGATGAAGTCCTTGCGCAGCAGCGCGGGCCGGTCGCCATCGCCCTTAAACGCCGCGCTGACGCCGGCGAGGTCGTGGATGCTGCCCTTGAAGTGGTCCGGCTCGGTCAGGATCGAGACGGCGGCCGCGCCTGCCTCGGCGTAGGCGCGCGCCTGCGCGACGGCGTCCAGGTCCGCGTCGAACTCGCCCTTGCTCGGCGAGGCGCGCTTGATCTCCGCCACGAGCCGCAGCCGCGACGCGGGCGCGCCCGCCCGGCCATCGCGCAGGCGTGCGGCGAAGTCGAGGGCCGGCAGCGCGGAGGCGATCCGCCCTCGCAGGTCGTCCTCGCTGCGGAGGGCGCGGTCCTCCACCAGACGCACGCGCCGGTCGGAGACGATCCGGTCGAGGACCGTGCCGGTGGTGCGCGCATCGGCCGAGGTGCGTTCGGTCATGGCGTCACCGCCCCGCGGCCCGGCGGGTCGCCTCCACGAAGGCGGCGACCTTCGCGGCGGCGTCGCCTTCTTCGATGGCCTGGAGCGCCATCTCCACGCCGCCCTTGAGGGAGGGCGACAGGCCGGTGACGTAGAGGCCGGCGCCGGCCTGAGCGGCGATCATGTCGCGCAGGGCCACTGGCCCCTCCCCGGCGAACACGGCGCGCATGAGGCGCGCGTTCTCCTTCGCGTCGCCGCCCGGGATGTCCTCTGGCGCGTGCTGTGTCAGGCCCAGGTCGAACGGGGTCACGGTGCGCGTGGTGACGGCGTTGGCGCGCACCTCGAAGACGTGCGTGGGGCCGGTGACGGAGAGGTCGTCCACGTCGCCGTCGCCTGACGCGACTATGGCGTGGCGCATGTCCAGGCGCGCCAGCACGCTCGCGAGGCGCTCCGCCAGTTCCGGGTTCGCCGCGCCCATCACGTGACACTTCGCGCCGGCCGGGTTGGTGAGCGGCCCCAGGATGTTGAAGATCGTCCGGAAGCCTATCTGCGGCCGCAGCGGCCCGGCGAACTTCATCGCCGGGTGAAACGTCTGGGCGAACATGAAGCCCATGCCGGTCTTGTCGATGCACTCCGCCACCTGCGCCGGCCCCAGCGCGATCTCCGCGCCCAGCGCCTCCAGGAAGTCCGCCGCCCCGGAGCGGGACGTCATGGCGCGGTTGCCGTGCTTCGCCACCTTCGCACCGCACGCCGCCGCCACGAAGGCCCCGGCGGTGGAGGCGTTGAACACCTTCCGCGAGCCACCCGTCCCGGCGGTGTCCAGCAGCGGCTGCGCTTTCACGTCCAGGCGCAGTGCGTGCTCCCGCATGGCCTTCGCCATGCCCACGATCTCCTCGACGGTCTCGCCCTTCATGCGCAGCGCCGTGACGAACGCGCCGAACTGAGCGGGCGTCGCACGCTCGCCGGACGCGCCATCGAGGCCGGCGCGCATCATCTCGCGCATCGCCTCGGCGGCCTCGCCCTCGGTGAGGTCGCGCCGCTCGTCCACCAGCGCGAGGAGCGCCTCGCGGATCACGAGGGCGCCCCGGCGCCGGCCGGCTGCGGCGCGGGCATCTCCAGGAAGTTCTTGAGCAGGGCGTGGCCGTGCTGCGTCATGATCGATTCCGGGTGGAACTGCACGCCCTCGATGGCGAACTCGCGGTGGCGGGCGCCCATGATCACCCCGCCCTCCGTGCGCGCGCTGACCTCCAGGACGTCCGGGACGCTCTCCGGCGTGATCGCGAGCGAATGATAGCGAATCGCCTCGAAGGGATCGGGCAGGCCCTGGAAGACGCCGCGTCCGTCGTGCGAGATGAGGCTGGTCTTGCCGTGCATGATCTCGCCGGCGTACGCCACCACCCCGCCGTACGCCTCCCCGATGCATTGCAGGCCGAGGCACACACCGAGCAGCGGCGCGCGCCCCTCGAACGCGGAGACGAGGCCCACGGAGATGCCGGCCTCCTTCGGCGTGCACGGCCCGGGCGAGATCACCACGCGCTCGGGCGCCATCGACAGGCAGTCCTCCACGGAGATCTGGTCGTTGCGGTGCACCTCCACCTCCCCGCCGAGTTCGGTGAGGTACTGGTAGAGGTTGTAGGTGAACGAGTCGTAGTTATCGATCAACAGGATCACGGCCGGTCCTCCGCTTCACTCGTCCCGTCGGCGGCGGCCTGCAGTGCGGCGGCCCGCGCCATCTCGCGCAGTTGCCCCGCGTGCTCGCGGTCGTGGATCGCGATCTGCTCCACGCGCTCGCCGGCCTGCACCACCCCCCGCGTGGGGTGATTGAAGTACGCGGCGAGGCTCTCCGGAGGCTTGTACATGAGCCACGTGCGCGCGTCCGCCCGCACGACCTCGAGGCGTCCTCGAAGAGCGCCCTCATCCTCGACCGGCCGCAGCCGGTGGCCCTCATACCACTGAACATCGTTGAACACGCCCCACAAGCGGCCGGGCTCGTCCAGACAGCGCACCACCTCGGACCAGTAGTACGCCTCCACATCCGCAGCATGCGCGAGCACGTCGAAGGCGCTCCAGCCGCCCTCGTCCAGCGGTGCGGCGCGCAGCGCCGTCGGGATCGCGTCGAATGCCGCGAGCAACTCGCCGCGCGCATCGCTCAGCAGCGCGAGCAGCGAGGCGGGGTCGTACTCCACGGCGGCGGGCGCGCCGCTGTCGCCGGCGAACAGCGTCGAGAGCCAGTCGCGCATCTCCGGCAGGAGGTCCAGGCCGGCGATGTCCGCAGGCGGCGCCCAGAGGGCGTCGTCGAAGACCTCCGGCGGGAAGCGCGGTTCGCCCTGCCAGTCCACGCAGGTGAAGCCGTTGGCGATGAAGCGCTCCCCACCACCGCCGGTGAGGTACACGGTGTCCAGGAACTCGTACGGCCCCGGTGTCACGTGGAGCAGGTCGCGCATGAGCCGCTCGATGGCGTCCTCGGCGGTCTCGTGCTCGGCCACGCCGGCCAGCGGGAGCGACCAGCGGCCGCCGAAGGGGCCGCGTGCGTGGCGCACAAAGAGCGCCTTGCGGTCCGCGCGGACCATCACGGCGATGGAGAGCAGTTGAGGCTTGTCCTGCATCGTGCGTCTCCTCTCCGTACGCCTAGTAGCCCAGGCTGCCGGCAGGCCGGCCGCCCTCGCCGCGCTCGGCGTCGTCGATGGCGGCCAGCAGGGCGCGCGCCTTGTGCTGGCACTCCTCGTACTCCGACTGCGGGTCAGAGTCGTGGACGATGCCGGCGCCGGCCTGCACGTGCGCCAGGCCGTCCTTCATGATCAGGGTACGGATGGTGATGCACGTCTCGATATTCCCGGAGAGGTCAAAGAACCCCACGCCCCCGGCGTACGGCCCGCGCAGGTCGGACTCCATCTCCGCGATGATCTCCATCGCGCGCACCTTCGGGGCGCCGGAGACCGTGCCGGCGGGATACGCCGCACGCAACGCGTCGTAGGCCGTCATCCCCTCGCGCAGCCGCCCCTTCACGTGGCTGACGATGTGCATGACGTGCGAGTAGTACTCCAGGTCCAGTTGCTGCGTGACCTGCACGCTGCCGGCCTCAGAGACGTGTCCTACGTCGTTGCGGCCCAGGTCCAGGAGCATGACGTGCTCCGCGACCTCCTTCGCGTCGTTGATCAGTTCCTCCGCCAGGCGTTCGTCCTCCAGCGGCGTCTCCCCGCGGCGGCGCGTCCCGGCGATCGGGTGCACCTCCACCTCGCCCTCCTCGATGTTCACGAGGAGTTCCGGCGACGACCCGACGATGTGCGTGCCGCCGAACTGCAGGAAGAACAGGTACGGCGAGGGGTTGATGGCGCGCAGACTGCGGTACACCTCGAAGGGGTGCGCGCCCGTCTCACGCGTAAAGCGCTGCGAGATCACCGCCTGGATGATGTCGCCGGCGGTGATGTACTCCTTGCAGCGGCGCACCGCCTCCAGGTAGTCCTCGTGCTCCCAGTTGGACGTCACCTCGCTGCCGCGTGCGCCGGAGAACGGCACATACGGCAGCGCGCCCAGCGGCCGCTCCAGACGCTCCACGATCTCGTCGATCTGCCGCTGCGCCGCCCGGTACGCCGAGTCGATGTCGCCATCGAGGCGGACGTGCGCGACGACCTTGATGCTGTGCTTGAGGTGGTCGAACACCAGGATTGTGTCCGCGAACATGAACCAGGACTCCGGCACTCCCAGCACGTCCCGCCCCGGCGCCGGCACGCGCGGCTCGAAGTGCGTCACCGCCTCGTAGCCCAGGTAGCCCACGGCGCCCCCGTGGAACCGAGGCAGACCGGGGGCCTTGACGGGCTGGAAGCGCGCCAACTCCGCGCGCACGACCTCCAGTGGGTCGCCGTCGGCGTGCGTCGCGGCGTGGACGCGGTAGGGCTCCGTGCCGATGAAGGAGTAGCGGCCCTGCCGCTCGCCGCCCTCGACGGACTCGAGCAGGAAGGAGTAGTCGCCGCGCGCCACCTTCAGGTAGGCGGAGACGGGCGTCTCCAGGTCGGCGCGCACCTCGCGGTACACGGGCGCGACGTTGCCGCCGCCGGTCATGCGGCGGACTTCGCTCAGCGAGGGGACGTAGTCAGGCATCTGGCACTCCGAGGATCGCGAAGACTGGCTGGACGGCGCGGCTGCGCCAGGACCAGCCCCACCACCCGGCTCGCGTCGCGTTCGTCACGCGGATGTGCGCTGCACGGAAGATGGACATCCTTCGCTCCCTCTCTGGCGCGTTCGCCTCGGTCCTGCCCAACAAAAAACCACCGCCACCCACGTCATACGTGTGGGGCGATGGTCCTCGCGGTGCCACCCACATTCCCTCGATACCTGTCCGGAGACGAGGCATCGAGGCTCAGCCAGCGACGGCCTGCGCTGCGTCCCCTCGAGGGGCGCGGCTCGGCGATCGCCTGGGCATGGATAACGGCGCCCACACCGCCGACGCCTACGCCCCCGTGATGGGGGAATCGGGCCGGGACTCCCGGGTCCATTCCGCCGCTGCTGTCGGGCGCCGGGCTTCCACCTGTCCCCGGCTCTCTGGGCCCCGCCGTGCGGCGTACTCTTCCCGTTCC
>JBBDIC010000030.1:0-7086 GCA_040880625.1 Dehalococcoidia bacterium | reverse complement strand
GAGTTCGAGCGCATGAACGCCTGGCTCGCGTCGCAGGGCTTCCTCTTCGACGCCACGACCAGCGTGGAGCAGGACCTCTCGTCCGGCGTCGAAGGGTGGCTCGGGCCGGCGATCGCCTTTGCCGGCGGCGTGGTGTCGTTCCTGTCGCCGTGCGTGCTGCCGCTGGTCCCGGTCTACCTCGTCAACGTCGCCGGCGAGGCGGTGCTGGGGACGGCGGAGGGCGCGGCCGGGCGGGCGCGGGTGATGGGGAACTCGCTGGCGTTCGTGGTGGGGTTCACGCTGGTGTTCGCGGTCATCGGCGCTTCGGCGGGGTTCGCCGGGAGCCTGCTGACGGACCGCCTGGACCTGCTGGCGCGCGTCGGTGGGGTGGTGCTGATGATCTTCGGCATGCAGATGGCCGGCCTGATCCGCATCCCGTTCCTGGAACGCACCTACCAACTTCCGGCATAGAACCGCCACGCCTCGACCGTCCGAGGGGGCTGAAGCGCCCCGCCTCGGCGCGCTAGACTCGACCGCATGGCAGACCCGGAGCACGAGGACCACGGCGGCGTCGACCTGGCGGCCATCAAGCGCGTCATCGAGACCGCGGACGTCTTCGTCGTGCGCTTCGGGCTCGTCGAACACCGGCTGATGGTGGACGCCCGCCCGGACTCCGAGGGCCGCCCGTACATCAAGGTCGTGCCGCCCGTCTCGTCACCGGAAGAGCGCTACCGCTTCCTCCAGCGCGAACGCCCCGGCCTCGCCCCGCCCGAGCAGATCACGGTCTTCCAGTGGCCGCGCTCGATCACGGTCCTGCGCGAGACCGGCCTCTGGGATGCCATCGAGGAGCGCATGCTCACGGTGGCCGGCGAGCCGGCGGTGCAGATGGCGCGCGCCGCCTTCCGCGAGGGCCGGCGCCTGGAGCGCGCGGACACCCTCGCCCTGATCCGTGGCGGCGAGGGCTACGAGACCATCTGGGCGCGCGAGGGCTCCTCGTAGGTTCGGCCTGCCGCGTGACGGTCGAGGTGGCCCGAGGCGGCGCTTCGCGCCGCGCACCCCCACCCCCGCCCTCCCCCCTCAAGGGGGAGGGGATCGGAAGGGATCCTCCCTCCCCGTAGGGGCGCAGCGTGCCGCGCCCTCTGCTCGCCCGTCCGCGCAGGAACCTGACGGGGGCCGGTGCTACGCTCGCCGACGTGAAGCGCACCATCGATCTGCGGTCGGACACGGTCACGCGCCCCTCGCCGGAGATGCGCGACGCGATGCACCGCGCCGAGGTCGGCGACGACCTGATGCGCGAGGATCCGACCGTGCGCGCCCTCGAAGAGGCGTCCGCCGCGGCGATGGGCAAGGAGGCGGCGCTGTTCGTCCCCAGCGGGACCATGGCGAACGTCGTCTCGCTCCTCACCCACTGCCAACGCGGCGACGAGGCGATCGCCGGCAGCGAGTCCCACATCCTGAACCACGAGGGCATGGGCGCCGTCGTCCTCGGCGGGCTGTCTGTCCGCGCCGTCCGCAACGACATCCGAGGCCGCATCGACCCGGCGGAGGTGCAGGCGCAACTGCGCCCGGCGTGGCCGCGGACGGCCGTGGTCTGCCTGGAGAACACCCAGAACCGCTGCGGCGGCGCGGCCATCAGCGCCAGCGAGATGCGCTCGGTGGCAGATGTGGCGCACGCCGCCGGGGCCGCCGTCCACGTGGACGGGGCGCGCATCTTCAACGCCGCCGCGTCGCTGGAAACGGACGCGAAGGCGCTCGTCGCCTCCGCGGACACGGTGGGATTCTGCTTCTCGAAGGGGCTCGGGGCGCCCGTGGGATCGGTCCTGACGGGGCCGCAGGAGTTCATCGACCGCGCGTGGTTCAACCGCCGCCTGCTGGGCGGCGCGATGCGACAGGCCGGCGTGGTCGCCGCCGCTGCACTGTGGGCGCTGGAGCACAACGTGGAGCGCCTGGCGGAGGACCACGCGCACGCGCAGCGCCTCGCCTCCGCCATCGAGGAGATGCCGCACGTCGAGATGGATCCCGCCGGGACGGACTCCAACCTCGTCTTCTTCACGCTCAACGGCGTGGACGGCGCGGAGTTCCGCGCGCGCCTGAAGGACGAGGGCGTCCTGTGCTCCGGCACCGCCCCACAGCGCATCCGCCTGGTCTGTCACCTGGATGTCACGTCCGAGGACATCGACACCGCGATCTCCGCGATCGCGCGCGTCCTCGACTCGTTGCCGGCCACCACCTCGTGAGGCGTCTCCGTCCGCCCCTCCTGGCCGCGCTCGCCGTGGCCTGCGTCCTCGCGGTCGCCTGTGCCGGCGCGACCCCGCGAGGCGATACGAGCGACATCTACCGCGACGCGCCGTTCGCGCGGGGCGAGTCGCTCGTGTACCGCATCGTGGACGCGGAGGCGGCCGTGATCGGCCACGGGACGCTCGAGGTGACCGAACTGCCGAGCGGCCTGCTCGAACTCCGCCAGGCCTACGTCGAGGCGGACCCGCCCGCGGGCGCGCCACCGGTCACGGACACCGTCACCGTCGTCGTCGACCCGTCCACGTTCCGACCGCGCTCGGGCGAACGCGAGATCCTGCGCCGCGAGGCGGACGGCACGCCCTCCACCGAGCGCTACGACTGGACCTACGTCGCCGAGGACGAGGAGTGGCAGATCACCTCGACGCGCGGGGACGCCGAGGGCGAGCGAGACGAGCGCACGCTGGGCCTGCGCGACCACCACTACGACAACGAGTCGTCGCTCTGGCTCTGGCGCTCGATCGACTTTCCCAGCGCGGCGAGCCTCGAGGCGGGCGACGCGTCTGACGCCGACAGCGCGTTCGAGGCGTTTTACGTCTCGGTCAACCCGATCGACCGCAGCCAGCAGACGGTGAACCTGCGCCTCCCGCAGACCGAAACCGTCAGCGTGCCGGCCGGCGAGTTCGAGGCGTACCGCCTGCTCCTACGGAGCGGCCGCGCCGTGCGCACTGCCTGGATCGAGGTCGCGGCGCCGCATCGAGTGTTGCGCTGGGACAACGGCGAGAGCGTGCTGGAGTTGCTCGCGCCGTAGCGCCAGCGGGAGCCGAGGCGACGCGCGGCATCGTCTCGTGCGGGCGCGCGACATACACTTCGGCGATGCAGCGCATCCTGCTCCTGACCCAGGAGGCCTCGATCGCCCGGTCCGTGGAGGCGGCGGCGCGCGCGGACGGACGCACCGTGCGCGTGGAGCCGTCCCCGGAGGGGTGCCTGATGGCCGTGCGGGACTGGCGTCCGGCGCTCGTCCTGATCGATGCCGGCATCGGCCTCACCGGCGGGGCGCTGGCGGCGATGCTGCGCGACGACGCCGTCCGGGAGACCGCCGCGGTCATGGTGCTCGCGCCCGCCTCGCAACTGGCGTCCGTGCTGCGGCCCGGCCTCCCCGTCCACGACTTCGCCGTCACGCCGCTGGACGAGGACGAACTGCGGCTGCGCATGTCGCGCCTCATCTGGGAGCGGACGGGCGCGGAGGACGGCGCCACGATCCGCCACGGCTCCCTCTCGATCGACCTCGAACGCTACAAGGTCACCGTGGAGGGTGACGTGGTGGACCTCACCTACAAGGAGTACGAGCTGCTCCGCTTCCTGGCGTCGAACCCCGGCAAGCCCTTCACGCGCGAGGCGCTGCTCAACCAGGTCTGGGGCTACGACTACTACGGCGGATCGCGCACCGTGGATGTCCACGTGCGGCGCATCCGCTCCAAGATCGAGCACCACGAGCAGTTCATCGACACGGTGCGCAACGTGGGCTATCGCTTCGTCGAGACGTACCAGACCGCCCGCCGGTAGAGGCCCCGCATCACGGAACTGCCACGCGGCGCCCCGCCGCCGTTGTCGCCGCGCACGGCGGCCGCCCGATACTCGACTCCGGGCGAGGCCGTCCGAGGAGGCACGAGTGCGGTTCAAGCGTGGAGCGCGGCTCAACACATCGCAGGTGCGTGACCGCAGAGGCGTGCGCGGCTTCGGCGGTGGCGGCGGCATACCGATGGCCATCGGTGGGGGCGGCGGCATCGTCACGGTGCTCATCGTCCTGGCGGTGATGTTCCTCGGCGGCGGGGACCTCGGCGGGCTCACTGGGACGGGCGGCGGCGCGGACGGGTCGGCGCCGGGCGCCACGCTGGCGGAGGACTGCCAGACGGGCCAAGACGCCAACGAGCGGCAGGACTGCCGCATCGTGGCGGTCGTGAACAGCGTGCAGCAGTGGTGGGACGGCGAGTTCGAGCGTCGAGGCGCCGGCTACCAGTTCGCGGTCACGGAGTTGTTCACGCAAGGGACGACCACGGCCTGCGGCGCCGCCTCCTCTGCGGTCGGGCCGTTCTACTGCCCCGCCGACCGGACGATCTACATCGACCTCGGGTTCTACGAGCAGCTGCGCTCCCAGTTCGGCGCGCAGGGCGGCCCCTTCGCCGAGGCGTACGTGATCGCGCACGAGTACGGCCACCACGTCCAGAACCTCCTGGGCATCCTGGACGAGGTGGGCGGCGCCAGCGGCCCGGGCAGCAACGCCGTCCGCACGGAACTCCAGGCGGACTGCTTCGCCGGCGTCTGGGCCCACCACGCGGCCGAGACCGACGTCATCGAGCGCCTCACGCAGGCCGACATCGCGTCCGGCCTCGACGCCGCGGCCGCGATCGGCGACGACCGGCTGCAGGAGCGCTTCGAGGGGCGCGTGAACCCGGAGTCCTGGACGCACGGATCGTCCGAGCAGCGCCAGCAGTGGTTCCTCACCGGCTACGAGACCGGCGACATGGAGCGCTGCGACACCTTCGCCGGCGACGTCTGACGCGCCGGGAGCGTGCCCTCGACGGCAGGGCGTCCGAGGGCGGCCGGTAACAGTCCCGAAACACGTGACGCGATACCATCGGGCGCATGGACGGTCGCATGTACGACGGCGCCTCGGACCCGGACTCGCGGCAACACGTCATCCAGGCGTGCCGCGACCACGACGTGAAGTTCATCCGCCTCTGGTTCACGGACATCCTGGGCTCGCTCAAGTCCGTCGCCATCACCATCGAGGAACTCGAGCACGCGCTCGAAGACGGCATCACCTTCGATGGCGGGGCCATCGAAGGCTACGCGCGGCACGGCGAGGCGGACATGATCGCCGTTCCGGACCCGGCGACGTTCCAGATCCTCCCGTGGCGCCCTCGACCGCAGGCCGTCGCGCGCATGGTGTGCGACGTCCAGCGCCCCAACGGCGAGGGCTTCGAGGCGGACCCGCGCCGCATCCTGAAGCAGGTCCTCTCGAAGGCCGCCGAGCGCGGCTACACCTTCTACGTGTCGCCCGAGATCGAGTTCTTCTACTTCAAGGACTCGACCGCGCCGGTGCCCCTCGACCAGGGCGGCTACTTCGACCTGACGCCGGCCGACAGCGGGTCAGACCTGCGCCGCGAGACGGTGCTGATGCTGGAGGACATGGGCATCGGCGTGGCGCTGAGCCACCACGAGGTCGCCCCCAGCCAGCACGAGATGGACCTGCGCTACACGGACGCCCTGACCATGGCGGACTCCGTGATGACCTTCCGGCTCGTCGTGAAGGAGGTGGCCATGCGCCACGGCGTGTACGCCACCTTCATGCCGAAGCCGCTCGCCACCGAGAACGGCTCCGCGATGCACCTGCAGTTCTCCCTCTTCCGGGGCGAGGACAACGCCTTCTTCGACGCTGCGGCCCCGGAGCAGTTGTCGCCCGACCGGCGCGGCTTCATGGCAGGACTCCTGCGGCACGCGCCGGAGATGATGCTGCTCACCAACCAGTGGGTGAACTCCTACAAGCGCCTCATCCCCGGCTTCGAGGCGCCCACGTACACCTCGTGGTCGTTTTCGAACAACGCGGACCTCGTTCGGGTGCCGGCGCACAAGCCCCGCATGCCCATGTCCGCGCGCGTCGAGTACCGCGTGCCGGACTCCTCCTGCAACCCGTACCTCGCCTTCGCCGTCACGCTCGCCGCCGGCATGCGCGGCATCGAGCAGGGCTACGAACTGCCGCTGGCCGCCGACCGCCCCGTCGGCGACATGAGCGCCGCCGAGCGCGACACGCGCGGCATCCAGAAGTTGCCCGCCTCCCTCGGCGAAGCGATCGACCGCTTCGCGGAGTCCACCCTCATGCGCGAGACCCTCGGCGACCAGGTCTTCGAGTCGCTCGTCGCCAACAAGCGCCTCGAGTGGACCCAGTACGGCGCCCAGGTCACCCCCTTCGAGTTGGACCGCTACCTCCCCTCCCTCTAGCGCCGCTCCCGCCTCGCCGCCTCGCCCTCGCCGCCGCACGTCTCTCCTTCCCCCTTCCCCCTCGTCCCTCGGCGATCCTCCGCGCACAGCGAGAATCTCCGCTCCCCGTCTCGCCGCGCGTGTTAGTCTCCCGCGCATGGACGTCGTACTTCTTTCGGTCATCGGTGGCATCGTCGTGGTGGTCGCGCTCGTCGGGCTGTCGGGGTTCTATACCGTGCCCCAGCAGTCGTTCGCGATCGTGGAGCGGTTCGGGAAGTTCCTGGCGATCACCTCGCCGGGCCTGAACTTCAAGGTCCCGGTGGTGGACCGAGTGGTGACGCGGGTCTCGATCCGTGTGCGCGAACTCATCGTGAACATCAACACCAAGACGAAAGACAACGTCTTCGTGGACCTGGAACTGGCGATCCAGTACCAGGTGCGCGACAAGGACGACGCCTGGAACGCCTTCTACCGCCTGTCTGACCCCGAGCAGCAGATGGAGTCCTTCATCTACGACACCGTCCGCGCCAAGGTGCCGACGATGGAACTGGACGACGTCTTCGAGAACAAGGACGACATCGCCGAGGCGGTGCGTGACACCCTGCTCGCCCAGATGCAGGAGTACGGCTACGCCATCGTCCAGTCGCTGGTGAACGACGTGCGGCCCGCGGCCAACGTCGCCCAGGCCATGAACGAGATCGTCGCGCAGGAGCGCCTCCGCCGCGCCGCCGAGCACAAGGCCGACGCCGAGAAGATCGTCGTCGTGAAGGCCGCCGAGGCGGACGCGCAGGCCAAGTGGCTCGCCGGCCAGGGCATCGCCAACCAGCGCAAGGCCATCATCCAGGGCTACCAGGAGTCCGTCGCCGGCCTCCAGGCCGCCACCGGCGTCGA
>JBBDIC010000029.1:0-7431 GCA_040880625.1 Dehalococcoidia bacterium | reverse complement strand
TCCGCGGATCACCCCCACCCCAACCCTCCCCCCTCAAGGGGGAGGGGGTCAGAGGACCACCTAACCGGCGATGCGCTTGCGCTTGTGCTGGACGTAGTCCACCAGCAGGTACTCGCCCAGGCGGTCCGGGGTGGTGTAGAAGACGCGGCCACCGTTGATCTTGGCCAGTTGGTTCACGAACTCCTTGAGGTAGTAGTTGCGGTCCAGCATGAAGGTGTTGATGCGGATGTCCTGCTGGGTCACCCGCTTCACGGCCTTCAGCGTCTCCCGGATCGTGATCGGGCTCGGCGGGTAGGCGAACTGGGAGCGGCCACGTTCGAGGTGGGCCGTGGGCTCGCCGTCCGAGATCATCAGGATCTGCTTGGCGCCGGCCCGGTGCTTGGCCAGCAGGCGCTCCGCCAGCATCAGGGCGTGGTGCATATTGGTGCCCAGCACGGACTCGTCCCAGCGCACGTAGGGGAGTTCCTGCGGCTTCAACTCGCGCGCGTAGGCGGAGAAGCCGATGACGTAGAGCGAGTCCTTCGGGTACTGCGAGCGGATCAGGTTCTGGAGCGCCAGCGCCACCTTCTTCGCGGCCTGGAAGGAGCCGCGCAGCGCCATGGACCAGGAGAGGTCCACCATCAGGACGGTCGCCGTCGTGGTGACCAGTTCGCTGCGGTAGACCTCGAAGTCCAGGGGCGAGAGGTGGACGGGGGAGCCGCTGCCCTCGCGCTCCAGGGCGTTCATGATCGTCTTGCCCATGTCCAGGTAGAACGGGTCGCCGAACTCGTACGGCTTCGAGTCATCGAGGCGTTCGCCGTGGCGGCCCTGCTCCGGCACCGGGTGGTTGCCGATGCCCTGCTTCTTCAGCTGGCGGTAGATCTCCTGCAGCGCGCTCTGGCCGATCATGCGCGTGCCGCGCGGCGTCAGTTGCCACTCGTCGCCCTCGCGGCGGACGTAGCCCGCCTCTTCGAGTACCTCCAGCAGCTTCTTGAGGTCCTCGAACTGGTCGACGGCGTCGTCGCCCAGCATCTCGCGCAACTGGTCCAGGTCCACGTGGTCCAGTTCGCCCGTGTACTGGGCGCGCTCCAGGTCGCTCTCCAGGTCGTCGATGTTGTGCATCTCGTCCATGAGACGCATGGCGGCCTCGAGGTCGATCTCCTCGTCGCCCCGGAAGGGGTAGGAACTCGGATCCTCCCGGCTGGGGTTGAGGAATTCGAGGTTCTGCGCCAGTTCCGACAGTTCTGACTCCAGCTCCGGATCGCCCAGGCGGTCCGCGAGCAGGCTCTGGAGTTGCTCGCGCTGGTCGGACGGCATGGACTGCATGAGCGACTGCATCGCCTGCATCTGCGCCTGCATCTGCTCGATCAGTTCGTCCAGCGACTGCGGCGGGTTCTCGCCGAACATGTCGCCGTACTTCTCCATGAAGGAGTCGAAGTCCGGGTCCTGGCCGCGCATCTTCTGGGCGAGCATGTCGTTCAGGTCGCGCGTCATGTCCTTCATGCGCTGGACGTCGCCCTCCGACATCTCCTGCACCATCTGCTGGACGTTGTCGAAGAACTGCTTGGTCATGGCCTGGCGGAGTTGGTCCGTCAGTTCCTGGAAGCGGCGCTGGGCGTCCGGGTTGAGGAACTCGTAGTTCTGGAGTTCCTTCATCTGCCCGGCGGGATCGCCGGGGAGGTCGTCCAGGAACTGCTGCTTGCGCTCCGCGATGCGGCGGAGCATCTCCTGGAACTGCTGCTGCTCGTCGCTGGCCCCGCCGCCCGATCCGCCCGGCTGCCCGTCGCCGTCCGAGGACTCCCCGCCGGCGGACTGCTCACCGGCCTGCTGGCCGTCCGAGGGCTGCTGTCCCTGTTGGCCGGCGGACTGCTGCGCCTGCTGGCCGCGCTGTCCTCGCTGCCCGGGCTGGCCCTGCTGACCGGGCTGCTGCATGCCGCCCTGCTGGCCCGCCTGGGGCTGGCCCTGCTCGCCTGCCTCGCCCTGCTGTCCGTCCGAGGGCTGCTGGTCGCCGGGCTGCTGGTCGCCGGGCTGCTGGCCCGCCTCGGCGCCCTCGGGCTGACCGGTCTGGGGACCGTCCGAGGGCTGGCCCTCCTGCGCGTCGTCCATGCGGTCGCGCAGGGTGTCGCGCTCCAGGTCCAGGATCTCCTGGAGTTGGCGCTGGATGTCCTGCATCACGCCGCCCATGTCGTACTGGTCCAGGCGCTGGCGGCGCATCTGGCGCAGTCGCTGGAGCAGGTCGCGCAGGCCCTGCATGCGGTCGCCCTGGGGGGAGCGCATGCCGCGCTGCATCAGGTTCCGCAGCGCGTGCTGCAGGTCGCCGAAGTTCATCAGGTCGTCGGAGAGGGCCTCGAGGATCTCGTCCGCATCCAGGGACGGGATCGACTGCGTCCCGTCCCACTCGCTGTAGCGAAACCTCATGGCCATACGGCGTCCCGTCCCCGTCGGGCGCGGGCGTCTCCGCGGGCGTTAGCCGCGGTAGAGCGCCTGCGTGCCCGTGCGGTCTTTGTTCAGGCGCTTGTTCAGGTGCAGGCCCTCCAGCACGAACTCCACGGCCGCCGCCTGCACCTCCGGGCGCTCGTCGTTGGAGATGCGGCCGACCACCACGGCCAGGCCCTCGATCGTGCGGAGGAGGCTGGCGTAGTCGCTGGCGGGCATCGCCTCGCCGGTCTCCACGGAACGGCCGGTCTTGAACGCCTCCACCACCGGCTCCACGTCCGCGTCGCCCAGCGTGCGATTGTAGGTGGAGACCACGGCCCCCTGGATCAGGCGGTCCAGGATCTGCTCGTCCTTGCCCTCCTCCACCGTCTCGAACTCGATCTTGCCCTGGAGGGAGGGCACCACGAACGGCAGGTCCGAGATGCGCGGCACCACGATGCGGTCGCCGAGGCGGATGGCGCGCCGCATCGCGTTCGCCAGCAGCGCCTCGTAGTTCGCCACGGAGGCGCGCACGGAGACGCCGGAGCGCTGGCTGACGTCCGGGGAGCGCCGCGCCAGGCGGCTGATCTCCGCCACCACTTCCTTCATGTAGTCCGGGACGACCACCTCGAACTCGTCATCGACGATGTGGATCGCCTCGGTCTCCATGATCGCGATTTCGCTCTCGATGGTCTGGGGGTAGTGCGTGCGGATCTGGGAGCCGTAGCGGTCCTTCAGCGGCGTGATGATGCGGCCGCGGTTGGTGTAGTCCTCCGGGTTCGCCGTGGCGACCACCAGGACATCGAGGGGCAGGCGCACCTTGTGCCCGCGGATCTGGACGTCGCGCTCCTCCATGACGTTGAGCAGGCCCACCTGGATGCGCTCCTGCAGGTCCGGGAGTTCGTTCAGCGCGAAGATGCCGCGGTTGGTGCGCGGGATCAGGCCGTAGTGGATCGTCAGCTCGTCCGAGAGGTAGCGGCCCTCCGCCACCTTGATCGGGTCGATCTCGCCGATGAGGTCCGCGATGGTGATGTCCGGGGTGGCGAGTTTCTCGCCGTAACGCTCCAGGCGGTGCATCCAGCGGATGGGGGCGTCCTCGCCGCGCTCCTCCACCAGGTGCCGGCCCTGCGGCGTGATCGGATGGAACGGGTCCTCCGGGATTTCGCAGCCGTCCAGGACGGGCGTGTACTCGTCCAGCAGGGAGGTGAGGCTGCGGATGATGCGGGACTTCGCCTGCCCGCGTTCGCCCAGCAGGATCACGTCCTGGCCGGAGAGGATCGCGTTCTGCAACTGCGGGACCACGGTCTCGTCAAACCCGACGATGCCGGGGAACACGTCCTCGCCGGCGCGCAACTTGGCGATCAGGTTGCGCCGCATCTCTTCCCGAACGGGGAGGATGCCGGCGCCGGTCTCCTTGAAATGGGCCTTCAACTGGCCGAGCGTTGCCGGTCGATCATTCGCCAATGGAAACCCCCTCCGGTGCCCTCCAGTGCCGCGCCAGTATACGCAGGCCGCATCGCCCCCCGTGCAAACGCGGCCGCGCCGTCCGTTGCAGAAGCACGAAGCGTCGCCGAATGCACGAACCCCCCGCGCGGGCGGGGGGTTCGTTGGTGACGCATCGGATGGCCCGCTCACCGCTCGCGCGGCGGCCGGCGTGCCGGGGGATCGAGGACCGGCCTAGGACGCGGCCTCCGCGCCGGCGCCTACGGGGACGCGCGTCTGGAGTTGCTCCACGGCGCGGCCCAGCAACGAGTCGCGCACGACGATCACGTCCGGCAGGTCCAGCAGGTCGCCGAGCGAGACGTTGAGCGCCGCCGACACGCCCAGCAGCGTGGACAGCGGCAGGTCGCGCTTGCCGTTCTCGTAGTTGGAGAGGGACGCCTGGGTGATCCCGGCGACCCGGGCGACCTCCGCCTGCGACATCTCGCGGCGCTGTCGCCAGTCGCGGATGCGCTGACCGACCTCGGAGCGCATCGCCCGCTGCTCAATATCAAGGGTCATGGTCACGATCAGGTTCCTTACCGTTGGTGTCCCACCGCCGAAGTGGCGCCGCCTGGGACCTTCCGCCGCCCGCCCGACGGTGCTCGCCGGCCGGACAAGATTGTGCTTTCACGCACAAATTATGATGCCTGTCGTGACACTCAGTGGCAAGGCCCGCCCCTCACCAATACGTGAAGGAACGGTTAAATCGCCCTGACGGCGCGGCGGAACGACGAGTCTGCAGGAGTGGATCCGGGCGGCTAGCGCAGGATCTCGAGGGTGGCGACCTGGCCGACGGTGCGCTGCCACGCCCAGCCGTCGTCGCTGTTCATGAACCAGATGTCGCGGTGCAGGCCGTGGACGGCGCTGCCGGTGTCCGCGCAGGTGTAGACGCGCTCCAGCGGGTCACCCACGATGCGGAACTGCTGGCCCAGGTACTGGTAGGCGCACGCCGCCGCGCCGGGGTAGACGATGTCGCCGTCCCGCATGGCACCGCAGAAGCCCCCACCGTCACCCAGGTGGAACCCGCGCGTGCCGCGCTCGCAGTAGTAGAACGACACCGTCGCCTGCACCTGCTCGCCCGCGCCGAGCGAGGGCGCCACCGGCGTCGAGGCGGGAGCGGCGGGCGCCGGCGGAGGTGTGCGCACGGCCGCCGCGACGGCGCGCACCGGCGCGTACTCCTCCGGCGTCTCCAGCGGCGGGAACGGCTCGGTGAACCACGGCCGGTCCTCGCCGCCGAAGTCCACATCGACCGCCTCCGGCGCCTCGATGCGCGTGGCGAGCAGCGCCTGGTCGTTCACGCGGATCTCCGGCGGGGCGCTGAACGCCTCCACGATGCGCTCCAGGCTCGCCTCGATCGCCTCGAGGTCGAGCGCACGCCCGGCGAGCGGGAGGTAGCGCAGCACGGTGTCGCTGGCGGGCGCGGGGCGTTCGGCCGGGGCCGTGGCGAAGGCGAACGCCATCACCCCCACGAAGAGGGCGATGCTCAGGCCACCCAGCCCCGCCGCCATGGCGCGCCGCGCGATCCTCGCGCCGGCGCGCTGAAGTGTTGCCGCCACGCCGACGAGTATGGCAGCGAAACCTCGCGCGAGTCACCCCCGCGCGACAGAATTTATCCACACCGCCGGGACGCCCGTGGCCACACGCAGGTGCGGCTGGGGACAGCCGTGGACAGGTGCGTGCATGCCGGATCGACGTGCCTAGCCCAGCAGGCCCTCGTCGCGCAGGTCGGCGATCGCCGCACGGAACGCCTCGATGGTGTGCTCCACCTCGGCGTCGCCGTGCGCGCTGGACATCATGCCGCCGTTGCCCATCAGGTCCACGCCGTGGTTGTAGAGCGCCCAGCGCAGCGGCCGCACCAGGCCCGGCTCAATGCCGCGCGGCTCGTCCAGCGCGTCCCACTCGACCTCCACGGGCATCGGCGCGTCGTAGCCCAGGTTCACGTGCCACATGGAGGACACGGCCCAGGCGGAGCCGGGCACGGACTCCGCGCGGAAGAGCGCGTTCAGGCCGCGCACCAGCGCCTCCGTGGTGGCGTCCGCGCGCTCGCACACGCCGCCGGCGGCGATCAGGCGCAGCGCCTCGAGGCCGGCGGCGGCGGAGACGGGGTTCGCGTTGAAGGTGCCCTGGTGGGAGATGCGGCGCTTCTGGTTCCAGTCCGCGTCGCCCTCGCGCAGTTCAATGAAGTCCAGGATGTCCGCGCGTCCCGCGACGCAGCCGCCGGGGAAGCCGCCCGCCACGATCTTTGCGTGCGTCGACAGGTCCGGGGTCACCTCGTAGCGCTCCTGCGCGCCGCCGGGGGCCATGCGGAAGCCCGTGATCACCTCGTCCATCACCAGCAGCGTGCCGGCTTCCTCAGTGAGGCGGCGCGCCTCCTGCAGGTAGGAGGGGTCCAGGGGGTGCGTGCCCCAGTGCGCGCCCGTGGGCTCCAGGATCACCGCGGCCACGTCGCGCGGCGCCAGCGCCTCGCGCAGCCGCTGCACGTCGCCGGCCGGGAGCACCGTCAGCGTGGAGTAGAACGCCGCCGGGACGCCCACGGAGAAGGGCAGCGGGTCGTCCTCGCGCGCCTGTCCCACCAGCAGGTCGTTCCAGCCGTGGAAGTGCTCCGCCAGTTTCACCACGCGCTCGCGGCCGGTGATGGCGCGCGCCAGCCGCAGCGCCATCATCGTCGCCTCCGTGCCGGAGGAGGTGAACCGCACGCGCTCCGCGCACGGCACCATGTCGATCACCTGCTGCCCCCACGCGACCTCCAGGTCGTGCGACGAGCCGAAGTGCGTCCCGCGCTCCATGGCCGCGCGCGCGGCGTCCATCACCTCCGGGCGGTTGTGGCCCAGCAGCAGCGCCCCGTGCCCGCCGATGTAGTCCACGTACTCGTTGCCGTCCACGTCCCACTTCCGCGCGCCGTCCGCGCGCTCCACGTAGATCGGGAACGGATGGAACGCGCGGGCATCGTGCGTGACGCCGGAGGGGAACACCTGCGCGGCCTTCGCCGCCATGCCGCGGGACTTCGCGTGCATCGCTTCGTACGTCTCGAGGATGGAGGGCATGGGGGCGGGTCCTTCCGGCGGCGGCTCGCCCTCCAGTTTCGAGCCGCCCTCACCGCGCCGCAACCGGTCGGCTACGCTCGAAGCGCAGCATCGATGGGAGGCCAGCCATGGCCGCACGCGACCGGCTCAACGACGACGCGATCGCAGACGCACTCCGCACGCTGGACGGCTGGCGCCGCGACGGCGACCAGATCGTCCGCGACTTCGAGTTCGGCGACTTCGTGGAGGCGTTCGGCTTCCTCGCCCGCGCCGCCATCCTACAGGAGAAGGCGGACCACCACGCGGAGGTGCAGAGCGTTTACAACAAGGTGACGCTCTCGCTCTCCACCCACGACGCCGGCGGCATCACCCAGAAGGACGTGGACCTCGCCGGCCAGGTGGACGCGCTGCTGGGGTAGAGGCGGCGGCAGTCCCCGGGCAGAGGCGGCGCGAAGCGCCGCGCCCCCCCCACCCCCCCATACCCCCACAAGGGGGAAGGGGCCGGAGGCGGAGGGGCGCTCACCCACCACCA
>JBBDIC010000028.1:6255-7452 GCA_040880625.1 Dehalococcoidia bacterium | reverse complement strand
CGAATCCGCCCGGGGCCGCGAGGCGGCGCTGCGCGCCGCGCACCCCCACCCCAACCCTCCCCCCTCAAGGGGGAGGGGGTCGGAAGGTCGGAGGGGGAGGGGCGTCCCGGGAGCACACTCATTCCTCGCGCGTCACACGCGGGCGAGGAACTCGCCGCCGGCGGCGGCGAAGAGGACGACGGCCCACGGGGGGACGCGCCAGGCGACGAGCAGGCCGAAGGCGACGAGGGCGAGCGCCAGGTCGCGCGCCTCGAAGATGGCGTTCGTCCAGACGGGGTCGTAGAGCGCAGCGGCGAGGATGCCGACGACGGCCGCGCCGATGCCGCGGAGGGCGGCCTGGACAGCGGAGATGCCGCGCAGGCGGTCCCAGAACGGCAGGGCGCCCCACACCAGGAGGAACGACGGTGCGAACACGGCGCCGAGCGCCAGCGCCGCGCCCGCCGGCCCGTTGGGCGCCACCCCGAACGCGGCGCCGAGGTAGGCCGCGAACGAGAACAGCGGACCGGGCACGGCCTGCGCCGCGCCGTATCCGGCGATGAAGCGGTCCTCCGCGATCCAGCCCGGCGGCACCACCTCCGCCTCGATCAGGGGGAGCACCACGTGGCCGCCGCCGAAGACGAGCGAGCCGGTGCGGTAGAAGGCATCGACCACGTCGAGCGCCTGCGATTCGACCGCGCCTCGGACGGCGGGGAGCAGGAGGAGCAGCGCGAGGAAGGCGACGAGCCACGCGACGCCAGCGCGACGCGATCCGCGCGACTGCGAGACGTTCGCGCCGGTGCCCTGGTCGCGGTACAGCCTCCATCCGACGAGGCCGCCGAGGACGATCGCGAGCACCTGCGTGACCGGCGTGGACAGCACGAGGATGAGCGCCGCGGCCGCGATGGCGATCGTCGCGCGCTCGCGGTCGGGAGCGAGGGTGCGCGCCATGGCCCAGACGGCCTGGGTGACCACGGCGACGGCGGCGATCTTCAGGCCGTGCAGCCAGCCCGCGTCCGCCACGTCCATCCCCGAGATCAGCGTCGCGAAGACAACCAGCGCCACGGCAGACGGCAACGTGAACCCCAGCCACGCCATGAACCCGCCGAGGTAGCCCGCCCGCAGCGTGCCGATCGCGATGCCCGCCTGGCTGCTGGCCGGGCCGGGGAGGAACTGGCTCAGCGCCAGCAGGTCCGCGAAGTGCTGGTCGTCCAGCCAGCG
>JBBDIC010000028.1:592-6155 GCA_040880625.1 Dehalococcoidia bacterium | reverse complement strand
TAGTAGTCGATCCCGGGCTGGGCCTTCACGCCGGTCTGGAAGACGTGCTTCACCTCGGTCATCTCGGTGACGGTGTCGGCGAACTCGACCAGCGCGGGGTGGGCGTCGCGGCCGGTGATGATGATGTCCACGTCCTTCGGTCGCCCTCGCAGCGTGTCCAGCACCAGGTCCACGTCCAGCCACTTGTAGGTGATGGGGTAGGTGATCTCGTCCAGAACGACCAGGTCGAACTGTTCCGACATGATCTTCTCGCGCGCCAGGTCCCACGCCTCCTTCGCCAGCGCGATGTCGTGCTCGATGTCCTCCGAGAGCCACGTGAAGCCGTCGCCGAGGGCGTGCATCTCGATGCCCATGCGTTCGGCGGCGTAGGTCTCGCCGTAGTGGGAGTTCTTCTTCTTGATGAACTGCAACCAGCAGATCTTCCAGCCGCGGCCCCACGCGCGCATGGTGACGCCGAGGGCGGCCGTGGTCTTGCCCTTGCCGTCGCCGGTGTTCACGACGACCAGCGGGTGCTTCTTGGGGAACAGCCCCTGCCACTTCACCGGCGGCTGCTCCACCGGGCCTTCCTTGCGGATCTCGTCGCCGGCGTCGTCCGGGCCGTGGCTCGCGGTCATGAGGGCGTCCCATCCTGCGTGCCGAGGATAGCGAGGCGCGCCCTCACAGCCACACCACCCGCGCGGGATCGACGCGCACACGCACCCGATCGCCCGGCGCCCAACGCGCCACGTGCAGCGCCTCGAGGCCCACCTCCGCCGCCAGCGCCGCGCCGGCCACGTCCAGCGCTAGCCGCACGCCCCCGGCCGCGCCCTCCACCGCGACGACGCGCGCATCGAGGGCGTCCGCGCTCTCATCGTCGCCGGCGTCGAGCAGCGCGACGGCCCCCGGCGGGACCGCGACGGCCTGGCCGCCGCCCGCCGGGCCCTCCCGGCCGAGGCCGAGCGCGGTCGCCGCCTGCCAGTCGAGCACGGAGAACCCGAGGAAGCGCGCGACCTCGGCGGTGGCGGGGCGGCGCAGGACCTCCGCCGTCGCGCCCTCCTGGGCAACGCGGCCGTCGACGAGGACGACGACGCGGTCGGCGAGGACGGCGGCCTCGGCGTGGTCGTGGGTGGCGAGGAGCGCGGCGACGCCGGTCTCCAGCAGCAGCGCGCGCATCTCGCCCACCATGCGCGCGCGCGTGGCGAAGTCCAGGCCGGAGAACGGCTCGTCCAGGAACAGGAAGCGCGGGGTCACGGCCAGCGCGCGGGCGATGCTCACGCGCTGCGCCTCGCCGCCGGACAACTGGTGCGGCCGCGCCTCGGCGCGCGCGCTCACGCCGAGGCGGTCGAGCCAGTAGCGGGCGCGCTCGGCGCGCTCACCTCGAGGCACGCTGTGGATCGCCAGCGCCTGCTCGATGTTGCGGCGCGCGGACATGTCCAGCAGGCCGGCGTCCTGGAAAACGGTGGAGGTCATGCGCCGCAGCCGCACGCCCCGCCCCCGGCCGGCAGGCTCGCCGAAGACGGCGATGTCGCCCGACGCCGGGATGAGGAGCGCCGCCGCCAGCAGCAGCGTGGACTTGCCCGCGCCGTTCGGCCCCAGCACGGCCACCGTCTCGCCGGGCGCGACATCGAGCGCGGTGACGTTCAGGACATTGCGCCGGCCTCGACGGACGCGCAGGTTGCGGAGGGCGAGCGCGGCGGTCATCGACGTCGCGCCCGGTACTGGACGCCCGTGAGGATCGCGGCGACGGCGACGATCATCGCGAGCAGGATGAAGCCGAGCGCGAGCGCCGTGCCGAAGTTGCCCTGGGACACCTCGAGCACCGCGGCCGTGGTGAGGACGCGCGTCTCGCCGGAGAGATTGCCGCCCACCATCATCGATGCGCCGACCTCGGACACCACGGAGCCGAAGCCGGCCATGACGGCGACCAGGATCGGCAGGCGCGCCTCGCGGGCCACGAGCCAGAGCGTGCGCGTGCTGCCGGCGCCCATCGCGCGGATCTGCAGGTGCAGCGTGGGCGGCAGCGCCATCACCGCGCCGGCGGTGACGGCCACGATGATCGGCGTGGCGATCAGCGCCTGCGCCACCACGATCGCGTACGGCGTGTAGATCAGGCCGAGGGCGCCGAGCGGCCCGGAACGCCACAGCAGCATTGCCACCACGAGGCCGGCGACCACCGGCGGCATGCCCGTCCCCGCGTTCGCCAGCGACACGAACGCCCGCTGCCCCGGAAACCTCCCGAGTGCCACCCACAGGCCGAGCGGCAGGCCGATCAGCGCCGCGACGAGCGTGGAGAAGCCGGTGATCACCGCCGTGCGGAGCGTGATCTCGTAGATCGCGTTGTCGCCGGTGCGCAGCAGCCGCCACGCCTCCTGCACCGCCTCGACGATCAGGTCCACGCGTCTAGTCCTCCGCCGCCGCGTCCGGCGGATGCGGCACGAACAGCGGCATGCCGTACGCCTCCAAGCCGAACGTAGCGATCGCCTCCTGCGCCGCGTCACCCACGAGGAAGTCGCGGAACGCCTGCGCGCCGGCCGTGTTCAGATCGATGCTGGGGAACGCGTCCGGGTCCACGACGATGACGTGGTAGACGTTGAACAGCCGCTCGTCCCCCTCCGCGAGGACGGCCAGCACGTCCGGGTCGACGGCGGCGAGCCACGTCGCGCGGTCGGTCAGCGCGTACCCCTGCGACTCGCCCGCGATCGTCAGCGTGGCGCCCATGCCCTGCCCCGTCTCGGCGTACCACCCCTCGCCCGCCGGGACGTCGAGGCCGGCCGCGGCCCACAGCGCGCGCTCCGTGGCGTGCGTGCCGGAGCCGTCGCCGCGGCTGAAGAACGGCCCGCCGGCGGCGGCGACCGCGCGCATCGCCTGCGCGATGCCCGTCACGCCCTCGATGCCCGCGGGGTCGGCGGGCGGGCCCACGAGGACGAAGTCGTTGTACATGACGCGCGTGCGGTGGATGCCGAAGCCGTCCGCGACGAAGTCCTCCTCGGCGTCCGGGTCGTGCACCAGCAGGACGTCCACGTCGCCGCGCCGGGCCATGGCCAGCGCCGCGCCGGAGCCGACGGCGATCGGCTTCACGTCGTAGCCCGTCTCGTCCTCGAACATCGGCAGCAGGACGTCCAGCAGGCCGCTGTCCTCCGTGCTGGTGGTGGTCGCGAGAAGCAGGTCGCGGTCAGCGTCGGTGCCGCAGGCCGTGGCGAGCGCGCCAACCGAGGCGACGAGAGCGACTAGGATGAGCGCAGCGGCGAGTTGCTTCACGATGAGCCGCGCCTCCTCGATGCCCGCGTCTTGCACGTGCGTGCATGACGGTAGCCAGCCCCGGACGCACTGTCGATGCCCCCAGACCAGCCAGAGCCGCCCGTACCGCCGCCGTCGTCGACGCCGCCGCCCCGCGGCGGTGAGCCGGACGCGCGCGTGGTCGCGCGGTCCAAGGTGTGGGTGGAGCGCGACGGGGTGGTGCTGATGAGCGACTATCGCGCCCGGCTGCTCGAGGCCGTGGAGGCCCACGGCTCGGTGGCCGCGGCCGCGGAGGCGCTGCGCCTGCCGTACCGCACGGCGTGGAAGAAACTGCGCGAGATGGAGGACGCGGCGGGCGTGCCGCTCCTCGATTCCGGCTCCGGCGGCGCCGCCGGTGGCCAGTCCCAACTCACCGAGGCGGCCCGGGAGATGGTGGCCGCCTTCCGCCGCGTCAGCGACCCCGTCGGCGACGACGTAGGCGCCCGCTTCGACACCGAGACCCGCCACTTCGAGTGACCCGCGGCCGGGCGTCTCTCCCTCCGACCTTCTCCTCGTAGGGGCGCAGCGTGCTGCGCCCTCCGGCGACCAGGAGAGGGCGCAGCGCGCTGCGCCCCTACGGCGGAGATGATGGGCCTGCGATCCCCATCCTCCGCGACGGATAGCGCGCGCGTTCAGGCGTCCAAACGCGTGACGGGTTATCCTCTATCGGTTCTCGGGCGTGAGCGCCCGTGGTGCGGAGGCTCGGATGGAATTCATCGTGCTGCTGGTGGTGCTGGGCGTCCTGGTGCTGATCGCCCTGTTCGTCGTGGGGCTCTACAACGGGCTCGTGCAGCGCCGCCTGCGGGTGGACGAGGCGTGGTCACAGATCGATGTGCAACTGAAGCGCCGCCACGACCTGATCCCGAACCTCGTCAACGCCGTCCGCGGCTACATGGAGTTCGAGCAGGAGACGCTCACGCAGGTGACGCAGGCGCGCGCGGACGCCGTGGCCGCAGGCGCCCGAGGGCCGGCCGACCAGGCGCAGGCGGAGAACGCGCTGACCGGCACGCTGCGCTCGCTGTTCGCGGTGATGGAGAACTACCCGGACCTGAAGGCCAGCCAGAACGTGCTGTCGCTGCAGGAGGAACTGAGCACCACCGAGAACCAGATCTCGTTCTCGCGGCAGCACTACAACACCAGCGTGCGCGAGTACAACACCTCCATCGCCACGGTCCCCGCGGTCTTCATCGCCGGCATGTTCGGCTTCGACCCGCGCGAGTTCTTCGAGGCGGAGCCCGAGGCGCAGCAGGTCCCGGAGGTGCGGCTCCGGTAGCGCTTGCCGCCCGGACAGCCATCGATGTCAGCCAGCACCACCTTCTTCTCGCAGCAGCGGTCCAACCGGCGCAAGTCGATCCTGCTGCTGGTCGGCGTGGGCCTGATCCTGGGCGCGTTCGGGTTCGCGGCGGGGTTCGGGACCACGGGGGACCCGTTCGGGGGCCTCGGCTTCACCGTGGTCGCGGTGGTGATCGCGGCGCTGCTGGGGTCGGGCTCCTACTTCGCCGGCGACCGCATGGTGCTCGCGGCGTCGCAGGCGAAGCCGGTCACGCAGGAGTCGCACCCGGTGCTGATGAATGTGGTGCGCGAGATGTCGCTCGCCTCCAACATCCCGATGCCGAAGGTCCACATCATCGATGACACTGCGCCCAACGCGTTCGCGACGGGCCGCAACCCGGAGCACGCCTCGATCGCCGTGACGACCGGCCTGCTGGAAAAACTGGACCGCGAGGAACTGCAGGGCGTGATCGCGCACGAACTGGGCCACGTCCGCAACCTGGACATCCGCTTCATGCTGCTCGTGGGCGTGCTGGTCGGCGGCGTGGCGCTGATCGCGGACATCTTCCTGCGCTACACGATCTTCTTCGGTGGCGGCCGCGGCGGGCGTCGAGGTGGTGGCGGAGGCGGGGTGCTGCAAATTGTGATGATCGTGCTGGCGGTGGTGCTGGCGATCGTCGCGCCGATCGCGGCACGCCTCGTGCAGTTGTCCGTGAGCCGCCAGCGCGAGTACCTGGCGGACGCGACGGCGGTGGAACTGACGCGCAACCCCGTGGGCCTGGAGCAGGCGCTGTGGAAGATCGGCGCCGACCGCGAGGTGCTGGAGGTGGCCAACCGCTCGACGCAGCACCTCTACTTCATCAACCCGATCAAGAAGTTCGAGGACCGCGCGAGCAGCATGTGGGCCACGCACCCGCCGCTCGCGGACCGCATCGACCGCCTGCGCGAACTCCACTCGATGCCGCCCCTGAGCGCGGATCAGCGCGAGGCGCTGACGCACTAGGCCGGGTGATCGAGGTAGGACGGGGGGGGGGTC
>JBBDIC010000028.1:0-582 GCA_040880625.1 Dehalococcoidia bacterium | reverse complement strand
GCGCGCCCCGCACCCCCACCCCAACCCTCCCCCGTGAAGGGGGAGGGGGTCAGAGGCGGGCGGAGGCTCGGTGGCCTTCATCCGCTCCGTGATGACGCCTCTGGCGTCTAAGCGGGCGCGCCTCACCATAGATCTTCTGTGATCACTCACTCCACGCGGCTTCCGCGTCTTCAGCATCTACCTCGGCGGGCCGTCATGCTCTCGGGCGTGGCGGCGGCTGTGCTGCTGTTCGCCGCGTGCAACGGCGAGGAGACGCTGTTCACGCCCACGGTGACGCAGTCCGGCACCGCCGGCCTCGAGGTGACGCCGACGCCCACCGCGACCGCGCCCGCCTCGACATCGCCGGGCGCCGAACCGACGGCGACGCCCAGCCCGACGCCCGAGGTGGACCCGGCCGTGCGGCTGCGGAGCCTGCTGCTGAGCGGACTGACGGCCGGCCTCGCAACACCTGCGCCGGCGGCGGCGCTGGAGGAGATCGAGGTGCTGGTGCAGCCGCTGGAGCACCCGGACCGCGAACTCTGGCTCGCGGTGACCTCGGGCTCCGGCATCTACGAACTGACAGACGCACGCCACCTGATCGCG
>JBBDIC010000027.1:0-7457 GCA_040880625.1 Dehalococcoidia bacterium | reverse complement strand
CTAAGTCACCGCTGGCGCGAGGCACGTCCTGTGGCCGCAGGTGCAGTCCATCTGGCCCTGCGAGCACTCGCAGCCGGGGCTGCACTCGCCGCTGCCGATGACGCCCAGCGATTGGAGCGCTTTCAGCACGACGCCGACGAGGACGGCGAAGATGACGAAGACTCGGAGCACGCGCATGGTGGGGTTCCTTTCGGTCGCCCGCTGCGGGGCTCGCATCCGCTCTGGACGGCCATTGTTTCAGGCGTCGGCAACCCCACGCGCGAACGCCTCGTCCCCGGGGTCGCCGGCGCCGCCATCGCCGCCGTGATCCGTGAACTGCTCGTGGTACAGCGAGGCGTAGAGGCCCTCCCGCGCGAGCAGGTCGTGGTGGCGGCCGCGCTCGACGATCTGGCCGTGATCGAGCACCAGGATGAGGTCCGCCGCCACCACCGTGGACAGGCGGTGCGCGATCACCACCGTGGTGCGGCCGCGCGCCAGCACCGCCGTCGCTTCGCGGATCTCGCGCTCCAGGCGCGAGTCCAGCGACGACGTGGCCTCGTCCAGCACCATGATCGGCGGGTCCTTCAGGATCGCCCGCGCGATCGCCACGCGCTGCTTCTCGCCACCCGACAGGCGGAACCCGCGCTCGCCCACGACGGTCTCGAGGCCGTCCGGCAGGCGCTCGATGAGCGTGGCGAGGCCGGCGGCGCGGGCGGCGTCCAGCACCTCGTCGTCGCGCGCGTCCAGGCGGCCGTAGCGGACGTTGTCGGCGAGCGAGGCGTGGAAGAGGTACGTCTCCTGCATCACCGCGCCCACCGTCGCGCTCACGGAGGAGAGCGACAGGTCGCGCAGGTCGTGGCCGTCGATGCGGACCGTGCCGCCCTGCGGGTCGTAGAAGCGCTGGAGCAGGTACGTCACGGTCGTCTTCCCTGCCCCGGACGGCCCCACGAGGGCGACCATCGTCCCCGGAGGCGCCTCGAATGACACGCCGTCCAGGGCGTTCCGTCCGCCGGCGGTGTAGGCGAAGCGCACGTCCTGGAACGACAGCGCGCCGCGTGGGGCGGACAGCGTGACGGGGTCGGGGCGTTCCTCGACCTCCACGGGCAGGTCCAGGTACTCGAAGATGCGGTCGAACAGCGCGGCGGAGGAGAGCAGCGTGGTGTTGAGGCGCGCGATGCTCGCAAACGGCCCGAACACGCGCTGCGTGAGCATGGCGAACGCGACGACGTCGCCCGGCGTGAGCGCCTCGCCGCCGAGGACCGCGCGACCGCCGTACCAGTAGACGACGCCCGGGATCACCGCGCCGAACAGGCCCGTGCCCATGTTGAACCAGCGGCCGGCCATCATGCGGCTGATCGCCAGGCGTCGCAGCGACTGGTTGGAGCCCTCGAAGCGCGCGCTCTCGTGGTCCTGGCGGCCGAAGGTCTTCACCAGCATGGAGCCGGAGACGGAGAGCGTCTCCTCCAGTTGCGAGGTCATCCGTGCGGACTCCTCGTGCCACTGGCGCATCAGGACGCCCATGCGCCGGCCGACGCGCATGGTGGGGTAGACCCACAGCGGCAGCAGCACCAGCGTCCCCAGCGCCAGTTGCCAGTTCAACTGGAACATCAGCACGAAGGCGACCGCTAGCGTCAGGGCGCTGGAGAGGAACTCCGTGAAGGTGCCGGTCACGGACTGCTGCACGGCGTTCACGTCCGTGGACACGCGCGACAGGATCTCGCCGGTGCGTGTCTGCGTGAAGAACCGCACCGGCAGCCGCTGGAGGTGCGCGTGCAGGTCCGAGCGCAGCCGCACCATGACGCCCTGGCCGATGACCTGGTTCACGTAGGACTGCCCCACCTGGAGCAGCGCGGAGGACACCACGATCGCGGCGAAGATCGCCACCAGCACGTCCAGCGCGCCCGTGGTGCCGCCCGTCATCTCGTCCACCATCGAGCCGAAGATGCGGATCGCCACCAGGTCCAGCGTGCTCGTGACCGTCAGCAGCAGCACCAGTAGCACGATCGCCGCCCGGTACGGCCGGAACAGCCCGGCGGCGCGCCGGAACAGCGCCCGCTTGGACGTGGTGAGTTCCTGGTCCTCGGTGATCCGTCGCATCCGCACGGGGCAGCGCCTTCGGGAGATCGAGCGAGGCGCGCCGCGCCTCGGTATCGTCGGTGGCGAACGTCAGGTGAGGCGAAGGGTACGACGATGACGAGCAACGCGACTCCGGACGGCACGACGCAGGGCGGCTCGACATCGGGCGGCGCGCGCGAGACGGTCGGCTTCATCGGCCTGGGCATCATGGGCACGCCCATGGCGAAGAACCTCCTCGCCGCCGGGTTCCCGCTCGTCGCCTACAACCGCACCGCCTCCCGCGTGGACGCGCTCGTCGAGGTGGGCGCAGAGCGCGCGGACTCGCCCGCGGACGTGGCCGCCCGCTCCACCGTGATCGTGACCTGCGTCACGGCGTCCCAGGACGTGGAGGACGTGATCCTCGGGACGGAGGGCGTCCCCGGCGTCATCGAGGGCGTGCGGTCCGGCTCGGTAGTGGTCGACATGTCGACCATCGCGCCCGCCGTCACGCGCATGCTCGCGGAGCGGCTGGCGCTGCAGGACGTGGCGCTCGTCGACGCGCCGGTCTCCGGCGGCGAGCAGGGCGCGATCGGCGGGACTCTCTCGATCATGTGCGGCGGCGAGGCGGCCGACCTCGACCGTGTGCGCCCGGTGCTGGAGGCGATGGGCAAGCGCATCACGCACTGCGGGCCGGTGGGGGCCGGTCAGACCGTGAAACTGTGCAACCAGATCGCGGTCGTCCTCAACAACCTCGCGATGGCGGAGGCGCTCGTCTTCTGCCAGCGCTCGGGCGTGGACCCCGCGACGATGCTCGAGGCGATCGCCGGCGGCGCCGCCGGGTCGTGGCAGATCTCCAACCTCGGCCCGAAGATCGTGGCGCGCGACTTCGCGCCCGGCTTCAAGGTCTCGTTGCAGCAGAAGGACCTGCGCCTGGCGCTGGAGGCCGCGGACGAACTCGACCTGCCGCTTGCCGGCACGGCACTCGCGCACCAGTTGCTGCGCGCCGCGGAGCGCCAGGCCGGCGGCGACGCCGGTACACAGGCGCTCGTCCAGGCCCTCGAGGCCCTCGCCGGCGTCGAGGTGCGCAGCGCGCGCACGCCGGAGTTGTAGATCGAGCCCCGGGCGGACGCCGAGGGCGCGCCGGGCGCGCTCCACCTCCCCTCCGACTCCGGCCCCTTCCCCCTTGAGGGGGGAAGGCGGGGATGGGGGTGATCCGCGGAGTCGAGCGAGCCCCACGCCACACCTCGATGTCCGCGCGTTCCGCAGCCCGGTCGCGCGGGCGGCACGCCACCCCGTCCCATCGCGCGTGATGTACGATGCGCGCGATCACGTACAGGTTGTACGTATCTCGAACGACGGGGGAGGCACAGACATGAAGGCAGCAGTCCTCAACGCGGCGCGCACGCCGATGACGCTGGAAGACATCAAGATCGACGAACCACTGGCCGGCGAGGCGCTGGTGAAGGTGATGGCGGCCGGCGTCTGCCACTCCGACCTGCACTTCATCGACGGCATCTATCCCGGACGCTATCCGCAGATCCTGGGCCACGAGGTGGCCGGCGTGGTGGAGCGCGTGGGCGACGGCGTCACCATGGTGAAGCCCGGCGACCGCGTGATCCTGGGCTTCGTCCAGCCGTGCGGGCACTGCGGCTACTGCGACTCCGGCCGGCCCTCGTTGTGCCAGACGCCTTCCACTACGCGCCCGCAGGATCAGCCCGCCCGCACCCGCGAGGACGGCACGCCCGTGACCGCCATGACGAACGTGGGCGGGTTCGCGGAGTACTCGATCACCCCGGCCGTGGGCCTGGTGAAGGTCCCGGACGACGTGCCGATGGACATCGCGGCGCTCGTCGGCTGCTCCGTGACCACGGGCTACGGCGCGGTGGTGAACACGGCCGGCGTGGAGCCGGGCACCACCGTGGCCGTCATCGGCGCGGGCGGCGTGGGGCTCAACATCATCCAGTCGGCGCGCCTCGCCGGCGCGTCGCGCATCATCGCGGTGGACATGGTGGAGCACAAACTCGCCACGGCGAAGGAGTTCGGCGCCACGGACACCGTGAACGCAGGCGATGAGGACGCCGTGAAGAAGGTGCGCGAACTCACTGGCGGCGGCGTGGACTACGCCTTCGAGGCCATCGGCCTGAAGGCCACCTCCGAGCAGGCCTACGAGATGGTCGGCCGCGGCGGCACCGCCGTGGTCGTGGGCATGGTGCCGCCGATGGAGCAGATCTCCGTCTCCGGCATGATCTGGATGCAGGAGAAGACCCTGAAGGGCTCCTTCTACGGCTCCGCCCGCTTCCACACGGACATGCCGCGCATCCTCAGCCTCTACCGCCAGGGCAAGTTGAACCTCGACGGCCTCGTCTCGCGCCGCTACCCGCTGGACCAGATCAACGAGGCCTTCGACGCCCTCCGCAACGGCGAGGTCTCCCGCTCCGTCCTCACCATCGGCCGCGAGTAGCCCGCGGACGTCACGGGGCCAGTTCCGGTCGGGCCACCTCGATCCGCTCACCCTGAGCCTGTCGAAGGGGGAGCCGGGCGTACCTCGATGCCCCGCGCGGGGATGTCCCGCTAGGGGTAGAGGGGGCCGCGGTCGAGGCCGGCGGTCTGGGGGAGGCCGAACATGAGGTTGAGGTTCTGCATCGCGGAACCGCTCTGGCCCTTCATCAGGTTGTCGATGGAGGACATCACCACGGCCCGCCGTCCGCCCTCCGCGACGAACACGGACAGGTCGATGTAGTTCGACCCGAGCGTGCCCTTCAGTGTGGGCGGGGTGTCGAGGACGCGGACGAAGGGGTGGCCGGCGAAGAACGCGCGCGCGCAGTCCAGCAAGTCGTCCCGCGTGGCGGTGCGGGTCAGCGTCAGGTGCATCGTGTTCAGGATGCCGCGCGTCGTCCCGAGCAGGTGCGGGATGAAGTCGACGGTCGCGCCGCTCGCCTTGCCGAGGCGGCCCAGCGTCATCTCCGCTTCCACGGTGTGCTGGTGGTTGAGGACGCGGTAGGGGATCACGTTGTCGTTGAGGTGGGAGAAGTGCTGGAGCGCGGCGGGCTTCTTCCCGGCGCCGCTCGAACCGGTCAGGCCGTCCACCTGCACCGTGCCGCCCTCCACGAGGCCGTCCGCGAACAGCGGCGCGAGGCCGAGGATGATGCCCACCGCGAAGCAGCCCGGGTTGCCGACGACCGGCGCGGCGGCGATGGCGTCCGTGTGCAGTTCCGAGATGCCGTAAGCGTTGCGCCCCAGCAGCCCGGCCGCCTGGTGCGTGCCGTCGCTGATCGAGGGGTGACGGTCGGCGTAGCGCGCGTAGTCCTCGCTGCTCGTGAAGCGGAAATCGCCTGAGTAGTCGATGAAGCGCACGCCGTGCTCGGCGAGGGCGGTGGCGTACTGCTGCGAGACGCGGTCCGGCGTCGCGAAGATCACGACGTCACAGTCCTCGCCGATGGCGGTTGCGTCCGGCGCCTGCACGACTATGTCGCAGCGGCCGGCGAGGTGCGGGTAGACCTCGTCGATGCGCTTGCCGGCGTCGTCGCGCGCGATCAGTTGGGCGACCTCGAAGTTCGGGTGCTGCAACAGCAGTTCGAGGATGCCGAGCCCGCCGTATCCGGTGGCGCCGACGAGTTGGGCTCGAATGAGGGACATGCGGTTCCTCCGTGCGGGCGAATCGCCAGTGTAGGTTTCGGGAGCGGGTTGGGGCGAGCCGGGAGCGCGGGCCGGGCATCGAGGTAGGCGCGCCCGTCCTTCGACGTGCTCCGCATGAGCGGAGGGGGCTCACGGCCGTTCTCGTCTCAATCCCTCGGTGCGACGAGGAAGTCGGGTTGGGCGTCCGGGACGAGGGCGGCGGCCGCCTGGCCGGCGCCGCAGGTGCGGCGGGTGGCGACGATCGCGCCGTCCTCTGCGACGACGAGGGCGAGGCCGGCGCCGATCGCGGGGTTCGAGGTGTCCCGGAAGACCGCGACGAGGCGGCGGCTGGCCGAGGGCGCGAGGCCGATCGATTCGCGCGGGGCGGGGTAGTCCGCCGACGTCTCGAAGGCGGCGTACAGCGTGTAGTCCGCGGCGCCGAGGAGGTCCTGGAGCAGGCGCTCCACGCCGTCGTGGCGGCGCCATTCGACGTGACAGGCGTGGTGCTCGAAGACGTCGATCTCGGTGCCGTCCGGCCGGTCGCCCGGGCACTTGGGCGGGCCGCCCTGGCCGAGTTGGTGCGTGCACGGCACAGCCGCCGTGCGCGCGAACTCCTCGACGGCCGCGGGGTCGTCTGACTCGACCGCCTCGATCACGGCGTCGAGGCCGGCGTCGCCGGTGCCGTCGCCGCCGCACGCGACCAGCATCAGCGCGGCGAGTGGCGCGAGCGCGAGCAGGAGGGCGGGCGATCGCAACGCATGGACCTCGATGTCAGGACCCTGATGTGCGGACGTTGATGTCCGTCGCGGGCCGCGGCTAGTCGTAGGCGCCGGAGGGACGGCCGCCGGCCGTGGCGCCGTCGCCGGCGAGGGGCCGCTCCGCCGGGGCGGACTCGCGCGCGCCTCGGAAGTCACGGAAGGGGCCGTCGCGCCACTCGAGGGCGGACTTCAGGCCGTCGCGTGTGACGCGCGTGCGCCACTCGTCGGCGGCGGGGCGGTGCTTGGACATGGCCTCCACGTCCGTGCCCGACATGAGGCCGGTGCGGATGCCCATCGCCTCGTACTGGCGGTTCACGGAGCGCTTGGAGTACATGAGCATGTCGTTGTCGATCTGGGCCATGCGGCGTGCGAAGCGCTCCGTGAAGTCCTCCAGCTGGTCGCGCGCCACGGCGTACGTGGCCCAGCCGAGGTCAGCCATCTCGCGGCCGGAGAAGGAGTCGCCCACGTAGGCGAACTCGCGCGCCTTCGTCATCGGCAGGTGCCACGGCGCCCACATGATGTCCATGGTGCCCATCGCGCGCACGGGCGGATAGCCGACCTGCGCGTCCTCCGCCACGATGCGGAAGTCGCAGAAGGAGGCGAGTTCCGTACCGCCGGCGAGGCAGTAGCCGTGGATCTGTGCGACGACCGGCTTCGCCAGTTCCCAGATCGCCCAGTTGGCCATGAGCACGTGGCGCGACCAGTCGTAGTGCGCCGGGTGCGTGGTGCCCGTGTCCGGCATGCGCGACCGAGGATGGACGAACGCCGAGTCCTCCGCCGCCTCGCGCGAGGGCGTGAGGTCGTAGCCGGAGCAGAACGAGCGGCCGGCGCCGCGCAGCACGATCACGCCCACGGCACGGTCCGCCTCGGCCTCTTTCATGGCGTGAAAGACCTCGCCGCGGAGGTCGTTGGAGAGGGCGTTGAGTTTCTCGGGACGGTTGAGCGTGATGTACGCGAGCCGGCCGTCCGTCTCGTACAGGATGTTCTGGTACTCGGCCATGCGGGGACCTCCGTTGGCGTGGCGAACCGGATCGCGCGGACGATATCACG
>JBBDIC010000026.1:0-7483 GCA_040880625.1 Dehalococcoidia bacterium | reverse complement strand
TGGAGCCCGAGAGGGGATTCGAACCCACCAACCTTCCGATTACAAATCGGCTGCGCTGCCATTGCGCCACTCGGGCATTGCGCCGCTCGGGCATGGTCGGTTGAGCCGGCCGCCACAAGAAACACCGCGCGGCGCAGAGGCCGCGCGGGGCATCTGTCAGTATAGGAACCGCGCTCCACGAGGGTCAACGCGCTCCCGGCGTCGCCCGCCAGCGCCCCCCCCCGGTCACTCAGAGCGCGTGAGCGAGCGCCCGAAGATCACGATGCCGGCGAAGATCACGATGCACAGCAGCATCTCCAGCGCCACGCCGTCCTGGATGCCGAAGCGGTCCACCATCAGCCCCATGGGCAGACCGCCGAGGGGCATGAGGCCGAAGCCGATCTGCCACGCGGCCAGCCCTCGACCGCGCATGTCCGCGCGCACCTCCGTCTGGAAGACCGTGTTGTTGAGCGCCAGCGCCACCCCGTGGAACACGCCGGCCACGATCAGGATCGCCAGGCCCGCCGCCAGCAGGTCCACGCGCGTGAACGCGACGACGAGCACGAGGTACGCCATGAAGCAGGCGAGCATGATCTGCGGCTTGCGCCGGATGTCCCCCACCCACGCGAGCGCGAACAGCCCCACCACCGATCCGACGGCGATCATCGCCACGAGCCAGCCGTACGCCCAGTCCGCGTCGAAGACCTCCTCCGCGAAGATCGGCATGAACGACATGTACGGGTAGATCAACAGCGCCGGGGCGGCGTTGATCAGGAGCAGCAGGCGCAGGCGCGGCTCGCGCAGCAGGTACGCGAAGCCATCGGCGATCTGGAGGACCGGGTTGCGGGTGGTGGTGGCCCGCGCCTGCGGGCGGTCGCTCAGGAGCATCGTCGCGAGCGTGGCGAAGCCCTTGATGGCCGCGACGAAGAGGAACGCCGCACCCACGTTCCACACGGCGATGATGCCCGCGAGCGGCGGCCCCACGATGCGCGACACGTTCTGGGCGATCGAGTTGAGCGCGATCGCGTTCGCCAGCGTCTCCGGCGTGGAGGCGTCGTTGACGTAGGCCTGCCTCGCGGGCTGGTTCGCCGCCTGCGCGAGGGCGGCGAGGACGGCGAAGAGGTAGGCGTGCCACACCTGCACGAGCCCGGTGAGCACCAGGACGGCGATCACCGCCGCCTGCGCCGCCCCGGCGAACATGGACACCACCATGATCGTGCGGCGCGAGTAGCGGTCCGCCAGCAGCCCGGCGAACGGCGTCAGGAAGAGCGAGATCAGCCCGCCGGCGAACGTCACCGCGCCCAGTTGCACCGCCGATCCGGTCATGACGTACACGAGCCAGTTGAGGGCGATCTGCTGGCCCCACTGGCCGAACCCCGCGGACACCGTGCTGATCCACAGCCAGCGGAAGTCCCGGTTCCGGAGCGACGTGAACGGCCCCGACTTTCGAGGGGGCGACGCCGGGGGCGCGGAGGAGGACTCGACCGCGGCCATCGTCATGCCTTCGTCCGTGCGCCTCCGGGCGGTCCAGCCCGGCGCGGCGTCGCGGCGATCGAGGGCATTATGCGCCCATCGCGCGGACGGCGCGCGATCCGTTCCGACCCCCTCCCCCATCCAGGGGGAGGGCGGGGGTGGGGTTCCCGCGCCTCACGGTGAGCGGACGGCGCGGACAGCGGCGCTACAACCGGCGGATCGAGCGGCCGAACGCCACCACGAGCAGCATCGCCACGAACGCGACGGCGATGTGGACCGCCGCGCCGGCGCGGACGCCCACCGCCTCGATCAGCAGGCCCATGCTGAGCGCGCCGATCGGCGAGAGGCCGCCGGCCACCTGCAGCACGGCCATGCCGCGGCCGCGCATGTCGTTGCGGACCAGGATCTGGAACAGCGTGTTGTTGAGGGCGGACGCCACCCCGAAGAACAGCCCCGCCACCGCCAGCGCCAGCATGGCCAGGATCAGCGTGGGCGACTGCGTGAACAACACCAGCAGCAGCGTGTAGCCCAGGAACCCGATCAGCATCAGCAGCCCGCGACGCCGCAGGTTCGGCAGCCACGCGAGCCCCAGCAGGCCGACGATCGAGCCGACGGCGATCATCGAGACGAGGATGCCGTAGGTGCCGGAGCCGCCCCCGAAGACCTCCTCCGCGAAGACCGGCATGAATGAGACGTAGGGATAGACGAAGAGCGCGGTGACGGCGTTGACCACTAGCAGCAGCCGCAGGTTGTCCTCCCGGAACAGGTAGGCGAAGCCGCCGCCGATGAGGCGCAGCGGGTTGCCTCGGCCGGCGGTCGCCTGCTCGCGGTGGGAGAGCATGATCGTGAGGACGGAGGCGATCACGCGCACGACGGCGACGAAGGCGAACGCCGCGCCCACGTTCCACGCGGCGATCAGGCCCGCCAGTGGCGGCCCCACGATCCTCGACGCGTTCTGCGCGATGGAGTTGAGCGCGATGGCGTTCGGCAGCGTCTCCGGCGTGGCCACGTCGTTCACGTAGGCCTGGCGCGCCGGCTGGTTGAGCGCCTGCGTCAGCGCGGCCAGCACGGCGAAGACGTAGGCGTGCCAGACCTCCACCACCCCGGCGAAGACGACCACCGCCAGCGCGGCGGCCTGCACCGCGCCCAGCACCGTGGCCACGAGGATGATCGCGCGCCGCGAGTAGCGGTCCGCCAGCACGCCGGCGAACGGCGTCAGGACAAGCGAGAGCATGCCGCCCACGAAGGACACGACGCCCAGTTGCACGGCCGAGCCGGTCAGGAGGAAGACGAGCCAGTTGAGCCCGATCTGCTGGCCCCACTGGCCGAAACCGGTGGCGACCGTCCCGAACCACAGCAGCCGGAAGTCGCGCCCCCGCAACGAGACGAACGGGCCGCCGAGGATCGGCGGCAGGCCGGGCTCGACCGGTGCGGACGCGGGCTCGTCGGGCTGGTCGTCGCCGGGTGGGCTGGTCATGCACGGCCCTCGGATCGCAGCGGCGACGCCTCGGCTCTGCCTCGCGCGGCTATGCGGTGATTATGCGCCGGGGCTCGCTACGAGCCATCCGCCGGCGGCGCGTCCGACGCGTCGGACGGGGCATCGATGGGGGTGAAGCCCTCGAGCGCCGGATCGGCGAGGGGCGGCGCGGCGCCGGGGATGATGTGGTCGGCCGTGGCCGGGACGGGGAGGCGCACGGCGGGGATCCAGCGCAGCGGAATGAACATCACCAGCGCCGCCAGCAACCGCCCGAAGACGGAGATCCACATCGCCGTGCGGATGCCCCACGTGGCGACCACCACGGTGCCCACCACCGGCCCGACGAACGACGCGAACAGCACGACGATCTGCTGCACGGCGGCGTAGCGCGGGATGTTGTCGTTCGGCGCGTACTCCATCAGCAGGTTGAACGTGCCCACGTTGTAGACGGCCCAGACCAGCCCGCCCGCGGCGAACGGGAAGGCCGCATGCCACGGCTCGCTCGCGAACAGCCACAGGAGCGGGATCAGCGCCGGGAAGAACATCGCGAACTTGAACAGGCGCTCGCTGGAGAACCTCGTCACCCACATGCCCAGCGCGAACTGCCCGCCCACCGCCAGCACCTGCTCCAGCGTCGCCAGCAGCCCCACGTCCGACACGGACCCGCCGAGGTCGCGCACGAGGTAGGCGAGGAAGAACGGCCCCACGATCATCGTGGTGGCGTTGAGCATCAGCAGCGACGCAAGGTACCGCACGAACGCGCGGTCGCCGAGCATGCCGCGCGTGGAGCCGCGAGGGCGCTCCGCCCTCGGCAGGCGGACCGGCTCCTCGATGCGGAAGTAGGCGTACCAGGCGGCGACGCCGATCAGGAAGGAGAGGAAGAAGACGATCTGGTAGCCGCCGATGCCGCCGATCGCGCGGATGCCGAAGCCGATGACGGGCGCCGTGATCGCTCCGGCGACGGTCATCGCCAGCATGCGCTGCGTGACATAGAAGCGCCGCAGGTCCAGCGGGATGATGTCCGCCAGCAGCGACACCCACGACGAGTGCGACACGTTGATGACGAACGACCGCACGAACGCCAGCACGATCAACACGAAGACGGCGTCATGCGGGCTGCGCACCAGGCTGGGGGCGGCGGCCATGGCGAAGATCACCAGGCGCGCCGAGCCGCTACCGCCGACCAGCACCACCCAGCGCCGCGAGTTCGTCAGTTCCGCGATGCGCGCGCCCGGCACCAGCGCCAGGAACCCCGCGAGGCCCGTGGCGATCGAGATCATCCCCACCTCGGCGTCCGTGGCGCCGAGGGCGATCGCGTAGACCGCCAGGAACTGCACCACCGCCACGTCGAGGATCGCCGACAGCACGCCGTCCACGTAGAACCAGCGCTGGGAGCGCGTGCCCCAGACCCGCGTCTGGAAGGACGTGCGCGGGTGGTTCGTGGGGCGGCGGTTCCGGAAGCGCCAGCGCTCGGTGAACGTGTAGGCGTCGGGCACTCGCGGCACCCGCGGTACGGCCCGTGGGATCGCGCGCGGCAGCGGGGGCACTCTCAACCAGGCTGGCAACCGCACGGGCACTCGTCTTCGGGGCGGATTCGCGGGACCTTCACGGTAAGGCCGCCCCCGCCTCGCCCCGCAAGCGGCCGGGTAACGACAGGCCTTGACCCATACCCCCCGGGTGGGGGTAGGATGGAACCCGCACGACCCCACCGGAGGAGGACCACCCATGCCACAGATGACCCTGTTCGCGCCCGACGTCACCTGCGACCACTGCATCGCCACCATCAAGAAGACCGTCGACGCCGTGGAGGGCGCCTCGTTCGTCGATGGCGACCCGGACTCGAAGTCCTTCGCCATCGAGGTGGCGCAGGGGGCGGTACTGGACCGCGTCGCGGAAGCCCTCGCCGGCGAGGGGTACCCGCTGGGCGACGCGACCCCGGCGAAGGCAGCGGCCGGCGGCGCGCCGGTGTCGGTCGACTTCACCGCTCCGGTCGCGCCGGCGTTCGCCCCGACCTACACGGTGGAGAAGTCCGCCGAGGGCGCCTCGATCACCTACACCTGCCCGTGCGGCAGCACCACGGAGCACTACACCTTCGACCGCTCGAAGGCGGAGCAGGACGTCGGCGCGTGCTGCGACCACCACCTGCTGGTGCAGCCCGGCGCGGCGGAGCGCCTGCGCTCGATCCTCGGCGAGGGGTACGCCCTCGATGTGCAGACGGTGGAGATGCCCTGGGGCCAGCCGGTGGAGGCTGCGTTCGCGTCCAAGGGGTAGGGCAGCGGAAGGCGGAGAGCATGGACAGCGACGGCAAGGCGGATGTCCTGAAGCGCCTCGCGTATGTCGAGGGGCACCTGGCGGCGGTGCGGCGGATGATCGAGAGCGACACGTACTGCGTGGACGTGCTCAAGCAGATGTACGCCGTGCGCCGCGGCATCGAGAAGGCGGAGTCGCGCATCCTGGACGGGCACCTGCACCACTGCGTGATGGACGCGGTGTCGGACGGGCGCCAGGAGCAGGTCTTCGGCGAACTGATCGAGTTGTACTCGCTCGCGAACCGGTAGTGGCTCGCGAACCGGCAACGGAGGGTGCCATGACGGCGCCGACACCTACGTCCTCTGCATCGTCGACCTCGATGCCGCCGCTCACGGCGGCGGAGCGCCTGCGCTTCGGCGTGCGCGGGATGACGTGCGCCTCCTGCGTGCGACGCGTGGAGCGCGCCCTCGGCGGCGTGGAGGGCGTCTCGAACGCTGCGGTGAACCTCGCGACGGAGCAGGCGACGGTGGACGCCGGCGCGGCGCTCGACCTCGATGCGCTGCGCGCGGCGGTGGACCGCGCCGGCTACGACCTGGTGCTGCCCGGCGGCGACGGCGACGAGGACGAGGCGCGCGACGAACTGGAGCGCGAGCGCCGGCAGGACGAACGCCGGCTGCGCACGCGCATGGTGTTCGCGCTGGTGGTGGCGGCGCTGGAGATGACGTGGATGCTCGCGCGCGACGGCGGCGACCTGCTGGGCTTCACCGTGGGCTGGGTGCAGGACGTGCCGCTGCGCGTGGTGCACCCGCTGATGTTCGCCCTCACCGCCCCGGTGCAGTTCTGGGCCGGCGCGCAGTTCTATCGAGGCGCGTGGAAGGCGGCGCGCCACGGCGTGAGCGACATGAACACGCTGATCGCCGTGGGCACCTCGGCGGCCTTCGGCTACTCGGTGGTGGCCACCTTCGCGCCCGGGCTGCTGGCGGGCATCCACGGCGCGGAGGCGCACACGTACTACGAGGCGTCGGCGGCCATCATCGGCCTCGTGCTGCTGGGCCGCTGGCTGGAGGCGCGCGCGAAGGGCCAGACGTCCTCCGCGGTGCGCGCGCTGCTCGACCTCCGCCCCCACCTCGCGAGAGTGATCGAGACGGGCGACGACGGCGAGCAGGAGTTCGAGATCCCCGTGCGCGCCGTGCAGGCCGGCGACACCGTGCTGGTCAGGCCGAGCGAGCAGATCCCCGTGGACGGCGAGGTCATCGATGGCGAGTCCGCCGTCGATGAGTCGATGCTGACGGGCGAGTCCGTGCCGGTCACGAAGACGGCCGGCGCGTCCGTGTTCGGCGCGACGATGAACACCAACGGCCTGCTGCGCCTGCGCGCCACGGCGGTGGGTGCGGACTCCGCGCTGGCGCGCATCATCCGGCTGGTGGAGGAGGCGCAGACCTCGAAGGCGCCGATCCAGGCGCTGGCGGACCGCATCGCGTCCGTCTTCGTGCCGGCGGTGCTGGTGATCGCGGCGCTGACGTTCGCGGGCTGGTGGCTGTTCGGGCCGGAGCCGGCGCTGACGCTGGGCATCATCAACGCCGTCACGGTGCTGATCATCGCCTGCCCGTGCGCCCTGGGGCTGGCGACGCCCACGGCGGTCATGGTGGGCCTGGGTCGCGCCGCCCGCGCCGGCGTCCTGATCCGTAACGCGGAGGCGCTCCAGCAGGCGCGGGACGTGGACACGGTGGTGCTGGACAAGACCGGCACGATCACAGAAGGGCGCCCCGAGGTGGTGGCCGTCACGCTCGTGCCGGACGCGCCCGTGGACGACGCCGCACTCATGCGCCTCGTCGCATCTGCCGAGCGCGGCTCGGAACACCCGTACGCCGCCGCGATCGTGCGCGAGGCCGCCCGCCGCGCAATCGACCTCGACTGGCCGGCGACGTTCCGGGAGGACGCCGGCCGCGGCATCCAGGCGACGGTGCCCCTCGACGGCGCGAACCGCGAGGTGCTGATCGGCAACGCGGACCTGCTCGCCCTCCACGGCGTGGGCGACACGACGCGCGGCGGCATGCGCCTCGCCTTCGAGGCGGACCAGGCGCAGGGCCGCGGCGAGACGGCGTTGCTGGTAGCCGTGGACGGCCGCCCGGCGGGCGTCATCACCGTCGCGGACCAGGTGCGCCCCTCCGCCCGGGAGGGCATCGAGCAACTGCGCGCGCTGGGTCTGCGCGTGGTGATGCTCACGGGCGACGCGGAGAAGACGGCGCACGCCGTGGCGGCGCAGGTGGGCATCCACCCCGCCGACGTGCGCGCCAACGTGAA
>JBBDIC010000025.1:4486-7517 GCA_040880625.1 Dehalococcoidia bacterium | reverse complement strand
TGCCGCGCGTGCTCCGCGGAAGCATACAGGCGAGGGCGACCGACCGAGGCGTGCCGCGATCGACGCGGAAGGGCTAGCCCAGCGCGGCGGCGATGAAGGCGTCGGCACGCTCCAGCACGCGCTCCATGCCGCCCTCCAGTTCCAGGCTGACGGCCAGCGCTCCCTGCTCCCACTCGCGGGCGGGCGCTGCCTCGACCTCCGCCTCCCGCTCCGGTCGGTCGCCCACGCCGTCCGAGATGCCGTAGGAGCGCGCGAAGATGCGGGCGCGCGCCAGCGTCGCGGCCAGCGAGTCCACGGGCGGCGGGTCGTCGAGCGGCCTCGAATGTTCGCGCAGCGCCTCGCAAAGCGAGGCGGGGAAGTTCCAGTGCTCCGTGAGGGCGGCGCCCAGGTCCGTGTCGGTGTAGCCCAGCAGGGCGCGTTCCGCCTGGTGAAGCGTCTCAGTCTGCGCTCGGGCGCGCGCCGTCACCTCCGCAAGCAGGCGCGGCCGCTGCTGGTCCAGCGCCAGCAGGCCGATGTTGTGCATCACGCCCGCCGTGAACGCCACGTCCTGGTGCCGCGCGTCCACCCGCGCGAGGATCTCCGCGAGCAGCCCGGTGGCGATCGAGAACTGCCAGAACGCGCCGTAGTCCAGGCTCCCCGCCCGTCGAGGGGTGTCGATCATGCACGCGGCCAGCGCCACCTGGTGCACCGTGCGGAAGCCCAGGAGGACCACGGCGTCACGGACGCTGCCGATGCGCCGCGCGGACCCGTAGTAGGCAGAGTTCGCCAGCCGCAGCAGGCGCGACGTGAGCACCTGGTCGCTCGCGATCACCGTCGCGAGTTCATGCGCTGAGAAACGGTGATCGTCGCCCAGTTGCAGGATGCGCGTGGCGACGGCCGGCAGCGGCTGCAGTTCCGCGACCTCCGCGACCAGTTCGTCCAGCTGCGGGATGTCCGGCCGCAGCGACCGCTCGCGCTCGATGCGGGCGGCCAGCCGAGCGCGCGCGTGCGCGAACGGGTCGCCGTCTGGGGCATGGCTGCGGGCGCCGGCGTCGGCCATCGGTCCTCCACTCGCCGCGGGCGCATGCGCAGCCGGGCATCGAGGATCATCGGGGCAAGTCGGCCGCGTCGCGATCAGGGTTCGCCCGATGCTGCCATCCCCCCTTCCCCTTGAGGGGGGAAGGGGGCGATGGGGGTGATCCGCGCAGTCGTACAGATCCCCGCCAGCACAGCGGAGGGAGGGGGCCGGAAGGGGGCCGGAGGTCAGGGCGCTGGAGATGGCGGGCGGCGTTCCTCGATGTCCGGCGTGGGGGTCGCGCCGCCCTCGGTGGGGACGGGGGGCGTGTCGGCGCGCGTGAGCCAGGGCAGCGGCGAAGCGCCGGCGGGCCGTGGCTCCGCGCCCAGCAGGCGGCGTTCCGGGACGTCGACGCGGCCCGCCCGCCCGGGCGGCCAGTAGCGGTACACGGCCGTGCCGAGGATCGCGTCGCGGCGCACGGGGCCGAAGTCGCGGCTGTCGGTGGACTCACCTCGATGGTCGCCCAGCACGAAGTACTCGTCCGCCTCGAGGCGGTTGATGCCGCGGTGCTGCTCGAAGGGCGTCTCGCCGTGGGCGTAGGGCTCGTCGAGCACGCGCCCGTTCACCTGCACCCCGCCGCCGACACGCAACGACTCTCCCGGCAGCCCCACGACGCGCTTCAGCAGCAGCCGTCCCTCGCCCGGAGCCGCACCCATCATCGAGGCGCGTGGGTCGCGGACCGCGACGATCCGGCCGTAGGCGTCATCGGCGAGGGGCGGCCCGTTGCGCAGCACCAGGAAGTCGCCCGCGCGCAGGGCCGGGGTCATGCTCGTGCCGGCCACGGCGACGCGCATCACGCGCCCTCGTGCGACCGCAGCCGCGAGGACGCACGCACCGCCGAGGCCCGCGAGCGCGGCGGCCACGGTCGCGACGAGGTTCGTGGGACGTGCCATGGGTTCCTCGATGCTGCTCGACGACGCACCCGACGAAGCCGGACGCACGGACGGCCGGGGTAGCCCCGGCCGTCGATGCCTGTTCGATGCATCCTCGATGGGTGGCGCGGCGCGCTAGGCCTTCTTCGTCTCCCAGAAGATCGTGTCGATCTCCTTGATCAGGCCGAGCAACTTGTCGCCCTGCGAGGGGTCCTGGGACTTCTTCGCCAGGCCGGCCTCCTTGGTGGCGTTCCAGAAGAGATCGTGGAGTTGCGGGTACTTCTCCAGGTGGGGCGGCTTGAAGTAGTCCGTCCAGAGCACCCAGAGGTGGTGCTTCACCAGGTCCGCGCGCTCCTCCTTGATGACCAGGCAGCGCGCGCGGTAGTCCTCCACGGCCTCGGGCGCGGACTTCATGTCGGCGGCCTTCTGGTAGCGCTCCTGGATGGCCTTCACGGACTCCGCCTCCACGCGCGCCTGCGCGGGGTCGTAGACGCCGCAGGGCAGGTCACAGTGGGCGTAGGCGGTCTGCGACGGGCGGACGAGCCGCTCGATGGCGTTCCGGATCATGCTGACGCTCCTCATCATTCGCATGCTGTCCGAGGCCGTGCGGCCTCGATCGTGCTCGGGGTGCGGGTGGCCGCGGGCGCCCGCGCTCCGTCGCGCGCATGCGGCCTGCGAATGCTCTGCCTACCGAGTCCGGCGTGTCAACCGAGCGCGTCCCGTCGCCGCTCAGCGCACCTCAGCGCGTCGTGATCTGCGCGCGCATCCCGGCGGCGTAGTCGCCCGGCAACGAGGAGAACACGACGTACGCGTAATCGTCCTCCATCTCCACCTGCACCGCGTCCTCCGCGCCGCCCTCGATCGGCCCGAGGCGGGCGACGACGATCAGGCCGTCCAGCAGCACCTCTCCCTGCGTGTCCACGGGCAGGGCCTCTTCGTCGCCGCGCCAGCGCACGACGACCACGTCGTGCGCGCTCGGACCGATGTTCTGCACGAGCAGCGTGACCTCGCCCGAGGTGGCGTCGTCGCGGCTCACGTAGATCGCGCGGTCCACCACGTACACGCGCACGGTCTGGTCCTCGCCGGGCGGCGGCGTTGCCTCCGG
>JBBDIC010000025.1:2081-4386 GCA_040880625.1 Dehalococcoidia bacterium | reverse complement strand
CGTGAAGTCGTGCGGCTCGCGGCCGCGGTTGTGCACCTCGAACGCGTAGGCGCCCGGGGCGTCGAGGCGCGGCGTCCACAGCAGGATGCCGTGCTCGTCCAGCCAGACCGTGACCGTGGCGAGGATCGGCCCGGCCGGCGCCACCGGCGCGCCGCCCGGCAGCGAGCCGGGGGCCTGCGTCGGCGGCGGCTGCGCCGTGGAGGGCAACTGCGCGCACCCGAGGAGCAGCGTCGCGGCCAGCGCGAGGCACGCCACGAGGGCAGGGTGGCCGGCTGTGCGTGGCAAGGCGGCGGACATGCGCGTCATCGGCCGCCGCGCGGCGCCCTCAACCGGCCGCGCTAGCGGCGGGCGAGCGGGACGCCGCCGGAGAGGCGGTCCGGGTTATCCAGGCCGGGGTACGGCGGGAAGAGGGACTCGAGTTCCAGGCGGATCGGGTCGCCCTCCGGCAGGAACGGCGAGAAGTCGCCGCTGGGCTCAGGACGCACGCGCTGCCCCGTGACCTCGTGATGCTTGATCTTCTCCTGCAGCATGATCAGCGACTGCAACAGCGACTCCGGCCGCGGCGGGCAGCCCGGGACGTACACGTCCACCGGCGTGACCAGGTTCACGCCCGGCAGCACCGAATATGCATAGGCGAACGGCCCGCCCATGGTGGCGCATCCGCCCATGGAGATGACCCACTTCGGGTCCGCCATCTGCAAGTAGATGCGACGCAGCACCGGCGCCATCTTCCAGGTCACCGTCCCCGCCACGATCATCAGGTCCGCCTGCCGAGGCGACGCCCGGAACACCTCTGACCCGAACCGCGCGATGTCGTAGCGCGACGTGGCGGTGGCGATCATCTCGATGGCGCAGCACGCGAGGCCGAACATGGCCGGCCACAGCGAGTGCGCGCGGGACCAGTTCAGCATCCCGTCCACGGAGGTCACCAGGACGTTCTTGCGGACCTCTTCCTCGATCGCCGCGTCCTCCGCGGTGCCCTCGCGCAGGCCGGGGTGCGGAATCGCGGTCGTGCCGCCCACGCCGGCGGGCTGGGAGCGCGCGAGCGTGCCGTCGGCGCCAAAGATGGGAAGGGTCGTGGTCACGTGGATGCCCCCGCGTCGAGTCCGTGTGCCCTCGATGCTACCGCCGCCCGCGTGACAGCGGCAACGAGCGCGGCGCGTGAGTGGTCCGCTCGCTCGCCACGCGATCGACAACGCCGCCCTCGATGAGGGCGGCGTTGTCGCGTAGTGGCCGGCGGCGGCTACTCGCCGGTGGTCGGGTCGATCATCGTGCCGACCTGGTGGACCGCGTCCGCGGGGAAGCCGCCGCGGCGGGCGTGCTCACGCACCGTGTCCGCGTCGGACGCCAGGTAGACGCAGTGGATCGTGTCCTCCGTCACGTAACTCTGGAGCCACTGCACCTGCTTGCCCTCGCCGCGCATGCTATCCAGCGTGGCGTTGGAGGTGCCGGCAATCTTGTGGAGTTCGTCGGGCGAGAGCGCGCCCGCCCCCGGAATGCGGCGCTCGATCAGGTACTTCGGCACATCGGTCTCCCTTCGTGCGGCGAGCGACGTGTGCGCCCCCGCTGGCGGGCACACACTACACCCGGACGCCCACCCCAAATCGCGCGAACGTCCCATTTCGGTGAGGCGTGCCGATCGAGGTCGCTCGGGCGGCGCGACACTCAGCCTGGGCGAGATTTCGCGTAGAACGCGAGGTCATAGGGCTGCCCGTCGTGCGTCCCGTACTCGATGAGCGTCGTCTCATGGGAGAAACCAGCGCGGCGGAGTACCGCGATCGACGCGACATTGAGCGTGTTCACGGTCGCGAAGATCCTCACTGCCCCAAGAGCGAACAGCCAGCCCGTGAGGAGGTGGACGGAGCGAGTGGCATATCCCCTTCCGCGAGCGGCCGCCGCGAGGAAGTAGCCGATTTGAACGCTGTCGTCGGCGAACCATTCGTCTATGCCACAGAGTCCAGACGGCGCACCGGACGCCGTTTCGGCGATCAGGAAGGGCAGGCCCTTCATCGTGTCCGAGTTGCGATACTCCGCCCATCTCGCGACGGCCGTCTCGCTCATCGCGCTCGCATCGTCGATCGTCTCGAGCGTTTCCCGAAGCCAGAAGCGACGGATCTCGGCATCGCGGCACGCGTCGAGGAAGAAGCCGGCGTCGTCCATCGTCCACGGACGAAGTGTGACGACACCGTCAGTAAGTTCGGTGCTCTCGGGCATAGCGCGGAGGATAGGTCGTCCATCCGCGTACTGGACCAGTTCGGACCAGCCTAGTGAGTCAAATATGTTGCTCCTCCCTCGAGGGGAGGGG
>JBBDIC010000025.1:0-1981 GCA_040880625.1 Dehalococcoidia bacterium | reverse complement strand
GGGGAGAGGGCGCGCAGGCGCTCGACGATCGGGGGCAGGGCGTCGAGGAGGCGCGTGACGTCGTCGTCGGTGTTCATGCGGCCGAGCGTGAAGCGCAGCGATCCGCGCGCCAGGTCGTCCGGCATGCCCATCGCCACCAGCACGTGGCTCGGCTCCACCGACCCCGTCGTGCATGCCGACCCGGAGGACGCCGCGAACCCCGCGAGGTCGAGCGCCAGCAGCACCGACTCCCCCTCCACGTAGCCCACGGCGCACGAGACGTTGCCGGGCAGCCGCCGCTCCAGGTCGCGGGGGCCGGTGATCGCCAGCATCGGGATGCGGCGCGGGAGTTCCTCGATGAGGCGCTGCTGCAGGGCGCGCTCGTGCGTGGAGTCCGCCTCGCGCTGCTCCCACGCGATCTCCATCGCCTTCGCCAGTCCCACGACGGCGGCGGTGTTCTCCGTGCCGGCGCGGAGGCGGCGCTCCTGCCCGCCGCCGAGGATCTGCCCCTGCAGCGGCGTGCCGTGCCGCACGTACAGGCCGCCGGCGCCGCGAGGGCCGTACATCTTGTGCGCGGTGAACGTCATCAGGTCCACGCCCAGCCGGTCCACGTGGACGCCCCCCGGCGCGGAGTGCGCGGCGGACTGCACCGCGTCCGTGTGCACCACAGCGCGCGGGTTCTTCGCCTTCACCCGCCGCGCGATATCCGCGATGTCGTTGACCGCGCCCACCTCGTTGTTGGCGTGCATCACCGTGACCAGCACCGTGTCATCGCGGACGGCATCCTCCACCGCGGCGGGGTCCACGCGGCCGTCGCGGCCCACGGGGAGCGCGGTCACCTCCGCGACGCCCTCGCGCTCCATCTGCTCCAGGGGGTCCAGCACGGCGTGGTGCTCGGCGGCGGTCGTCACCACGTGCTTGCCTCGACGCGTGGAGGCGGCGACCACGCCGCGCAGCGCCAGGTTGTCCGACTCCGATCCGCCCGAGGTGAACACGACCTCGGCGGCGTCGCCCGCACCGATGAGCCTCGCGACGGTCGCCCGCGCGCCGTCGAGCGCGCGGCGCGCCTCCTGTGCCTCAACGTAAATCGAGGACGGGTTGTGCCAGGACTCGCGCAGGTACGGGAGCATGGCGTCCAGCACGGCCGGGTGAAGCGGCGTGGTGGCGGCGTGGTCCAGGTAGACGCGCGAGGGGCTGGCCATGCGCTCAGGATACGCCGCCGTCCGCGGGCGCGGTGGCTTTAGCACGTTGTTTGCTGCAAAAGCGCGGAACCCTGCTACGCTTCGCTCGATGGCCGCTGCACTGCGACGCGTGGACGGCACCCGCGAGGAAATCCTCGCGCTGCTCCGCCGCGAGGAGTCGATGAGCGTCGACGACCTCGCGCACGAACTGGGGCTGGCAGGCGCGACCGTCCGCCGCCACCTGGACGTGCTGCAGCGCGACAACTTCGTGCGCGTCACCCAGGTCCGAGGCGGCACGGGACGCCCTCGACACGTGTTCTCGCTGACGGAGGCGGGCGCGGACGCCTTCCCGCACCACTACGTGCGCATGACGCAGCGTCTCCTCGGCGAAATCGTGGCGCTGGGCGAGGACGAGACGGCCGGACGCTCCGGCCACCAGATCGCCGGCGTCATCTTCGACCGCATGGCGCAGCGCATCAGCGACGAATACGCCTCGCAGGTGCGCGGGACGACACTGGAGCAGCGCGCACGATCCGCCGTGGAACTCATCGCCGAGGAAGGCCTGGACTTCGAGGTGTCGGCGCGCGCGGACGGCGGCGTGCGCCTGCTCGGCCGCGGCTGCCTCTGCACGCGCATCGGCGGAGACCCCTCGACCGTGCGCCCCTGCGAGCACGACCGCCAGATGCTGGAGGCGCTCATCGGCGGCAGCGTGCGCGCGCTGGCGCCGGAGGAGATCCCGCACCAGTTCCAGTGCGGCTACGCCGTCAGCGCGTAACGAGCCATCGAGGCGCCTGGCTCCGGATCCGGCCCCTTCCCCCCTT
>JBBDIC010000024.1:1475-7520 GCA_040880625.1 Dehalococcoidia bacterium | reverse complement strand
ACTCGCACGACCGTGTCGATCACGGCGCCCTCACGGCCTAGCTTCGAGCGCACGCGGGAGATGATCACGGCCAGGCGATTCCGTGATCGAGTGGTGGTTTCGCCCCAGAGGCGCTCGGCCAACCGCTCGTAGGTCACCACCCGGCCGTCCTCTTCAACGATTGCCCAGAGGGCGTTGAACTCCATGTAGGTGAGCCGGACGGGTGTCCCGCAGACCGTGACCAGGTAGCGTTCGCGATCGATCAGCAGGTCGCCGACGCTGACCATGGAACGCTCCTTCCTGGGTAATCGGAAGACTTGTGAAGGCGCGCCCCGCCGTCCTGTCGCGGACGGCGGGGCACTCACCCGGGGAGCGCCTAGAGCGCATCCTCGTCGGTCTCGCCCGTGCGGATGCGGATCGCGCGGTCGACCGGCGAGACGAAGATCTTGCCGTCGCCGACCTCACCCGTGCGGGCGGCCTCGATGATGCGCTCGACGATGGACTCCACGTCGGAGTCTTTCACCACGAGTTCGATCTTCACCTTCGTGAGGTACTCGACGGCGAACCGCTGGCCGCGCCACTGCTCCGTGATGCCGCGCTGGACGCCGTGTCCGCGGACCTCGGACAGCGTCATTCCGGCGTGGTCGAGGTCCTCCAGGGCTGCCTTCACCACGTGGAGCTTGTCCGGGCGGATGATCGCTTCGACTTTCTGCATGTCCCTACCTCCTTACTGGCCGCGTGGCGCCGGCACATACGTGGATTCCGGCGCTGGTCGCGGAACGCGGGGACCGGAGAACGTCGAGAACGGATCGCGGCCGCCGGTGAACTCCGGGTAGGCCTCCATCCCGTGCTCGCCCACATCGAGACCGGCGTCTTCCTCCTCGGGCGTGACGCGCAGGCCGTTGACCGCCCTGATGGCGCCGAACAGGATGCCGGTGGTCAAGACCGTCCAGGCGGCGACAGCGAGGACACCGAGGGCGTTGACGGTCAGCAGCGTCGCGCCGCCGCCGACCAGCAGCCCGTAGGCCGAGGTCACACCGAAGCCGTCGTCCATCAAGCGCTGGGTGCTGAATAGCCCCACAGCGAGCGTGCCCCAGATGCCGTTAAACAGGTGCACCGGCACCGCGCCCACCGGGTCATCGATCTTGAGCGAGTCGAGCAGCGCCACGCCGTAGACGATGATCACGCCGGAGACGAGGCCCACCAGGACCGCGCCCCACGGCTCGATGGTGGCGGCGCCGGCGGTGATCCCGACGAGGCCACCGAGCACGCCGTTGAGGGTGAGCGAGAGGTCGGACTTCCCGCTGCGGGCCCACGACATGGCCATGGCTGCCACCGCCCCGGCGCCCGCGGCGAGCGTGGTAGTGGTGGCGACGCGCGCCGCAGTATCGGCGAGGCCGCCACTGATCCCCAGCGTCGATCCTGCGTTGAAGCCGTACCAGCCAATCCACAGGATCAGCACGCCGAGGAAGCCCAGCGGCAGCGAGTGGCCGGGCAGGGCGTTAACGCTGCCGTCGGCGTTGAACTTGCCTCGACGCGCCCCCACGAAGATGGCCCCCATCAGGGCGGCCCAGCCGCCGACGGAGTGGACGACCGTGGAGCCGGCGAAGTCGACCATGCCGACGCCCATGATCGGGTCGTCCGTGAAGGCCGTGAGCCAGCCGCCGCCGTCCCAGATCCAGTGGGTGACGATCGGGTAGATCACTCCGGTGATCACCACCGTGTACACCAGGTACGCGCTGAACTTCGTGCGCTCCGCCATCGCCCCCGAGACGATCGTGGCCGCCGTCGCTGCGAAGGCGAACTGGAAGAAGAAGGTGGCGTAGTCGACCGTGTCGAACAGGAAGAAGTTGCCGAAGCCGAACAGCGTGTTCGCCGCCCCGGCCGTGCCGTACGCGAGCCCGAAGCCGACCGCCCAGTAGGCGACGGCGCCGAGCGACGCGTCGAGTACGTTCTTCATCAGAATGTTCGCGACGTTCTTGCTGCGAATGAAGCCGGCCTCGACCAGGCCGAACCCGGCCTGCATAAAGAGCACCAGGATGCCGGCGATGAGCAGCCACGCCGTGTCGATGCTCGCCGTGATGCCGGCAACCTCGGCCGCCAGGTCGTCTGAGGTTTGTGCGGATGCCACGGTGGTGGACAGTAGGAACGCGCCCGTACCCCCCGCCACCATGGCCAGTGATCGATGTAGACGTCGCAAGTGATGCTCCTCCTCTGCTACGAGAGGAGTGTCTGTCTTGCTCGTTTCGTCTCGGCGTCGCTGTTGTGAAGCGTGAGTATCGCCCGGGTTTCGCGGATGTTTCGAGGGCGTCGTCCGCTACCGATGCTCCTCTACAGGCGGAGCGCTACCGCAACTGGTAGTAGATCTGGCCAGCACAGCCACGGCAGCAGAGGCCTTCCGCGCACGGGACCTCGCGGCCGTCGATCACCTCTTCGCCGCAGCGGACACAGGACACCCGAACGCCGGCACACCCGCGCAACTCCTCCAGCGACGCCTTGAGGGTGACCTCCCGCGCATCCAGGAGCAGTGCGTCCGGCATGCGCTGGTACGCCGCCAGTTGGGCGTAGTAGCGGCGGGGCTCCTCTGGCGCGAAGGCGCGCGCCTGTTCGCGCACGTCCGGTCGAGGAACGATGCGGAGCGCCCTGCCGTCTCGGAGGTCGACGAAGGTCGCCGCGACCTTGCCATGGTCGACGAGGCGCAGCGTGCGTCGTCCCAGGGCGCACCCCGTCGCCGCCTCGACCCCATCGACGAAGCAGCCGTCGGTCTCGACGATCGCCAGCAGGTGGCGCACGCCGCGGTCGACCTCGAACGCGCGGAGCGCGGCGAGGCCAATGCGGACGCCGAGTACCTGGCGGGGGCACAGCCGTCCGTGCCGTTCAGCCGACCGCGCCAGCGCTTCGTGGAGCGCGCTCGTGGCAACGCCGATGCCAGTCACTCAGGCACCGGGCGTTGCTCGATAGGGGCTACCGGCTGCGCAGCGGGGCGCAGCGCCGCGCGGCCGAGGGCGCGCGCGAGCCGCTCGCGCTCGGCGGCCTCAGTCTCGGGCGAGAACCGCACGAACAGCACGAGTGCGGACGCCGCGACCACCGCCGCGCCGAGGTAGAGGAACGCGTCCTGTACGGCGAGCGACTCGATGCGGAACAGGAACCCCGCGGCTACCGCGCCGGCGTTCCCGCCCGCTCCGACGATGCCGGCGACCGAGCCGAGCGACCTCCGGTTCACGAACGGCACGACGGAGAACGTCGCGCCCTCCGACATCTGCACGAAGGTGCTGAAGACGACCATTGCCGGTACTGCCAGCAACAGCGCGCCCATGCGCGAGAAGAGCATGAGCGCCAGGCCCTCGCACAGGAGCAGGACCCCGAGGAGCGCGACGCGCCCGCGCAGGCCGAACCGCATGCCGGCGCGGTCACCGACGTGGCCACCGAGGGTCCGTGCGAACACGTTCATCAGCCCGAACAGGCCCGCGATGATCCCGGCGCTCGCGACCGAGAGGTCGAAGCGATCGTGGAAGTAGAGCGCCGCGACATTGTTGAGGGTCAACTCGATGCCGAAGCAGGCCGCGTAGATCGCCGCCAGCGCCCACACCCGGTGGTCCTTCGCCGCCTCCCAGAACGAACCGTCACCCTTCGCCGTCGCCAGGCGGCCGCTCTCGCGCAGATCGCGGAGGTCGCCCTCGGGAGTGTCCGTCGTGAGGAGGTAGTAGGCGACGCTGGCCACCATCAGGAGGGCCCCCGGGATGACCATCGCCAGCCGCCAGCCGAGCGTCTCACTGACCCCGAAGGACACGAGGAGCGCGAGCAGCAGCGGCATCACCATCTGCGTCACCCCGCCGCCGAGGTTTCCCCACCCCGCAGTCGTGGCGTTCGCCGTGCCCACGACGTTCGGCGCGAACATCATCGACGTGTGGTACTGGGTGATGACGAACGATGCGCCGACGGCGCCGATGGCGAGCCGCGCGAGCAGGAAGGACTCGTAGTCCTGCGCCAGGCCGATCCCCATCACGGGGAGCGCGCCGAGCATGAGCAGCCATGTGTACGCCCGGCGCGGGCCGATGCGGTCCACGGCTCGCCCCACGATCAGGCGCGCCACGATCGTCACGAGGACGGAGGCGATGACCGTGTTCCCCACTTGCGTCCTGGTCAGGCCCAGGTCGTCTCGCACCACCGACATGAGCGGTGCGATGCCAAACCACCCGAAGAACGCCAGGAAGAACGCCGCCCAGCTCAGGTGAAACGCGCGCATGGGAGGCGACGTGACGTCGCGCAGGACGATGCGGGTCGCCTGGCCTCGGAGTTGCGTGGTGTCCACGGTCAGGTCGCCTGTCCCGCGGCAGGGACGGCGCCCGCCCGGAGACTGGCGCTCTCGATCACCGCGAGGCGTACCGCGGCGAACTTCAGTTCGGGCTGCTTCGACTGGGGGTCGAGCGCCTCGCTGGTGGCGCGGTTCGCGGCGGTGTTCCGCCCGTGCAGCGCTCCCCAGTGGAACGGCGCGAACACCGCTCCCGGACGGATCGCCTCGGTGATGCGGGCGCGCAGTTCGACGCTGCTGCGCCGCGATGTGACGCGTACGACGTCACCCTCGCGGACGCTGTAGCGGGCGGCATCGGTGGGGTGAATCTCGACGAAGGGCTGCGGTTCGCTCCGAAGGAGTTTCTTCACCCTGCCCGTGCGCGTCATCGTGTGCCACTGGTCCTTCACGCGACCCGTGATCAACGCCAGCGGGTATTCGAGGTCCACCGTGTCGGCGGGCGGGTGGTGCTCCGGGACCAGGAACCGCGCTCGGCCGTCCGGCGTCGCGAACCTTCCGTCCGTGTAGAGACGCTGCGTGCCGCTCTCGGCGCCTGCCGGGTACGGCCACTGCACGCCGCCGGGGCGCGTAGCCAGCAGTTCGTAGGTAACGCCGGTGATGTCCAGGTCGCGCCCGCGCGTTAGCGCGCGGTACTCCTCGAAGATCGCCTCCGGGCCCTCGTAGTCGAAGGCGTCCCGATAACCCAGGCGGTGGGCGACGCGGCAGAAGATCTCCCAGTCCGGCAGCGCCTCGCCCGGCGGGTCGCCCACCTGCTCCAGGAGACAGATGCGACGCTCGCTGTTCGTCATCGTGCCGGAGCGCTCAGACCACTGGGCAGCGGGGAGCAGGACGTTCGCGATCCTCGTGGTCTCCGTGGGGTGATAGGCGTCCTGCACGACGACGAGTTCTGCGCGGCTGAAGGCGCGCTGCACGCGCATCGTGTTCGGAAGCGACGCGAGGGGGTTGCTGCCGGCGATCCAGACGACCTTGATCGCGCCGGCCTCGAGCGCTTCCACCATCTCGACGGCGGTGAGCCCCGGCCGGTCCGAGATGGCGCCGGACGGGAGGCCCCACGCCTGCTCGACCTCCTCGCGATCGACCGGATCCGCCACGGAGCGATGGCCGGGGAGCGATCCTGCGAGCCCGCCGGCCTCGCGGCCACCCATCGCGTTGGGCTGACCGGTGAGCGAGAACGGGCCGGCGCCCGGCTTGCCGATGTTGCCGGTAGCGAGCGAGAGGTTGATCAGGGCGAGGTTGTTCTGCACGCCCGACGAACTCTGGTTCGCGCCCATCGTCCAGAGCGTCAGCACTGGCCCGCCGGCCGCGAGCAGGCGCGCGGCCTCGAGGATCGCCTCGGCGGGGACGCCGGCCGCATCCTCGGCCAGTTCCGCCTGGTACGCGCGCAGCGCCTCGCGGACCGCCGGCCAGCCGGTCGTGTGATCGGCGATGAAGCCCTCATCGAGACCGCCTGCGCGGGAGACCTCGTACAGCAACGACATCAGCAGCGGGACATCGGCGCCCGGGCGCACCGGCAGGTGGAGGTCGGCGATCTCGGCGGTGCGCGTGCGTCGAGGGTCAACCACGACGATGCGGACGTCCCGGTCCGCGCGCTTCCGGGCGCGGATCCGGTTGAACAGGATTGGGTGGCAGGCCTCGATGTTCGCGCCGACGATGAGGAACGTGCGCGCCGCCTCGATGTCGTCGTAGCAGCAGGGCGGCGCGTCCACCCCGAGCGCCTGCTGGTATGCGACGACGGCGCTGGACATGCAGAGGCG
>JBBDIC010000024.1:0-1375 GCA_040880625.1 Dehalococcoidia bacterium | reverse complement strand
ACGAGCGCCCCCTTGGCACAGAGTTGCCCGCAGTTCACGGGGTGGGCGGGATCGCCGGTCACGTCCGACACCACGCCACCCCGCGCGCGGGCGAGGATGCCGCAGCCGGTGCCGCAGTACGGGCACACGGTCCGCACCGTGGTGCGGTCGTCGGCGTGGGCGTGGCGTGCGGGCACGGCTATCGGACCGGCGCGGGAGCGGAGCCCGCCGTGGGGATGACGACGCGGAGTCGGAGCCCGCCGGGACCGCGCAGCGCCTCGATCTGTCGTGCCACCAGCGTGGGGAGGTCCTCAACCGGCACGCCGCTCGCGACCGGCTGGGCGAGTCGGGCGCCGAGGCCGATCTGCCCGCCGGCGAAGACGTGAGCAGCATCGCGGACCACGCCGTCGAGACGCACGCGATCGCCCTGCAGGCCGATGTCGCCCATCCGGTGCTGCCCGCAGGCGTGCGGGCACCCGGACATCTGGATGCGCACCGGCTCGTCGACCTCGTAACGCTCGTCGAGGGCGCGGGCGAGCCTCAGCGCCTCCCCCTTCGTGTCGATGAGGCTGAAGTGGCAGTAGTCATTGCCCGTGCAGGAGACGAGGCCGCGCAGGAACGCCGAGGGCTGCGGGCTCAGTTCGCGCAGCAGCGGCGCCGCGAGCAACTCATCGAGGTCGTCCGCGGCGACGCCGGGGAGCAGCACGTTCTGCTGCACCGTGAGGCGCACCTCGCCGCTTCCGTAGCGATCCGCGAGGTCCGCCAGGCCCGCGATCTGTGTGGCCGTAATGCGACCGACCGGAACGAGCAGCCCGACCGTGTGCAGGCCGGTCTGGCGCTGCGCCTCGACGCCGATGTGGTCGCCTCCGTGGGTGACGACGCAGGACTCACCCGCGCGGAGGAGGTCGCCGCCGAACCGCTCCGCGACCGCGGCGCGGAAGCGCTCGATGCCCCAGTCCTTGAGCAACCACTTCAGCCGCGCCTCCTGGCGCTTCTCGCGCAGCCCGTGGTCGCGGAACACCTCCAGCACCGCGATGGACAGCCGGACAACGTCGCGTGGTGTGACGAAGGCATCGAGCGGCTCGGCCAGCATCGGATGCTGCCCGCCGAGCGCCCCGCCGACCCATACGTTGAAGCCGGCATCTGAGGTGTCGCCGGTGCGCCGCTCGGCCGTGGTGAAGGAGAGGTCGTGCGTCTGGGCGTGGGCGCAGTCCTGCGTGCAACCCGTGAGCGAGATGTTGAACTTGCGCGGCAGGTTGCTGAAGTCGCGGCGCACGACCGCCTGCTGCAACCGCGCTGCGAGCGGCCTCGTGTCGATCGCCTCGTCGTGGGCGAGGCCGGCCAGCGGGCAGCCGACGACGTTGCGGACGTTGTCCATGCCGCTCTGCTGCGAGGT
>JBBDIC010000023.1:4222-7575 GCA_040880625.1 Dehalococcoidia bacterium | reverse complement strand
CAGGTGCTCCGCGAGGACCTCGTCGCGCTGCAGGTCGCCGTCCCCGGCGACAACAGCAGCAGCGAGGCGATCGAGGCGATGAAGTTCCTGCGCTCGGACCTCATCCCCGCCGCGTTCGAGGGTGTGGATGCCGCGGTCTACGTGGGCGGGCCCACGGCCGGCAACTCTGACTTCTTCGACGTGGTGGACACGTACACGCCGTGGGTGTTCGCCTTCGTGCTGGGCTTCTCGTTCATCCTGCTCACGCTGATCTTCCGCTCGGTGGTGGTGCCGGCGAAGTCGATCGTGATGAACCTGCTCTCGGTCGGCGCGTCCTACGGCGTGGTCGTCGCGGTCTTCCAGTGGGGCTGGGGCGCTGGCGCGCTCGGCTTCACGCAGGTCGACCGCATCGAGGCGTGGCTGCCGCTGTTCATGTTCACGATCCTGTTCGGCCTGTCCATGGACTACCACATCTTCCTGCTCAGCCGGATCCGCGAGCGCTTCGATGAGACGCGCGACAACGCCGGCTCGGTGGCCTACGGCCTGCGACGCACGGCGAACCTGATCACCGGCGCGGCCGCCATCATGGTCGCCGTCTTCGGCGGCTTCGCCCTGGGCGACCTGCCGATGTTCCAGCAGATCGGCGTCGGCCTGGCGGTATCGGTGTTCCTGGACGCCACCATCGTCCGGACGATCCTGGTGCCGGCCACCATGCGCCTGCTGGGCGACCTCAACTGGTACATGCCCTCCTGGCTCCAGTGGCTCCCGGACCTGCGCGTGGAGCGCGAGCCCGAGGTCGCCGCGCCCCAGGTGGCAGCCGGCGGCCACTAGCCGCCGACGCGCCCCCTCGACCACCCCGGCCCCCCCCCCCCCCCCCCGTGGGGGGGGCCCTTCTGCATCCGGCGCGTCCGAGCGATACCGTGCGCCGATGAGAGCAGCAGGCGGCCTCCTCGACCGCGAAGTTCCTCGCCAACTGCATCCAGCCAGTGGGGTCGTATGCTGCCCATCCACGATCCAACGTGGAACAACCTAAGGAGATGAGGTGAGGACGCTCGCAATGTTATTCGTTGCGCTGTCGGTGCTCGTGGCAACCCTCCTAGTCGGTGGGTGTGCAGCAACAGAGGTCCCGACCGCCGTCTCAGGAACAACCGTACAGACCACGGCACAGGCGCCCGTAGGTCCTTCTCTGCGCCAGATCAACGATGAGGACACGGTCGATTCGATACACCGGCTGATGAACGCAGACGCCGATGTGACCGCCGTACTCATGGAGGTTCTGGAGCACGATCCCCGAAGCATGACCGGCCGGGAAGTCGCGGCGGCTACGACATGGCCGGATTTCGTTGTCGGCTTTGGAACGACCAGCACATCAGATGGGTTCGAAAACCTCATCCTGATCTTCTTCGTTCCCAATGATGCCCCGAGCGGCGAGTATCCCGTTTCGTTTACACCTACAGGCGGGGACGAGATCACCGCGACGTTCGCGCTGGAGTAATACATCTGGTACCCCGTCAGCCGCCCACGCCCTGCCCCCACCCGCCGGCGGTGCTAACGTCACGCGGATGACCCCCACGCCCGGCAGGTACCGCAACGTCATCGAGGGCCGCGTGCCGTCGGCGCACCCCGCCGTCGAGCGCGCCCGCAGCCTGCTGCGCCAGGACCCGCTCGCGCTGGACGAACTCGCGGACGCGATCGCGGAGGGGATCGACGGCGACTCGAACGACGTCCTCGTGGACCGCGGCTCGCGGCTGCTGTACGCCACCGACGCCTCGATCTACGAGATGGAGCCGGTCGCCGTCGTCTTCCCGCGCAGCGCCGCCGACGTGAGTTATGTCGTGCGTCTCGCCGCCGAGCGAGGGCTCCCCGTCCTGCCGCGGGGCGCCCAGACGAGCCTGGCCGGACAGGGCGTGAACCACGCGATCGTGCTCGACTTCTCGCGCCACATGGACCGCGTCCTGGCGCTCGATGGCGAGGCGCGCACGGCGCGTGTGGAGCCCGGCGTGGTGCTGGACCAGTTGAGCAAGGCGGCGCGGCCGCTGGGACTCCAGTACCCCATCGACCCGTCCACGCGGAACCGCGCGACGATCGGCGGTGGCATCGGCAATAACTCATGCGGCGCGCATTCCGTCCGCTACGGCAAGACGGCGGACCAGGTCATCGCGCTCACGGTCGTGCTGGCCGACGGTTCCACGGCGCGCCTCGAACGTCTCGAGGGCGACGCCCTTCGCGCACGCCTCGCGCAGCCGGGGCTCGAGGGCGACGTGTACCGCGCCGTGCGCGCGATCGCGGAGGAGCACCGCGACCTGATCGCGGAGCGCTTCCCGCCCATCCGGCGGCGCGTCTCCGGCTACAACCTGGACGCCTTCGTGGACGTGGACGCCACCGGGGCCATGGACCTCTGCCAGGTCATCGTCGGGTCGGAGGGCACGCTCGCCGTGGTCGTCGACGCGGAGATGCGCCTCGTGCCGATCCCGGCAGCGAAGGGCGTGCTGGCGCTCCACTACGCGAGCGTCGTGGAGGCGTGCCGCGCGACGCCGGAGGCGCTCAGCCACGGGCCGGCGGCGGTGGAACTCGTAGACGACACGATCATCACGCGCTGTCGCACCAGCATCGGCTACACGGCGCTCGTGGACTTCGTCCGAGGCGATCCGGGCGCGCTGCTCCTCGTGGAGGTCGATGGCGCCTCCGACGCCGAGGTGCGCGCCGGCCTCGATGCGCTGGGCGCGGCGATGGTGCGGCCGGACGGCGCCTACGCCGGCGTGGTGTTCACGGACGCAGGCGAACAGATGCGCCTCTGGCGCATGCGCGAGGCAGGCCTGGGCCTGCTGATGAGCGTCCGCGGCGACGCCAAGCCGATCGCGATCGTGGAGGACGCCGCCGTTCCGCCGGAGCAACTCGGCGACTTCATCGAGCGGTTCGACGCGCTGGTGCGCGCGCACGGGACGACGGCGGCGTACTACGGGCACGCCTCGGAAGGCTGCCTGCACGTGCGGCCGCTGGTGAACATCAAGGACGGGACGGGGCTCGACACGATCAAGGCGATCACCTCGGACGTGGCGGACCTGGTGCTGGAGTTCGGCGGGAGCCTCAGCGGCGAGCACGGCGACGGCATCCTGCGCGGCGTCTTCACGGAGCGCATGTTCGGCCCTGAACTGACGGAGGCGTTCCGGCGCGTGAAGCGCGCCTTCGACCCCGCCGGCATCCTGAACCCCGGCAAGATCGTGGACACCCCGGGCTTCGATGACAACCTCCGGCTCGCGCCGTGGACGGTCACCAATGACATCCCGACGGTCTTCGACTGGTCGCCGGAGGGCGGCTTCGTGCGCGCCGCCGAGCAGTGCAACGGACAGGGCGCCTGCCTGAAGGACGCCGGC
>JBBDIC010000023.1:0-4122 GCA_040880625.1 Dehalococcoidia bacterium | reverse complement strand
GGCACGCTGAACCGCGCCGCGAGCCGCCTCGGGCCGCTGCGGCTCCTCGTGAACCTCGGCGGCGCGGTGGGGCCGCTGCGGCTGCTGATGCACAGCCGCCTCGGCATCCATCGAGAGCGCCCGTTGCCTCGCCTCGCGCGGCAGCCATTCTCGCGCTGGTTCGCGCAGCACCGCCAGCAGGAGCCCGCCCCGCGCGGCGAGGTCGTGTACTACGTGGACTCCTTCACGGAGGCGAACCATCCGGAGGTCGGCCGCGCCGCCGTCCGCATCCTGGGCGCGCTCGGCTACTCCGTCACGGTCGTGGAGCGGCTCGGCTGCTGCGGACGTCCGCTCATCTCGAAGGGCCAACTGCACACCGCCGCCGCGTGGGCGGCCGGCAACGTCGCCCGCCTTGCGCCCTACGCGCGTCGAGGCGTGCCGATCGTCGGCACGGAGCCGTCGTGTCTGCTCACGCTGCGCGACGAGTACCCGGACCTCGTCCCCGGCGAGGACGCCCGCACGGTGGCGGAGCAGGCGTTCCTAGTGGAGGAACTCATCGCGAAGATCGCGCCGTCCGACCCAGCCGTCGCGGGCGCGTTTCGCCCGGCGCCCGGCACGGCACTGCTGCACGGCCACTGCCACCAGAAGGCGCTCGCCGGCATGGATGCGACGCTGGCGGCGCTCGCGTTGGTCGAGGGCCTCGATGTGACGCTCATCGACTCCGCCTGCTGCGGGATGGCCGGCTCCTTCGGCTTCGAGGCGGAGCACTACGACATCTCGCGCGCGATGGCGGAGCGGACGCTGATCCCCGCCGTCGCCTCGGCGCCGGACGCCACGCGGATCCTGGTGACGGGCGTGTCCTGCCGCCAGCAGATCGCGCACTTCTCCGGACGGCGTCCGCGCCACGTGGTGGAACTGCTGGCGGACGCGCTGCGGCCATAACGAAACGACCCCGCGCGCCACCTCGATAGGCCGCTCTCGGCGATCACATGGCCGTTCGTCAGAAACCTGCGCTTCAGCCGTTGGGTGCGCCTGCCGAATCTCACTATGAGGCCCGGAATCCCAGCATCCGGGGCTCGCCTCCCCATGCGCCATCCACCCCCGCATCAATCGAGGTATGCCGGTGCCCGCTCCAGAGATCCCCGCCCTGCCGATCGCCTACGTCCGCGCGCTGCAACTGATGCGCGAACCGGACGCCGGCCTCAACCGGCTCGTGGAGATCGCGAATGGTGACGCCGCGTTCACGGCAGCGCTGATCCGGCTGGGCAACTCCGCCGAGTCCGCCCCGCTCGTCCGTGTGCGCACGCCCCGCGACGCCATCGTCCGTCTCGGATTCCCCTCGGCGCGGCGGGCGATCCTCGGCGTCACGCTGCGCGGCGCCTTCCGAGGGGTGACGGGCTCGCAGGTGGACGAGGAGGAGATGTGGCGCCACCTGTTCTCCGTGGCGCTGATCGCGGACGCGATGTCCTGGGGCGAGGTGAGGTACAGCGACGCGTTCACGGCGGGCCTCCTGCATGACATCGGACGCCTCGCGATGGCCGCGCAGGATCCGCCGCACTACGCCCAGGTCGTGGCCCTCGCCCGTCGAGGCATCCCCGCCTCGGACGTGGAGCGCCGCCTGTTCGGCCTCAACCACGTGGAGTGGGGCGCCACGCTGGGGCGACAGTGGGGCTTCCCGGACGACGTGGTCAGCGCCATCGCCTCGCACCACGAGGAGGGCGACGGGGGCACGCTCGGCTGGGTGGTCGCGCGGGCACGCTCGCTCTCGAACCAGTTGGGCATCGGTGACGGCGTGACGCTGGCGCCGCCGTTTATGGCGGACCCGGACGCCCTGCCCATCCCCCTGTTCGAGGACATGGGCGGCCCGGAGCGCGTGCTGGAGCAGGTGAACCGCTTCAAGACCTCCATCGCGGCCTGAGGCGCCCGACGCGGGCGGCCGTCGGCGCGTCCGCACCCGCATAGACGCACCGGCGGCGCGGGTTCAGAATGACGGCTGGCGCGCTCGTGCAGCGCGCCGGTGGAGGGCTCGTGCAGTCAGGCGGCCAGCGACGTCGCGGCGCGCAACTGGGCAACCTCCGGGTCCGCCGCGGCCGCCGCACCCAGCAGGTGGTGCAGGTCGAACGGTCCGCCGTCTCGCGCCCTCAGCGGCCGGGCGTCCTCTACCTGATCCTCGGCTTCCTCACGGTCATTCTCGCCGGCACGGTGCTGCTGATGCTGCCCATCGCCACCGAGGATCGCGAGAGCGCCGGCTTCATGCGGGCGCTCTTCACGTCCACGTCCGCCGTCTGCGTCACCGGCCTGGTGGTGACGGACACGCGCGCCTACTGGTCCACCTTCGGCGAGGTGACGATCCTGGCGCTGATCCAACTCGGCGGGCTCGGGTTCATGACCTCCTCCACGCTGCTGCTGCTGTTCTTCGGCCGCCGCCTCTCCGTCGCGCAGCGCGTGATCAGCGGCGAGACCACGTTCCGGCTCGGACAGGAGTCGCTGGGCGACCTCGTGCGGCGGATCGTGGGGCTGACGCTTGTGACGGAAGCGGCCGGTGCGGTGCTGCTGATCGCGTTCTTCACCGTGCATGACCGGTCGTTCAGCCTCGAACCCGCCTGGCGAGGGCTGTTTACGGCGGTTTCGGCGTTCAACAACGCTGGCTTCGACATCGAGGGCGGCGGGCGCAGCCTGACGCAGTACGGCGGCAACCCCGGCGTGCTGCTGACCGTGGCCGCGCTCACCATCGTCGGCGGCCTCGGATACGCGGTGGTGTGGGACGTGAAGCAGAGCCGGCGCTGGTCGCGCTTCACGCTCAACTCCAAGATCGTCCTGCTCACCTACGGGATGCTCATGGTCGCGGGCATGGTGGTCATCTTCGCCAGCGAGGCCTTCCGAGGCGGTTCGCTCGCCTCGTTGCCGCTCCCGCAGGCCGCGCTCTCCGCCTTCGCGGAGTCCACTTACGCGCGCACCTCAGGGTTCACCGCGTTCGACCTGGGGAGGGTGCAGCCGGAGATCCTGATGTTCATGGCCGCGCTCATGTTCATCGGCGGCGCGTCCGCGTCCACGGCGGGCGGGATCAAGGTGACCACCTTCAGCGCGCTCTACTTCGCGATCATCGCCTCCGTCCGCGGCGACGAGCACGTCCACGTCTTCGGCCGGGAGATCCCGTGGCGCCAGATCAACCGAGCGCTGGCCGTGGCGCTCCTCTCCGTGGCGATCGTCTTCGCCTCCGGCTTCGCGCTGCACCTCGTGAGCGACGCGCCGACGGACCACATCCTGTTCGAGGCGGTATCGGCGTTCGCGACCACGGGCCTGTCGGCCGGGATCACCGGTACGCTGGACGCCGCGGGGCAGGCGATCCTCGTCGTCACCATGTTCGTCGGACGCCTCGGGCCGCTGACCATCGCCCTGGCGCTCGCCGCCCGCTTCCGCGGCGCGGAACGCATCCGCTATCCAGAGGCCGACCTCAGCATCGGGTAGGCTGCGCGCCGCGGGCGCTCGGCCGGTCGTTCAGGCAGGAAGACGAGGGGCATCGATGAAGCAACAAGTCGCCGTGGTGGGCCTGGGCCGCTTCGGCACCGCCGTCGCCACGGAACTCGTCCGGCTGGGGCACGAGGTGCTCGGCATCGACAGCGACATCAACACCGTGCAGGCGCTGTCCGCGCAACTCTCGCACGTGGTGCAGGCGGACGCGGAGGACGAGGAGATCCTGGTCCGCCTCGGCGTCGGGGAGTTCGATGCGGCCGTCGTCGGGATCACGGACAACCTGGAGACCAGCATCCTGGCCACGCTCATGCTCAAGCGCATCGGCGTGAAGCGCGTGGTCGCGAAGGCGCGCAACGCCACGCACGGCGAGATCCTGACGCGCGTGGGCGCGGACCGCGTCGTCTACCCCGAGCGCGACACCGGCATCCGCGTCGCCCACTCCTGGACCTCCGCCGACGTCACGGACTCGCTCGACATCATCGAGGGCTACGCGATCAGCCGCGCGGAGGTGCCGGCGGCGATCGTCGGCCAGTCCGTGCAGCAGGCGTTCCTCGACCGTGACGACGTGAACGTGACGCTGCTCCTGCTGGCCCGCGGTGAACGCGTCATGGTCTACCCGGCGGCCGGCGAGACGCTCCGCGCCGGCGACACCATGGTCCTGTCCGGCGC
>JBBDIC010000022.1:0-7602 GCA_040880625.1 Dehalococcoidia bacterium | reverse complement strand
AGCCCGTCCACCCACGAGGAGCGGTTGACCAGGTAGCCCTTGTACGCACCGACGGCGAAGAACGACAGGCCCGTGAGGACGATCGAGGTGAGGAACGCGTCGAAGCCGCCGGCGCCGAGCGCCTGCACGATGAACGGGAGGATCGGGATCAGGCCGATGACGAGGAACGCGGCGAACGTGGAGCCGCCGGCGCGCAGCGGGTCCGGGCCTTCGAGTTCCATGCCGTGCTCCTCGACGAGCATGGTGTCCACCCAGCGGTCGGCATCCGAGGTGATCACGTCCACCACCTGCTCCAGCAGGGCGCCCTCGAAGCCCTTGGCGGCGTAGATCTGGCGGATCTCCTCGCGCTCGCCCGCGGGCGCCGTGCGGATCTCCTCGTGCTCCTCGCGGCGCACGTCCTCCCGGCGCTGCGCCTCGGACCGCACGCCGAGGAAGTTGCCGACGCCCATGCTCAGCCCGTCCGCCAGCAGGTTCGCTACGCCGAGGACGACCACGACGCCGCCCGGCAGGCTCGCGCCGATCGATCCGGCGACGACGGCGAACGTAGTCACCGCGCCGTCGATCCCGCCGAGGACGGCGTCACGCAGGTAGGACTGCTTGCGCTCGGCGGCCAGGCGCTGCGCGATCGCGGCACGCGAGTGGTCGCGCTCGGCAGGCCGCCCGCCGCGGTCGGTCGAGGACTCGGTGCTCATCCGCGGTAGGGTACCCGGATCCGCGCAGCCGCGACTCGCCGAGGCGTACCGCGCCGCGATGGCGAGGCTACGCGCGGCTAATCGCCGCCGCTCCATCCGCGTTCGCGTAGCGCCTCTATGAACGCCGCCTCATCGAGGATCTCGACGCCGAGCGTCTCCGCCTTGTCGCGCTTGGAGCCGCCGCCCTCGCCGGCGACGACGAACGAGGTCTTCTTGGAGACGGCGCCGCTCACCTTGCCGCCCAGGCGCTTGATGAGCCCCTCCACCTCGTTGCGCGACCAGCGGTCGAGCGAGCCGGTCACGACGATCGACAGGCCCTCGAGCGCCCCGCCTCGCGCGGATACGTCCTCGTCCATGCGCACGCCGCAGGCCGCCAGGCGGTCGATCAGGGCGGCGTACTCCTCGTCGTGGAGGTAATTGAAGACCGCCTCCGCGACGATAGGCCCCACGCCGTCCACGGCCTGGATCTCCTCCAGCGCCGCTTCGCGCAGCGCCTGCATCGTGCCGAAGTGGAGCGCCAGCGCGCGCGCCGTCTCGCCGCCCACATGCCGGATGCCGAGGGCGATCAGCAGGCGGTGCAGTGGCTGGCGCTTGCTCTTCTCCAGTTCAGCGAACAGCGCGTCCACCGTCTTCGGGCCGATGCCCTCCACGGCCAGCAGTTCGTCGCGCTTCGAGGGCAGGTCGTACAGGTCCGACAGCGACTCCACGAACCCGCGCTGCACCAGCATTGCGGAACGCTCCTCGCCGAAGCCCTCGATGTCCAGCGCGCCGCGGCCGGTGTAGTGCTCGATCTGGCGGGCGAGTTTCGTGGGGCAGGCGCGGTTGGGGCAGTAGTACGCCGCCTCGTCGGGATCCTTCGACACCGGCGTCCCGCAGACCGGGCACTCCGAGGGCATCTCGAAGACCGGGAGGTTGCGGCCCTTGCGCTGCGAGAGGACGGGGCCGACCACCTGCGGGATGACGTCGCCGGCGCGCTGGACGATCACGTCGTCCCCGGCGCGGATGTCCAGCCCGCGCAGGTGGTCCAGGTTGTGCAGGGTGGCCAGCGACACCGTGGCCCCGCCCACGAACACGGGCTCGAGTGCGGCGAAGGGCGTCAGGACGCCCGTGCGCCCCACGGAGACCTGGATCTCGCGCAGGCGGGTGACGGCCTGCTCCGCCGGGAACTTCCACGCCGTGGCCCAGCGCGGCTCGCGGCCCACCACGCCCAGCGCGCGCTGCGTCGCGAAGTCGTCGATCTTCACCACCACGCCGTCGATCTCGTAGTCCAGCGCGTCGCGGCGCTCGACCCACGTCTCGCAGAAGCCGGCCACGTCCTCGATGGCCGTGAACGCCTCGGTCAGCGGGTTCGTGGGGAAGCCCAGGCCGCGCAGCCACTCCATGGCGCCGGAGTGCGTCGAGGCCGGGCGGTCGCCCTCCACCCAGCCGAGCTGGTAGGCGAAGAGGTCCAGGCGGCGCGCGGCGGTGTTGCGCGGGTCCAGTTGGCGCAGCGAACCGGCAGCGGTGTTGCGCGGGTTCATGTACAGCTGCTCGCCGGCCTCCGCGCGCAGTTCGTTCAGGCGCTCGAACTCCGCCTTGGAGAGGTACACCTCGCCGCGCACCTCGAAGGCGCGAGGCAGCGAGGCGGGCGGCGCGTCGAGGGCGAGCGGGATCGTGCGGATCGTGCGCAGGTTGCTCGTGATGTCCTCGCCGCGGGTGCCGTCGCCGCGTGTCGCGCCGTACTCGAACTTCCCGTCGCGGTAGACGAGCGAGATGGCGAGGCCGTCGATCTTCGGTTCGCAGACATAACGGAAGTCCGTGCGCTCCGCGAGGCGCTCAACGCGCCGCTGCCACGCGGCCAGTTCCTCGCGGTCGAACACGTTGCCCAGCGACAGCATCGGCTCGCGATGCTCGACGACCGCGAAGCCCTCGGCCGGTTCGCCGCCGACGCGCTGGGTGGGGGACTCGGGGGAGATCAGGTCCGGGTGGCGCTCCTCGATGGCGCGCAGTTCGCGCATCAGGGCGTCGTACTGGCTGTCGCCGATCTCCGGCTCGGCCAGCACGTGGTAGCGGTAGTCGTGGTAGCGGATCGCTGTGCGGAGCGCGTCCACGCGCTCCCGAGCGGCCTCGAGGTCGCGCTGCTCGTCTTCTGCGTCGGGCGTCTGCTTGCGTGGCCTGGAGGCCTTCGCCATGCCGCCTCCCTGTGGTCGTCGGAGGTGGAGTATAGGCCGACCTACTCATACCTCCCGCCCCGGACGACACTCGTCATACGGAGATGATCGCAAGAGGCACGGCGGTACACTGGGAGTAAGCGCGAGGCAGGCGGCCATGGATGTTGTGATCGTCGACTACGGCGCGGGAAACCTGCGCAGCGTGGCGCGTGCCGTGGCATACGCCGGCGTCGAGGCCCGCGTCTCGGCCGTCCCGGCGGACGTGGCGCAGGCGAAGGCGCTGATCGTGCCGGGAGTGGGCGCCGCGGAGGACACCATGTCCAACCTGCGTCGCGCCGGCCTCGTCGAGCCGATCCAGGACTACATCGCCTCCGGCCGGCCCTTCCTCGGCGTCTGCATGGGCCAGCAGGCCCTCTTCGAGATGTCGGAGGAGGGCGGCGCGCATGAGTGCCTGGGCGTCCTTCCCGGCCGCATCGTGCGCTTCCCGCGCGGCATGACCGTGCCGCACATGGGCTGGAACACCGTGGAGATGCGCGACGACCACCCGGTCTTCGAGGGCATCCCGGACGGCTCCTTCTTCTATTTCGTCCACTCCTACCACCCCGCGCCCTCGGACGACGCGACCGTGCTGGGTGAGACGGACTACGAGGGCGTCCGCTTCCCCTCCGTCGTCGGGCGCGAGAACGTGGTGGCGACGCAGTTCCACCCCGAGAAGTCGGGGCGGGCGGGGCTCAGGCTGTACGCGAACTTCCTGCGGCTGGCGCGGGAGCGCGGTTCGATAGCGCCGGCGAGCGCGACCGTCGGCTAGTCCTCGCCACGGGCGGGGCTGCGGAGCAGGGAAAGGTTCGGCATTCGTGGAGATCATCCCGGCGATCGACATCCTGGGTGGCCGCTGTGTGCGGTTGGCGCAGGGCGACTACAGCCGCGAGACCGTGTTCGGCGAGGACCCGGTGGCGATGGCGCTCCGCTGGGCGTCCTTGGGGGCGGACCGCATCCACGTGGTGGACCTGGACGGCGCGCGCACCGGCGTGCGCACCAATGCCGAGGCGATCGCCGACATCGTCGATGGCGTGAGTTGCGCCGTGCAGACCAGCGGCGGCATCCGCTCGGTGGACATGGTGCGCGAGATGCTGGACGAGGGCGTCAACCGCGTGGTCATCGGCACCGGCGCCGTGAAGGACCCGCAGTTCCTGCGCGAGGCGATCGCCGTCGCCCGCGAGCGCCTGATCGTCTCCGTGGACGCGCGCGACGGCAAGGTCAGCCTGGAGGGCTGGACCGAGGCGACCGACCTGGACCCGCTCCAGTTCATCGAGCGCCTGTCCTCGCTGGGCGTGGGGCGCATCGTCTACACGGACATCCTGCGTGACGGCGTGAAGGACGGCCCGAACTTCGCGATGTACGAGCGTCTGACCTCCGCCACCTCCGTGAAGGTGATCGCCGCCGGCGGCGTCGGCTCCGTGGAGGACATCCAGCGCCTCGCCGACTGCGGCGTGGAGGGCGCCATCGTCGGGCGTGCCCTCTACACCGGCGACATCCGCCTGCGGGACGCTCTGGCGGCGGCGGTCTAGGCCGCCGGCGATACCTCGATGCTCACGCGCCGCATCATCCCGTGCTTCGACGTCGCCGACGGGCGCGTGGTGAAGGGCGTCTCCTTCGTCGAACTGCGCGACGCCGGCGACCCGGTGGAACTGGCCGCGAAGTACGACCTGCAGGGCGCAGACGAACTCGTCTTCCTGGACATCACCGCATCCTCGGATGCCCGCACCAGCGTGTACGACATGATCCGCTCCACTGCCGACCAGGTGTTCATCCCGCTGACGGTGGGCGGCGGCGTGCGCTCCGCGCAGGACGTGCGCCTGATGCTGGAGTCCGGCGCGGACAAGGTCTCTATGAACACCGCCGCCGTACTGCGCCCCGAACTGATCGAGGAAGGCGCGAAGGGCTTCGGCTCGCAGTGCATCGTGGTGGCCGTGGACGCGAAGCGCACCGGCCCGGAGACGTGGGACGTCTACACCCACGGCGGGCGCACCTCCACCGGCCGCAGCGCCGTCGAGTGGGCGCGCGAGGCGGTGGAGCGCGGCGCCGGCGAGTTGCTGGTGACCTCCATGGACACGGACGGCCACCAGGACGGCTACGACATCGCCCTGCTCCAGCGCATCACGGACGCCGTGGACGTGCCCGTGATCGCCTCCGGCGGGGCGGGCGAGCCGGAGCACCTGTACGACGCATTCGTGGAGGGTGGCGTGTCGGCGGTGCTGGCCGCCTCGATCTTCCACTTCGGCAAGTACGACATCCCGTCGCTGAAGGCGTACCTCGCCGGGCGCGGCGTCCCGATCCGGCCGGTCGAAGCCCCGCTGGCCGAGGCATAACGAGGCCGGGGGTTCCCTGATGAGCGACCCCATCACCGTCTCCCACATCTTCTTCGACGTGGACGGCACGCTCGTCGACTTCCAGTCCTCGCTGCGTGCGGGCCTGGAGGCGGCGGCGGAGGTGATGTCGGCTCGTCTCGGCCGCCCGGTGACGGCGGAGGTGTTGCAGGACACGCGCAACCGCGTCTACCGCTCGCACTCGGGCCGCCGCCTGGACGTGGTGCGCCAGGACTCGATCCGCCAGGTCTTCCGTGAGCGCGGCGTCGACGACGAGCCCGCGGTACTAGAGGCGACGCGCCGGTTCTTCGAGGCGCGCGACGAGACGGTGACCCCGTTCGACGACGTGGTGCCGGCGCTGACGGCCCTCCGTGCCCGCGGCTTCACGCTGATCGCCGCCACCAATGGCAACGCCGCCATCGTGCGGACGCCCGTGCTCACGCTGCTGCACGACACGTGGAGCGCGGACGAGGCGGGCGTCTCCAAGCCCCACCCGCGCTTCTTCGAGGCCGCCCTCGCCCGGGCATGCGTGTCCCCGGCGCACGCGCTGATGGTGGGCGACCGGCTGGACAACGACGTGGAGCCCGCGCTCCTTGCCGGGATGCACGCGCTGCTCCTCGACCGCGACGGCGGCGCCACGCACGCCGCCGACGGGGGCATCGAGGTGATCCGCAGCCTGTCCGAACTCCCGGAGCGCGTGCGGCCGGCGCGGACGCCTACCGGCGCGTGAAGTGTTTCCCCAGGTCCGGCGCCGGGCGGTCGAACGGCGTGTAGTCCGCCCTCGGATGGCCCAGCGCGACGAACGCCTGCGGCTGCCACGACGCGTTGAAGTCGAGCGCGTCGCGCACGGCGTCCTGCGCGTACAGCGGCGCGGAGATCCAGAACGCGCCCAGCCCTCGCGCGGCGGCGGCCAGCAGGATGTTCTGGAGCGCGGCGCCGAACGAGTGCTGCGCCAGCCCCCACTCCGCGCGGGCGCGCCGGTCGTCGGCGTACTCGCGCAGGCCGTCCGCCACCAGGCATCCGAGGAGCAGCGTCGGGGCGTCCTCCACCTGTCGCCGCGACCGATCCAGCGCGCGCGCCTGCTGCGCCGCCGGTACGCCGTCGCGCTCCATGTCCGCCTGCCACGCCTCGCCCATCGCGGACGCGAGGGCGTCCCGCCGCTCCGGCGAGACCTCCACGAAGCGCCACGGCTGGGTGTGGTGCGGCGCAGGCGCCGTACACGCGAGCGAGACGAGCGCCTCGACCTCCGCCGCCTCAAGGGGCGGACCTGCCAGCCCTCGGATGGAGCGCCGTCCGCGGATCGCGTCGTCGATGGCGTCCGGTCCCGTCATGCTTGCTCTCGCCGCGCCGGCAGCGGCAGGTGCTCCAGCAGCGCCGTGGTCGCCTCTCCGACGCGGTCCCACACCTGTGCGAGGTCGTCGAGGGTGTCCACGTCCACCCGCAGGGCGTCGAGCGCCGGCTCGCGCAGCGGCACGCCTGCGATGCGCGCCGCCTCGCGGTGGGCAGCGGCGGAGTCAGGGCCGAATGCCGTCGCGATCGCCCCGGGCGGGCGGAGGCCGAGGGCTGCGCTGCCGCCGTCCTCCGACGCCACGAGCGCGACGCCCGGCGTCGCGAGCGCCTCGATGAGCGTGGCGACGTCCTCCGGGCGTGCGTGCGGCAGGTCGCCCGGGAGGATGAGCGCCGCCGTCGCGCCCTCGATGCGTCCGAGGGCGAGCACGACCGCCGCGTTGTAGCCGTGGCCGCCGTCGCGGATCACCTCCGCGCCGTGCTCGCGCGCGACGCCGTCGTACACGGCATCCGCGCTCACCACCAGCAGGCGGCCGCGGTGCACCTCGCGCACGGCGGTCAGCAGGTCATCCAGCATGGCGATCACCAGCGAGCGGCGCGTGCCCGCGTCGAGGCCGGGGCCCAGGCGGCTCTTCGCGCGTCCGGCGTCCTGCACGGCGACGATCACCGCCAGGCCGCCCGCGTCCGGCGGCGTCATCCCTCGGCCTCGATGGCCGTGAAGCCCGCCGCGGTCAGCACGTTGCGCGCGACGCGCTCGCGGCCGGCGGCGCCGGTCATCATCGTGTCCACGGCCACGGCGTCCATGCCCAGCGCGCGCACGTCCGGCAGCAGCGCCTCGTCCACGGTGTCCAGGACGAAGAGGTCGACCAGGCCGTCGTACATCGCGGCGACGCCGGTCGCGGAGACCTCGTGTCCCAGCGAACGCAGCATGGCCGCGGCGGGGCCCTTCACGGCCGCGCCGCCCACGATCGGCGAGACCGCTACGCGCTTGCCGGGCGCGGCCGCCAGCGTCTCGCGCACGCCCTGCACGAGGAGGATCGGCGCGATCGAGACGAACGGGTTGCTGGGCGCGATCACCACGAGGTCCGCCTCGCCGATCGCGCGGAG
>JBBDIC010000021.1:1740-7625 GCA_040880625.1 Dehalococcoidia bacterium | reverse complement strand
CCGGTCGTCGAGACGTACACGACGCGCGGGTTCACGGCGCGCACCGCCTCGAAGCCGATGCCGAGGCGGTCTACGACGCCGGTCGTGAAGTTCTCGATGACCACGTCCGACTTCGCCGCCAGCGCGAGGAAGAGGTCGCGGCCCTCCTCGGTGGTGATGTCCAGCGCGACGCCGCGCTTGTTGCGGTTGCTGTCGTTGAAGCGGCTGCACTCGTCGTAAAACCGAGGCGTGAGTTCGTTGTCCGGCGGCGACCCCAGCGAGCGGATGCCATCGAGGCGGCGCGCCGACTCGACCTTGACCACGTCCGCGCCGTAGTCCGCCAGGATGCGCGCGGCCATGGGCGCGGCGTACATCATGCCCGCCTCCAGCACGCGCACGCCGTCCAGGGCGCCGCCCGTCCTCGATGCGCCGGCCGGCGGCGGCGGGGCCGCAGGGGGCGCCGACGGCTCATCGAGGACGGCGTTGTCGGCACCGGCGGCAGGGGCAGCGCTGAGGGGGGCGCCACGCCTGCCGCCGATGCGGAATGGCAGACCGGGGATCCGGAGCGTGCGGCCGCCGACCTCGACGGACTGGTAGAAGCCACGCGCCTCGTGCTGCTCGCAGCGCAGCAGCGCCGCCGCGTCCTGGCACAGGCCGAACGCCAGCCTTCGACGCTGCGCCTCGCGGAAGAGCCACTCGCTCTCCTTGCGCTGCATGGCCTCCGCGATCACGGGGTCCACGCGCGCGGCGTGCGTGCGGCGCACGCCGGGGCTCGCGAGTTCGGGGTCGCGCAGGCGGTCGTCGCCGAGCAATTCGACGAGGTCGGACCACGCGCCGCCGGTGCCCATCACCGGCGCGATGTAGCCGTCCTTCGTCCGCACCACCTGCAACGAGCCGAAGCCGCCGCCGCCCACGGGCTGACGGCGGAGCACCTCACCCGTGTACGAATACTGCGAGGTCTGCACGAAGATCAGCGCCGCCACCGCCTCGAGGAGGGTCGCCTCCACCTCCTGCCCCGCGCCGGAGCGTGCGCGCTCGAACAGCGCGACGAGGACGCCGATGACGGCGTGCTCGGCGGCGGCGAACTCTGCCTGCGTGAGCCCGTGCTTCAGCGGCTCACGGTCGCCCGAGCCTGTGATGTACATCATGCCGCCCATGCCGTAGGCGGTGATGTCCGCGGCCTTCCAGTCGGCGTACGCCTCGCCCTCGCCGAAGGCACGCACCGCCGCGACGATGAGGCGCTCGTCCACCGCCCGCAGCGCGTCGTAGGAGAACGCCGCGCGCGTGGGCGCTTCGTCATGCACGAGGATGTCCGACCTGCCGAGGAGCGCTCGCAGCCGCTCCTGGCCCTCGGCAGAGTCGGTGTCGAGGGTGACGCTGCGCTTGCCGGCGTTGAGGATCTCGAACAGCACGGAGCGGTCGCCGTCGAAGAGCGGCTCGGCGCGCCGCATGGGGTGGCCCGAGGGCGGCTCCACCTTCACGACGTCCGCGCCGAGCAGGGCGAGCCAGCGGCCGGCGAAGGCGCCGGCGATGCCGTCACACACCTCGATAGCGCGGAGGCCGGACAGCGGCAGGCGCTCGGTGGTGGTCTCTGCGGGCGGCGTCTCAGGCATGGGATCCCTCCGTGTGCGGGCGGGCTAGGCGGACCTGGCTTCTTCTTCGCGGCGCACCTTGACGGGCTCGGGCGCCAGCAGTGCGAACGGGAGCACGGGGATCACCATCACCACCGCGGCGACGAGGATGGCGGTCTGGTAGTCGCTGACCGAGGCGATCGCGCCCAGCAGCACCGGCCCGACGAAGTACCCGAAGTCCGACACAGTGCGCAGCACGCTGAGAGCGCGCGCAGACTCCTCCGGCCGGACGATGTCGGCGACGTAGATGACGGGGATCGAGCCGGCGGCGCTCGTGGCGGCGCCCCACATGATCGAGCCGGCAAGGAAGAGCGCGAACCCATCGGCGCCCGACCACACCACGAGCGCCGCCGCGGACAGCATCGCGCCCGGGACGAGCAGCACCTTGCGGCCGTAGCGGTCCGCCAGCACGCCCACGGCGAACAGGCCGAGGAAGCCCGGGAGGCGGCCGAGCGTGAACGCGAGGCCGATCTGGGTGGTGGTCAGGCCGAGCGTCTCCACGCCGAAGAGCGGCATCAGGTTCTGGACGATGCCGGTGCGCGTGAAGAAGAACGCGAAGCCGAGGCTCACGATCAGGATGAACGGCAGGCTCCGCATGCCGTAGTCGAGCGAGGAGGTGCGCGCCGAGCGGGCGCGTCCGTGCCCTCCTCGGGCGGGGGCCTCGCCGCTGGGGCGTTCGGGACGCGTCTCCTTGAGGCGCCAGAGCGCCAGGCCGGCCACGGCGAACGCGAGGACGGCGTAGCCGACGAAGGTCCAGCGCGCGCCAAACTGGTCCGCGATGAGGCCGCCGGGCAGGGGGCCAATGTCGCCGCCGAGGACGAAGAAGCCCTGGTAGACCGCCATGTTCTTGCCGCGGTTGGCCACCTGCGACACGTCCGCGACGATGATCTGCCCGGTGAGCAGCAACATGGGCGCGGCCGCGCCTGCCAGGACGCGGCCGATCAAGAAGACGATGAAGTTGGGCGACACCGCCATGACCAGCGCGGCCAGCGCCGTGCAGATGGCGCCGGCCACGAAGATCGGCTTGCGGCCGAAGCGCTCCGCTCCGATGCCCACGGGCATGTTGGCGCTGAAGCGCGCCAGCCCGTAGGCGGAGATGACGAACCCGACCAGGGTGACCGACGCGCCCAGTTCCCGCGCGAAGAGCGGGGTGATGGGCGTGGTCATGCCGAACCCCATCATGATCAGCATGATGGTGAACGACAGGACCACCAACGACTCGTTGGCGCGGTAGAAGCGGACGATCACCCTGGCCGCCCGCCTGTTAGACGGCCGCGGCGGTCGCCGCGATGTGGTCGCCTACCTTGCGCCGCTGGTCGTGGGTGTCGCCCAGGAGCAATTCCCAACTCTTGCAGCGGCGCGTGAACAACTGGAGGTCGAACTCCATCATGTACGCCACGCCGGCGTGGATCTGATGCGCCTCCCAGAGGGTGCGCTCGCTGGTGTCGTTCATCCAGGCCTTGGCCATGGCCACCTGGACGTCGTCACCGGTGCCCAGGGCATGCCGCCACGCCGCGGTATAGAGGAGCGCGCGGGCGCTCTCCAGTTCCTTCATCATCGTGGCGAGTTTGTGCTGGATGGCCTGGAAACTGCCGATGGGGCGGCCGAACTGGACGCGGTCCTGCGCGTAGTCCACGGACATCTGCATGGCCACGTCCGCCGCGCCCAGCATGTGCGCCGCCAGGATCAGGCGGCCGCGGTTGAGGGCCTCCTCCACGGCGGTGCGGACCACCTTGCCGCGTGCCAGCACGCGACCGGCGGGAAGCGCCGCGCCTTCGAAGCGGATCGCGGCCTGGCCGTCGCCGGCGATGGTGAGCATGCGCGACACCTGCACGCCCGAGGCGTCCGGCGCCACGATGCCGAGCACGAGGCCGTCGTCGCCGGCGCCGTCACGCGCCACGACGATGATGTCGTCCGCGAAGACGCCGTCCAGCACGAACAACTTCACGCCGGAGAGCGTGTAGCCGTCGCCGTCCTTCGTCGCCGCCAGGGATACCGTGTCCAGGTCCCAGTGCGACTCCGGCTCGGCCACGGCCAGGGTGCCGATGCGGGCGCCGGTGGCGATGGGGGTGAGCCAGTCCTTCATGACGGCCGCGTCGCCCGTGCCGGCCAGGGCGGTGGCGGCGATCACGCTGCTGGAGGCGTAGGGGATCGGCGCCAGGGCACGGCCCATCTCCTCCGCAACCAGCATCTGGTCGAAGACGGTGCCGCCGGCGCCGCCGCCCTCCTCCGGGATGCCGACGCCGAGCCAGCCCAGGTCAGCGAGTTGGGACCAGAGCGGCTGCGCGTAGCGGCCGGCCTCCTCCATCTCCCGGACCAGGCCGGTGTTGCAATGCGTGCTGAGCAGGTCGCGCGCGGCGCGCTTGAGCATGTCCTGCTCTTCGGTGAGGCTGAAATCCACCTCGTACTCCTTCAATTGACCCGTCGGTCGTGTATGTGCGGTCGTCCGGCGTCCGCCTAGCGCGGCATGCCGAGGCCACGGATGGCCATGACGCCCTTGAGCAGTTCCGGTGTGCCGTGGGCGTGGTTGCCGTGGCTCTGGCGCAGTTCGCGCTCCATCTCGCCGAACATCGGCGCCCACTCCTCGCCGTGGACCAACTGGCCGAACGGGCCCAGCAGGCGCACCGCAGCGTGGGCGAAGCGGGGGCCCCACTCCTTCGACCAGAGCGAGAGCACGGACGTGCTCGCCTGGTGGAGGCCGCCGCCGATCTTCTCGTTGATGATGTCCGTGCCGCCCTCGCGCTGGGCACGCGCCCAGACGGTGCGCCAGTACAACTGGTGCTGCACCTCGAGTTCGATGGCGAACTCGGCGAGCATCAACTTCACGCGCTCGTCGTCGATCAGGCGCTGGCTGCCCACCTTGGTCTCGTGGCAGTACTTCACGAAGTCATCAAAGGTGCGCTGCGAGCCGGACGCGCCGGCGCCGGGCATGGTGTAGACGTCCACGGACAGGGCCTCGTACCAGGCCTGGTCCTTCGTGCCGATGCGGTTGCGCATGGGCACGCGCGCGTCATCGAAGTAGACCCAGGACAGGTTCTGCCCGCCGAAGGTCATCTTCTTGACCACCTTCACGCGCGGGTGGTCCAGCGGGCACAGCACGGCGCTGATGCCGCGGTGCTTGGTGGCCTCCGGGTTGCTGCGCGCGGCGACGGTGATGTACTCCAGCCGGTGGGCGCGGGTGTTGAAGATCTTCTCGCCGTTGAGGACGATCTCGTCGCCGTCGTCCACGGCGCTGAACTGCAGCGCCGCCAGGTCGGAGCCGGCGTCCGGCTCCGTGAGGCCGTTGCAGAACCCAACCTCGCCCAGCCGGATGTCCTCCAGCCAGAGGTCACGCTGCTCGTCCGTGCCGTAGACCATCAGGGCGGGGCCGGTGGTGCCGGATCCCACCTGGAAGTTCATCGTGGGCGCGCGGTTGTAGGCGATCTCCGACTGGAACAGCGCCTGCTCCGTCTTGGTCTTGGTCGCCTCCTTGCGGTGCTCCTCCGGCCACGCCAGGGAGAGCCAGTTCTTCTGGCCCAACTTCTTCGCAAAGTCGCGCGTGAACTCGTAGGACTCGTCCGTCTCGTACGCGTCCTCGCCTCGCCAGTCGCTCGGGAGGCTCTGGCGCAGGAAGGCGCCGACCTCATCGCGCCAGGCGCGTTCCTTGTCCGTCAGGTCGAGTTGCATCTCAGCCTCCTCATCCGCTCCGGGTCCGCAGGGATCCCGTGATGCGTTCGCTTTCGCTCTATTCGTTCAGATGCCGGCCGCGTCGGCGACCGCTTCCAGGTGTCCGGACGCCGGCCCCATGACCGCCAGGTCAGAGGCGATGCGGCGCGTGTAGTAGTGCAGATCGTGCTCCACGAAGAACCCGACCCCACCGAACACCTCGTGGCTGTTCGCCGTGATGTGCAGCAGCGCCTTGTGCGCGTACGCCAGCGCGGAGTGCGCTACCGCCGCCGCGTCTTCCACGCCGTCCGGCCCCTCGTCCACGGCCCACGCCGCCTCGCGGAGCGCGAAGCGCGCGCCATCGAGGCCGAGCGCCATGTCCGCGCAGGGGTGCTGGACCGCCTGGAACGCGCCGATCGGGCGTCCGAATTGGACGCGGTTCATCGCGTAGTCCACGGCGAGTTCCACGCTGCGTCGCGCGGCGCCCACCGCCTCCGCGGCGGCGCACACCGCCCGCCGCAACAGCCAGTCCTCGAGCGCCTCGGCGCTCAGCGCGACCGACGGTGCGTCCACCTCCTGCAGCGTCAGCGACGCGGACGCGTCGTAGGCCATGCTGTCGCGGTCGCGGCG
>JBBDIC010000021.1:0-1640 GCA_040880625.1 Dehalococcoidia bacterium | reverse complement strand
CGCCGCGTAGCCGGCCGCCTCCGCGACCAGCGCCTGCTCCGCGAGGTTGCTCGCGATGCCCGACTCGAAGCCGAGGCCGAGCCAGCCCTGGCCGGCGAGCGCCCTCCAGAGGGCGGCGTCGTACTGGTGACCCTGCGCCATCTCGCGCAGGCGCGCGGCGTCGACCTGGCGGCTGAAGAAATCAGTCGCCGAGTCCGACAGGAGTTGCTGAGTCTCCGAGAGTGCGAAGTCCATGTGGCCCTACGCGCTCCGCGGGAGGCCGAGCCCCCGCGTTGCGATGATGTTCCGCTGGATGTTGACCGTGCCGCCCGGGTGCAGGCTGCGGCTCGACAGGAACTCGCGTGCCGCGAACCCGCCGAGGGGCCCGTCCTCGTCGATGAGGAGCGTCTCGTCGCCGTAGAGTTCCAGCAGCGCCTCGGCGAATCGGGGCGACCAGAGTTTGCTGAAGAGGCTGCTCATGGACGCCTCGTGGTTGGGGACGCGTCCCTGCGACTGCTGCCACGCGACGCGCCAGGCCAGCAGCCGGCCGACGCGCAGGTCCGACTCCAGTTCCGCGAAGCGCAGCCGCAACGAGGGCGTCATGCGCTTCTGCAGGCGCGGTGACGCCTGCACGGCGGCCTTCATCGCGTCCATGTAGCGGCGCCCGCGCGCGTTGCCGCTGACGCCGGAGCGCTCGAAGTCCAGCGTGGTGGCAATGTGGTACCAGCCGCGGTTCTCCTCGCCGACCATCGCGTCGGCGTCGACGCGAACGTCGTCGAAGAAGATCTGGGTCTTGATGCGGCCATTGATGCCCACCAGCGGCGTGATGGTGATGCCGGGCGTGCGGGCGGGGACGACGAAGAGGCTGATGCCTCGATGCTTTGGGCTGTCGGGATCGGTGCGTGCCGGGAGGTAGAGGTAGTCGGGCTCCTGCTCGTCGCCGACGAAGATCTTTGTGCCGTTCAGGACGAACATGTCGCCATCGCGGACCGCGCGGGTCTGAAGCGAGGCGAGGTCCGAGCCGGCGTTCGGCTCCGTGAAGCACTGCCACCAGATGTCGCGCGCGCCGGCGATGCCGGGGAGGAACTTCTGCTTCTGCTCCTCCGTGCCGAACACGATGATCGCCGGGCCGGCGTAGTGCGTGCCGTAGCGGAACGGCTCCTCCACCAGGTGGTAGCCGATCTCCTCGTTGAAGATCGCCTGCTGGATCAGGCTGAAGCCGGCGCCGCCCAGGTCCACCGGCCACGCGGAGCACAGCCAGCGGCGCTCCGCGAGTTTCCTCGAGAAGTCGTACGCGCCTTCCAGGCCGGCGGCGTCCCCCTGCCACTCGGTCTCGATGAACGACCGGACCTCCGTGCGGAAGTCCTGCTCCTCGGTGGTGAAGGCAAAGCGCATGGTCAGGCTCCCCGCAGACGCGGATCGAGGATGTCCCGGAGGCCGTCACCGAACAGGTTGAACGACAGCACGATCAGCGTCAGCGCCAGGCCCGGGAAGATCGCCAGGTGCGGAGACGACTCGAAGAACCGCCGGCCGTCCAGCGACAGCATCTGGCCCCACGTGGGCGTCGGAGGCGGCACGCCGAGGCCGAGGAAACTCAGGGTGGACTCGATCAGGATCACGCTGCCGAGCGAGATCGAGGCGACGACGAGCGCCGGCGCCAC
>JBBDIC010000020.1:3121-8047 GCA_040880625.1 Dehalococcoidia bacterium | reverse complement strand
GGCCACCGAGATCGGAAAGCCGAGGCCCATGATCGCCATCGCGCGACCGCGGCGGCTGACGAACCACTGGGCGGCGAGCAACGTCCCGTTGATCGTCATCGAACCCTGGCCCAGCGCGCGCAGCGCCGCGAAGGCGAGGAAGACGAGCAACGCCTCGCGTGCCTGCGACATCGCCAGGCAGGCGATGCCGAGGCCCGTCGCGGCGGCGATCAAGGTGGATCGCGCGCCGTACCGGTCCGCAAGGCGGCTGACCGTGAACACCATCGCCGCGGAGATTCCGGTCCCGACCGCGTAGAGCGTCGAAATGCCCGTCCTGGTGAGGGCGGTGTCCTCGATGATGCTGTCGATGAATACGGAGAAGACAAACGACTGCCCGGGACCCGAACTGAACGCCACGAGCCCGCCGACGAGGATGATCGTCCAGCCGTAGAAGAACCTCGGAGGCGTGGGCGGATCTGCTTCGGCGCTCAACGGACTCGTTCTCACGGCGGCGACAACAGGGGGTGCGCCCCGGCTGGTGCTAGTTGATGCGCAAGGGCGTCTGGGCGCGTACGTCGGAGGACAGGGCGTCCCAGGCGGACCGGTACTCCTCCTCGGCCTGGCGGACCGCCCGGATGAGCGTTGCCATCTCGGTCGCGTCGGGCCAGGCCCTACCGTCGATCACCGCGCTTCCGCGGGGCGCGACGTCTGCGCCGTCGGTGTTCACGAAGCCGACGGTCCGCCATCCCTGGAGTCGTGACCTCGACTGATTCAAGTCTGTCCAGCGGGCGAAAAATCGATCAAACGCCTTCTCATACGCCGTCGCGGCCATCCGATGGCGCGTCATCACGTCTTCCCGTTGCATCGTGGTCATCTCGTCACCTTCTCATCTTGCGTACGCCTCGCGACGGTCCCCGTGGACCGGCGAAACGTGAATTGCGAATGAGCGTCAGGCGGACAGCACCCGGGCTGGGGAGGCAGGGGATGCCTCGGGTGGGGGCGGGCAGCGCTGCAGCAATCGAGGCTACAGTACCAGAACCCGGTCCACGGAATCCAGGACGGGTGGGGTCACCCCATGCCGTCGACGCGTCGCAGGGGCCGCGCTCATCGGCTCGTCGCGGGGATCCGCGAACCGGCTGTCCGAGCGCCTGAAGCGCCTCCAGGTTCACGGCATGGTTGAGCGCGTGTTCTACAGTGAGCACCCGCCCGCCGTCGAGGGGCGGGCGCCCTCGGAGGTGCGGGATGACGACGTACGAGCGGCACTTCGACTTCGCGCAGGTGTTCAACTTCCGCGACCTGGGCGGCTACGAGACCGCCGACGGCCGGGAGGTGCGCTGGCGGCGCCTGTTCCGCACGGCGGAGCATCAGCGCATGTCCCCCGAGGAGGCGACGCACCTCTTCGAGGAGATCGAGTTCCGCACGGTGATCGACTTCCGCTCGGAGGGCGAGGCCGGGGACGCGCGCGGCTTCGGCGCGCTCGTGCGGGAGGGCGTCACGCGGCAGCACTTCCCCATGGGCGACGCCAACAGCAAGCACACCGCCCGCGCCGCCGGCGCGTGGGTGCCCGACTACGTCCAGATGCTGGAGGCGTACCCGCAGCACTGGACGGACGCCTACACGCTCCTCGCGGACATCGAGGCGTACCCCACGGTCTTCCACTGCGTCACCGGCAAGGACCGCACCGGCGTCTTCGCCGCGCTCGTCCTCGGATCGCTCGGGGTGGACGACGAGACGGTGCTGAACGACTACACCCTGTCGCAGGTGGCGATGGACACGCTGGTGGAGCGCCTGCGCCACCGCGGCGTCATCAAGCCCGGCGAGGCCCCGAACCCGGCGCTGGGTGTCTCGCGCGAGGCGATGGCGGACGCGGTGGCGCACCTGCACGCCCGCTACGGCGGCGCGCGCGGCTACCTCGGATCGCACGGCATCGGCGTGGACGTGTTCGACGCGGTGGAGGCCCACCTGCTGGAAGCGCGGCCGTGACGGCCGGCACGCCCTCCGACGACTGGGCGCTGCGCCACGTCCCGTTCGAGCAGTGCTGGAACTTCCGTGACATCGGCGGGTACGCCGCGGGCGACGGGCGCGCGGTGGCGTGGAAGCGCTACTACCGCTCCGGGGCGCTGGAGGACATGCACGCCGCCGATCGCGAGGCGCTGGGCGCCCTCGGCGTCACGACCGTCGTAGACCTCCGCCGGCCCGAGGAGGTGCGCGACCGCGGCGTGCATCCGGCCGCGGAGTTGGGTTCGCGCTACCACCACCTGCCGCCGCTCCCGGACGGCGCGAGTGCGAACCTCGATGCGCGCCACGGCCGGGGCATCTCCGGCGCGCGCTACCTGGGCTACCTGGAGTACGCGGAAGCGCCGTTCCGCCGGATCTTCGAGGTGCTGGCGGACCCGGCGTCCTACCCGCTGGTGGTGCACTGCACCGCCGGCAAGGACCGCACGGGCGTGGTGACCGCCATGGCGCTGGAGGTGGCCGGCGTCGACCGCCCGACGATCGAGGCGGACTTCGTGTTGACGAACCGCGACACGGACCGCTGGCTCACGTGGTTGCGCGCGAGCGGCCGCACGCTGCGCGACGACGACCCGGACGAGGCGCGCCGCATCTACGGCGTGCCCGCGGACGCGATCTCGATCTTCCTCGATGGCCTGCGCGACCGCTTCGGCGGGGCGGAGGGCTACCTGCGCTCCATCGGCGTGCCACGCGACGCCCTCGATTCGCTGCGCGAGGTGCTGCTGCGGGAGGATGTCGTGGAGGATCGGGGAGACTCCCGAGCCACGGGACGGGTGCGCTGACCGTCCCGCTTGGTACGATGGACGTTCTATGACCACCGAAAGCGCCGAACTCTACTCCGTCCTGGGGATCCCTCGGGACGCCTCGTCCGACGACGTGAAGAAGGCCTATCGCCGCCTGGCGATGGAGTTCCACCCCGACCGCAACAAGGCGGCGGACGCGGAGACGCGCTTCAAGCAGATCAACGCGGCCTACGAGGTGCTCTCCGACCCGGAGAAGCGCGCCCGCTACGATCGCTACGGCGCGGCCGGCGTCGGCCAGGGCGGCGCGCAGGGCTTCACCGGCCACGACGGCTTCGGCGGGTTCGGCGACATCTTCGACGCGTTCTTCCGCGGCACCGCATCGAGGCGCGCCGGCCCTCAGCCGGGCGCGGACCTGCACGCCGCCGTGGAGATCGAGTTGGAGCAGGCCGTCAGCGGCCTGGAGCACGAACTCACCTTCGAGCGCGTAGAGCGCTGCCCCGAGTGCCGCGCCACCGGCCAGCAGGGCGCGGCGAAGAAGCCCGAGTGTCCGGAGTGCCAGGGCCAGGGCGAACTGCGCCGCGTGCAGCAGTCGCTGTTCGGGCAGTTCGTGAACGTGGCGATGTGTCCCCGCTGTCGCGGCGAGGGCAGCATCGTCAGCGACCCGTGCACGAACTGCCGCGGGCAGGGCCTGCATCGCGTGACCGTGACGCGCAGCGTGCGCGTCCCCGCGGGCGTGGACCACGGCACGCAGATCCGCATCACCGGCGAGGGCGACCACGGGCCTCGAGGCGGGCCGGCCGGCAACCTGTACGTGGAACTGCATGTCGCCCCGCACCAGGTCTTCAAGCGCGTGGAGGACGCGCTGGTGTACGACCTGCCGCTCAACATCGCGCAGGCGGCGCTCGGCACGGAGGTGCAGGTGCCGACCATCGACGGCGACCCGGTGGAACTGAAGTTGAAGCCGGGCGTGCAGCACGGGCAGGTCCACGTGATCCGCGGCAAGGGCGTCCCGCACGTGCGCGGTGGCGGTCGCGGCGACCTGATGGTGCGCACTCACGTGGTCACGCCCACCAAACTCTCGAAGTCGCAGAAGGAAATCCTCGCGCAACTGGCGGAGTCCCTCGGGACCCCCGACATCCCGGACGAGGACGCCTCCGTCTTCGAGCGCATCCGCAGCGCGTTCTCCTAGGCGAGCCCACAGGCCGGCGGCGCCGCGCCTCCTGATCGACCCGGGGACGCGGAGGCCGCACCCATGCCCACGCCGGACGACCGCTGGTTCCAGGCCGTCGCCCGGCTCGATGCGCGCGACGCGGAGGCGGTGGCGGACGCGATGTCCGTGGCCGGGGCCGCCGGCGTCAGCATCGAGCCGGCGCTGCTCATCCGCGACGACGCGGACTTCGCCTACGACGAACTGACCGACCAGCCGTGGACCGTGCGCGGCTCGTTCCCCGCGCCCTTCGGCGCGGACGAGCAGGCGGCGGTTCGCCGCGCCATCGACGCGCTGACGTTGAGCGCCCCGCTGGACGCCCTCGACTTCTCGGAGTCTGCGACGGTCGACTGGGCAGAGGAGTGGAAGCGCTTCTATCGCGTGCAGCACATCGGATCGAGGCTCGTCGTGCGTCCCTCCTGGGAGCCGTACGACGCACGCCCCGGCGAGGTCGTCCTGGAACTCGATCCCGGCACGGCCTTCGGCACCGGCGAGCACGAGACGACGCGCCTCTGTCTCGTCGCCATCGAGCGTCACGTGTTCGAGGACGCCTCGGTCCTCGATGTGGGCGCGGGCTCGGGCATCCTCGCGATCGCGGCGCGGCTGCTGGGGGCCGGCGAGGTGCGCGCAGTGGACATCGACGCGGACACCGTGGAGGTGGCGCGCGACAACGCGCAGCGCAACGGCGTGGCGGATGCGATCGCGTTCGCCGCCGGCTCGGTGGGGGACGACTGGCCGTGGCCGGAGCGCGCCGCCGCGGGGTACGACCTGGTGCTGGCGAACATCTCGTCGCTCGTGATCGGGCGGCTCGCGGGGCACCTCGCGGCCGCGGTGGCGGCGGACGGCCTGCTCGTCGCCAGCGGGTTCATCCTGCGCGACGTGCAGGAGGTGCGCGGCATCCTCGATGGTGCGGGGCTCGTCGAGGTGGAGTACGAGCACGAGGGAGACTGGGGCTGCCTGGTGATGCGACGGGGCTGAGGCGCG
>JBBDIC010000020.1:0-3021 GCA_040880625.1 Dehalococcoidia bacterium | reverse complement strand
GGGGGCGATGTCGGCGAGGCGGAGGGCGAGGAGATGGGGGGCGCCGCCGAGGCCGATGGGCCAGACGATGGTGGCGCCGTCCGCGGAAACTGCGGGCCAGGCGTTGATGCCGCCGGTCTCCAGACGCCAGACCTCCTCGCCGTCGGTGATGCGGTGCGCCGTGATGACGCCGTTGTAGGTGCCCGTGAACACCAGGTCGCCCACGACGGTGGCGCCGCCGAAGGCGATGCCCGCCAGCGGCTGCGTCCACAGCACCTCACCGGACCCGACGTCGAGCGCCACGAGTTCGCCCTCGCCGAGCGCGAAGTTCGTCGCGCCGGCCGCGTTCAGGAGCGCGCTCGACCCGTCGAGGGCGCCGTGGCCCGTCGAGGTGTGGCGCGTCGGGAGGTTGACCACCGCCGCAAAGACGCGGTCGCCGGCGGCGGCCATGGGCGTCTCCACGCCGCCGAAGATGCCGGGGTAGACCTCGATCACCTCGCCCGGGGGGACGGCGTCGAGTTCGTCGTTCTGGTGGGTGCCCACGGGGGTGTCCCAGATGACCTCGTGCGACTCCAGGTCGATGGCGGTGATGCGCCCGAGTTTGCCTGAGCCGATCGCCACCTCGTGGGCTTCGCCGTCGAAGGTGAGGCTCACGATGATGGGCGACGTGTGGAAGTCGTGGTCGAACAGGCCGTGCGGGACGGCCTGGTAGTGCCACTGGACCGAGCCGTCCTGCAGGTCCAGCGCGACCATGGAGGACGTGTAGAGGTTGTCGCCGGGGCGGCTCTCGCCGTTGGGGTAGTCCACGGTGCCGGGGTACGGGCCGGCATTGCCGGTGCCGAAGTACGCCAGGCCGCGCACGGGATCGATGGCGGGTGGCATCCAGACGCCGCCGCCGCTGTTGAGGCCTTCGTCGCCCCAGAAGCCCTCCTCGATGACCTGGAACGACCAGAGCGCCGCGCCCGTCGCCACGTCCAGCGCGTGGACGAAGCCGCTCTGCCCCGCGACGTGCGCCAGTGCGCCCGTGCCGACGAGCACCATGTCGCCGTAGACCACCGGCTGGAAGCCGTCCTTCTCGATCGGCACGTCCCACAGGACCTCGCCGTCCTCGGCATCGAGCGCCACCACGCGCTCGCTGCCGGCGGAGACGAAGACGCGGCCGTCCGCGACGGCCGGGCCGTTCGGGCCGGAGACGGGGATGCCGTCGTCGTACTCCCAGAGGTGGTCGCCGGTCTCCAGGTCGACGGCGATCACGCCGCCACCGAGGTCCTGCATGTAGGCAACGCCGTCCGCGATCACGGGCGCGCCGGCGGCTGCTCCGTACGGGCCTCGACCCGAGAACGGCACGCGCCACGCCTCCTCCAGCCGGTCGACCGTCGCCTCGGTGATCTCGCTCTCGCGAGCGCGGGTGTTGCGGTGGCCGCCGTTGGCCTGCGCCCAGTCGCCCGTCTCCGGCTCCACGTCCGCGCTGTCCGGGATGACCGAGGGCGTCACGGGCGGGATCGGTGTGGGGGTGGCGTCGGGATCGGGGTCGTTGGAGCCCTCGATGGTGGCCGTGGGTTCCGCGGTCGCGTCGGCGGTGGCCGCCGGGGTCGCTCCATCCGTGTCGCCGTCGCAGGCTATGAGGGCCGCGGCTGCGAGCAACAACACGAGGGGTATCAGCGACGCCAACGCGTTGCGTCGCCGTCCACGAGAGAGAATCACAAGCGGCCCGATCAGGTGCGCGACTTTCTGCGATCTTATCCAGCAACGACCGTGCCCGGTATCGCGGCACTCTCCCTCATTCGCTGAGGTCGTGGCACTTTCATATCGGGCTCCGGCGGACCGAGGCGCGCCTTCGCAGATGCGTTTCACGTTTAGCAGGTCGTTCACACGCTCGCGGATTCCGCGCCGGTACGATGGATGGCCGAGGGAGCACAGCGTGAACAACGTCAAGACGGTGGTCCTGCTGGCGGGCCTCAGCGGCCTGCTCATCGCGATCGGCGGGATGATCGGCGGGATGGGCGGCGTGGTCCTCTTCGGCGGCATCGCGCTGGCGATGAACGCCGGGTCGTACTGGTTCTCCGCGGACATCGTGCTGCGGACGACGGGCGCGAAGGAGATCGAGCGCGCCCAGGATCCGCGCCTCTTCGAGATCGTCGAGGAACTCGCCGGCCGCGCCAGGATGCCGATGCCGCGCGTCTACGCGATCGACTCGATGCAGCCGAACGCCTTCGCCACCGGCCGCAGCCCGAAGCACGCCGCCGTCGCCGTCACCGCCGGCATCCGCCAACTGCTGTCCGAGCGCGAACTGCGCGCGGTGCTGGGCCACGAACTCGCGCACGTGAAGAACCGCGACATCCTCACGTCTTCCATCGTCGCGACGATCGCCTCCGCCATCTCGATGATCGCCTTCGCCGGCGTGTGGTTCGGTGGCGGCGACCGCCGAGACGGAATCGGCAGCCTGCTCGCGCTCATCGTCGCGCCGATCGCGGCGATGCTCATCCAGGCCGGCGTCTCCCGCGCGCGGGAGTTCGAGGCGGACGCGGACGGCGCCGACATCGCGCAGGACCCGGAGGCGCTGGCCTCGGCGTTGCAGCGCATCGAGATGGGCGCGCGGCGCATCCCCATGCAGGTGCCGGAGTCCACGGCGCACCTGTTTATCGCGAACCCGTTCGCGGGCCGGCGCGGCATGAACCTGATGTCCACGCATCCGCCCACGGAGGAGCGCATCGCGCGCCTGCTGAAGCGCGCGAGCGGGATTCGCTAGTCGCCCGTCGTTCGAGGCTTCGAGGTACGCCCGGGGGGGGGGGGGGGGGGGCGCTACGCGCCGCGGCACCCCCACCCCAACCCTCGCCCCTCAAGGGGGAGGGGGCCGGAAGGTGAGAAGGAGGGGGCCGGGGCGGAGGCCGAGCGAACGGCGGCCTACGCTTCGCCGGCGCCGATGGGCGCGCGGCCTTTGCGCTGGTGGCGCGGGGCGCGGCCGGCGCGCGAGGGGGTTCCGGGCTCCTCGATGCGGACGGCGCAGGCTTTGAACTCCGGGATGCCGGAGGGGAGGTCCAG
>JBBDIC010000019.1:0-1485 GCA_040880625.1 Dehalococcoidia bacterium | reverse complement strand
CCGCCACGCCGTTGACGAACACCCACGGCATGCCCGCCGGCGTGCGCCGGGAGTCCTCGTAGGTCGCGGTGTCGATGACCGTGGCGGGGTCGAACAGCACGAGGTCCGCGATGTGGCCCTCGCGGACGAAGCCGCGGCCCGCCAGGTGGAACTTCGTCGCGGGGAAGCCGCTCATCTTCCAGATGGCGTCCTCGAGCGTGATCACGCCCTCCTCGCGGACGTACTTGCCCAGGATGCGCGGGTACGTGCCGTAGTGGCGCGGGTGCGGCCGCGACCCGAACCCGAGGCCGTCCGTGCCGATCATGGTCGTCTCGTGCGCCAGCACCGTGCGCACATCCGCCTCGTCCATGGCGAACTGCACCACGATGGTCGCCGTGCCGCCCTCCTCGACGACGCGCTGCGCCGCCTGCTCCTGCGGCAGGTCCCACTCGTCCGCCAGGTCCGCTACCGAGCGGCCCTCCCAATCCGGCTGGCCGGGCACCGAGGCGAGCAGGATGTCCTCGCCGCGCAGCCCCTCGCCGCCCTCGCGCGCGCCGATGCGGCCGTTGAGGAGCAGCGCGGCCAACCGCGTGCTGCCGGCGGTGTAGGGGTACTGGTCCGCCGTCACGTCCTCACCGCGGTTGCGCGCCTCCTCAATCTGGGCGATCGAGTCGCGCACGCGGCCCCAGAAGCCGCGCCCGCTGGCCTTGTGGTGCGAGATCTGCACGGGGACGCCCACGCGCCGCCCGATCTCCATCGCCTCCGCGTGCGCGTCCAGCAGCGTCGCGCCTTCGCCTCGGACGTGGGAGGCGTAGAGCGCGCCGAACTCGGCGAGCGGCGCCGCGACCTCCGCGATCTCCTCGGTGGTGGCGTAACGGTCCGGCTCGTAGATCAGGCCCGTGGACATGCCCACCGCGCCCGCCTCCAGGCCCTCGCGCAGCCACGCCTGCATGCGCGCCACCTCCTCGGCCGTGGCGGGGCGGTCCACGTTCGCGCCGGGGATCGCGCCCGCCGGTGTCGAGCCGAAGGCGGGGCTCGCGCCGCCGAGGGCGCCCGCGCGCATCGTGCCGAACCCCACCAGCGTCGCGACGTTCAGCGCCGGCGCGTGCGACGCGATGGCCTCCAGGTAGCCGCCGTAGGACTCCCAGGTGGGGAGCCCTCCACCGGTCTCCTGAGTGCGGCGGCTGGAGCGAAACGGCACCACGCCCGCGCCGCAGTTGCCGTTGACCACCGTGGTCACGCCCTGCATCACCTTGCCCGTCGACTCCGGCTCCGCCAGCACCAGCGTGTCGTCGTGCGCGTGCACGTCGATGAATCCCGGCGCGACCACGAGCCCGGCAGCGTCGATGACCTCCCCCGCCGTGGCGTCCTCCGCGATCGGCCGCACCTCCACGATGCGGTCGTCCCGCACCGCTACGTCGGCGGCAAAGCCGTGCGCGCCGCTCCCGTCGATGACGGTGCCGCCGCGGATCAGCAGGTCGTAGTGCTCAGGCATGGCGGCTCCTC
>JBBDIC010000018.1:0-8339 GCA_040880625.1 Dehalococcoidia bacterium | reverse complement strand
GGCCACCGAGGCGATCGCCCAGTCGGTCGCGCTGCCGGCCACCAGGCCGCCGTTACCGGCCGCGGCAGGGGCGGGCGCCTGCAGGCCCGTGGCGGGCTGCATCGTCACGTCCGGCGAGGCCGCCGGCGCGCTCGCCGCCGGGATCGACGGCGCGGACGGGGCCGCCGGGGTCGTCCCGGTCACGGACGAGGAGGACGTCATCGCCGGGCTGTTGCCGATGATGAAGTTCACGCCCTCCGTGACGCCGAAGGCGCTCGTCAGGTCAACGCCCTCCACCAGGAAGGTGATCGTCGGCGGGATCCGCAGCGTGAGGAGGTCGTCCTCGATGTCACCCCAGAGGAAGAGGTTCAGGTCCACGTCGCCGCCGACGTCAACGCCGGTCGCGGCGATCTGGTCCTCCAGCAGGCGGTTGATCTCCCAGATGTTCAGGTTGATCTCGCCGGAGAGCACGCGGTCCGTGATCTCCATGCCGTTGAGGAAGATGTGCAGGTCGCTGAGCAGGTTCACGTTGGCCGTGGCGGGGTTGCCGGTCACGCCTGCGTTCGTCGTCACCGTCACGCCCACGTCCACGTCGTCGTCGACATCGATGTCCACGTCGCCGCCGACGTCAGCCGTGACGCTGGTGTCCAGCGTCAGCGTGGGGCATTCCTCGTCGGGGCTGTTCAGGATGATGTCACCGGCGTGTCCGCCGTGCCCGTTCAGGCCGTTCACGCTGATGGTGATCCGCACGTACGGGTTGGTCGCGGAGGAGGTCCGATGGCAGATGGTGACGCGGTCGGTCACCTGCGCGTCCGCCTCGTGCTGGTGCGATGTGGCGGTGCCGGCCGCAGATGCGGCGGACGCTCCGAGGAGCAGCATCAGCATCGTGGCGCCGAGGGCCGTGAGGCCTCGCTTGATGAGTCTATTCACTGCAATTCGCTTCCTGTGTCTGGCGGGGCGCTCGCCGGTTGGGGGAGGACGCTCCTACTCGATGTGGTGAAACGACCGTTAACCACTCGCAATCACCTCGCCGCGAAGATGTGACCGGCTCGTATCGCGAATGCCTCACACGTCCCGGCGTTTCGATCACCTTTTGGCCCGATCTGTACGCCAGCGTTATCCACGCCGCCGCGGGGCAACGGACTCGACACCCGCCGATCACGGCTGTTCATGGGCCACCTCCGGCCGCGGCTATACTTGGCTCGGCCCCGCCTTCGGCGGGACGCGAGACGGAGCACCGTGACCACGAACACCAGGTTTCACGATCAGCGGGTCGCGCCCCTCCGCGGCGACAAGCCGCCCTGGCTGAAGGCGCGCTTCCCCTCGGGCGAGCGGTTCGCCGAGATCTCCGGGCTGCTGCGGGACCAGGCGCTGCACACGGTCTGCCAGGAGGCGCGCTGCCCCAACATCGGCGAGTGCTTCAACGCCGGCACGGCCACCTTCATGATCCTGGGCGACACCTGCACCCGCGCGTGCGGCTTCTGCGCGGTCCACTCCGGACGGCCCGAGGGCGTCGACCTGCTGGAGCCGTACCGCCTCGCGCAGACCGTGCAGGCGCTGGCGCTGGACTACGCCGTGATCACCTCCGTGAACCGCGACGACCTGCCCGACGGCGGCGCCTCCGTCTTCGCCGCCTGCATCCGCGCCGTCCGCCGGCTCCGCCCCGAGTGCGACGTGGAGGTGCTCGTCCCGGACTTCGAGGGCGACCCGAACGCCATCGCCACCGTGGTGGACGCGCGGCCCGTCGTGCTGAACCACAACATCGAGAGCGTGCCGCGCCTGTACGCGCGCGTCCGTCCGAAGGCGCGCTACGACCGGTCGCTGGACCTCTTCCGCCGCGTGAAGGCGCTCGACCCCTCCATGCCGGTCAAGAGCGGCCTGATGCTCGGCCTCGGCGAGACGTTCGATGAGGTCACGGACGTGCTCGCCGACCTGCGCGCGGCCGGCGTCGACCTGCTCACGATCGGCCAGTACCTGCGCCCGTCACCGAAGCACCTCCCTGTCGAGCGCTACGTCCCCCCGGACGAGTTCGCCGCCCTGAAGACCGCCGCGGACGCCCTCGGCTTCACGCATGTCGAGGCCGGCCCGTTCGTGCGATCCTCCTACCACGCCGGCGAACAAGCCCGCGCCGCGCTGGCCTAGGACTCACCGACCACTTCCCCTTCTCCTTCCCCTCCGGCCCCCTCCCCCTTGAGGGGGGAGGGTTGGGGTGGTGGTGATCCGCGCCCACCTCGATGCTGCGGGACCATCGAACGGGACGTGACATCCGGGGGCGACGCGCACGCCGCGGCCCCCATCCCAACCTTCCCCCGTAAAGGGGGAAGGGGCCGGAACCGGAGGGCGGAGGGGCTGGAGAGCCGGACCGCGTGAGGCCCGCGCTCAGCCGCCGGCCACGGCCTCGAACGCGCGCGCGATCGAGGCGTCGCGGTCGTCCGGCTCCACCAGCGGCGCCGCCAGCACCTCGCCGCAGCCGGCATCGAGGTAGCGTTGCAGGCCGGCGTGGACCTCCTGCGCCGTGCCGCTCACCACCAGGTCGTCCAGCAGCGCGTCCGGATAGTGCGCGTCCTCGCCGAGGGGGAAGCCGGCGGACTCGAACATGGCGCGGTAGAACGGCACGCGGCCGTAGAAGCCCACCTGCCGCCGCGCCAGGTCGCGCACGAACTCGCGGTCCGTGTTCACCGCCACCGGGACGTGTGCGATCAGCGGCGGGGCAGCGCGTCCGGCGGCGCCCGCTCCCCGCGCGATCGCCGGCAGCGCCTCCTCGATGAGGTACGCGCTCGGGCACATCCACGAGATCGCGCCGTCCGACAGCGCGCCGCACAACTCGAACGACCGAGGGCGCAGCGCCGACGCCAGCAACTCGATGTCCGCGGGGCCGCGCCACTGGGTGCGCGCCGTCACGTGCTCGCCGTGGTAGTCCAGCGCGCCGGTCTCGAATAGCGCGCGCAGGGATTCGAGGTACTCGCGCAGGTTCAGCAGCGGCTTGCGCCATTGCACGCCGTAACTCGCCGTCATCGCCGGCTCATGCGACGGCCCGATGCCGAGCCGCAGCCGTCCCGGCGCGAGTTGGTGCAGCGCCAGCGCCTGTGACGCCAGCGCCACGGGGTGCCTCGGCCAGGTCGGCACGATCGCGGTCCCCACGCGGATCGAGGTGGTCGCCGTCAGCGCCGCCGCAGCGGCCGTGAGCGGGTCGGCCCCGCCCGCCCCGCCGATGGTCGTCCACGCCGTGGGGATGCCGGCGTCTTCCGCCTGACCCACCTGCCGCACAAACTCGCCCGCGTCACGCGCCTGGATCGACACGCCGATGTGCTCCGTCATGCTTCCTCCTCCGTGCTCTTGCCGCCTTCCGGGCTCTGGCCCCCTCCCCCTTGAGGGGGGAGGGTGGGGGTGATCCCTCTGCCGCTACGCCGGCTCGGCCTCGTACTCCGGGTACTCCGGCGTCGCGTCCAGCGTCATGCCCGCGTCCACCGCCACGCGCGCCGCGGCCAGCGCGGCGTCCATCTCGTCCCACGACGGCTCATGGAGCGTGCCCGTGCGCAGGAACAGCAGCCCGGCCGCCGGGCGCTGCCCCGTGGCCGCCTCCAGCGCGCGGGCGTAGAGGCCGATCTGCACGAGGTAGCCCTGCGCCGCGGCGCGCTCGCCGCCGGGTTGCACGCGGTCCGTCTTGAAGTCGATCACCCGCCAGCGGCCGCCCTCCGGGACGAGCAGGTCGATCTGGCCGTGGACGGGGATCCCGTCCCAGTCCCACGCGAACGGCGCCTCGAAGCGCGCCGCCGCGCCGGCCGCCTCCACCGCACGTCCCGTCGGGGACTCGCGGAACCTCGCCAGCATCTCGCGCGCCTCCGTCGCCAGCGTCGTACGGGTCGCCTCGTCCAGGTCGTCCGCCTCCTCGGCGGTGATGGCGTCGACGAAGGCGTCGCCCTCGGGACGCGGGAGGGCGTACGCCGCCTCGATCGCGCGGTGGACGATGGTGCCGCGTACGCGGCCGAGGCCGTCGCCACGCGCCCACAGCGAGCGTTCGCCGCGGCGGATCGCCGTCGCCGGGGTGCTCGTGCGCAGCGGGATCACGCGCGGGCGCAGCAGCAGGTCCGGCGTGAACGCCACCTCCGCGTCCGCCGGCGGCGCGTCGATGCCCTCCGGCGCGGGCCGCCGCGCGATCGCCGCCGTGTCCGGCGTCACGTCCTCGCGCCAGTCCACGTCCTCCAGCGCCCCCTCGCGCACCGCGCGGTCGATGGCGCTCATCCAGCCGCGCTCGCCGCTCCGGTCGCCCGAGACGTAGAGATAGTCCGCCGCCCGCGTGGCGGCGACATAGAACAGGCGCAGGTGCTCCTCCGCCTCGTCCTCGTTCTCGCGGCGCAGCAGCAACGAGAAGAACGCCGGCCGCGGGCGCTGCTCATCGTCCTCGCCCCGCTCGAGGGTGAACGAGACGCCCTCCCCGGCCCGCCAGCGGACGGCGTCATTGCCGATGTAGGGCGCCGTGTGCGCCTCGGGCGCGAACACCACCGGGAACTCCAGCCCCTTCGCGCCGTGCACGGTCATGATCTGCACCGCGTCCGCGCGGTCCAGGACGGCCGGTCCCTCGCGCGCCACCAGGTCGTCGCGGCGGCGCTCCAGGTAGTCCACCACCTCGCCCAGGGTGTAGCCGGCCAGGTCGTGGCAGAGGCGCACGAGTTTGCGGACGTTCGCCAGCACCTGGTCGCCGCCACTCAGCGGCGCCCACGACGCCTCGAACCCCGTCGCCGCGAGCGCCTCGTCGAGCAGGTCCGCCGCCGGCGCCGTGCGCGCGGAGCGCTGGAGCGCCCGCAACGTCTCCGTCGCGAACAGGCATCGAGCGCGCTCGTCCGTCGCGATCCCCTCGGGCGGATCGGCGGCGGCGAGCAGCAACGGGCGGCGGCCGGCGCGGAGGGCGTACAGCGTGTCGTCGCGCAGGATGAATAGCGGCGAGCGCAGCACGCCGAAGAGCGCGATCTCGTCGTCCGGCTCGTGCAACCAGCGCAGCAGGTTGCCCAGGTCCAGGACCTCCTGGCGCGTGAAGAACCCCGTCCCGCTCGGCGTCGCGAAGGGCACGTGATGCGCCTCCAGCGCGTGCTCGAAGACGTGGACGTTCGTGTAGCGGCGCAGCAGGATCGCGATGTCGCCCCAGCGCACGGCGCGGTACTCGCGGGCGCGCTTGTCCCAGACCAGCCGTCCCTCATCGATCAGCCCGGCGACCTCCGCCGCCACCAGGTCCGCCTCCGTCAGGCGCTGCGCGTGGCCGTTGCGCTCGGACGCGTCGATGCCCGTCACCACCACGTGCGGCCCCACCGGCGACACGCCCGGGCGGCCGCTCATGCGCTCCATCAGCACCTCGCGGCCGTCGAAGGCGGACTCGAACAGGCCGTTCATGCGCTCGACGAGGTCCGTGTGCGTGCGGAACGAGGCGGACAGCGGCAGCACCTGGCCGCCAGCGGCACTCACGGCCACGCGCAGGTCGCGGAACTGCCGCACGTCCGCGCCCCGGAAGCGGTAGATCGACTGCTTCTCGTCACCCACGAGGAAGAGCCGCGGCCGCTCGCCCTCGGTCGCGCCGTCGGCCCCGACGGTCCCTAGGAGCGCGCGGATCAGGCGCGCCTGGATGCCGCTCACATCTTGCGCCTCGTCCACCATCAGGTGCCGCCACGCGCGTCGGTAGGCCGCCGCCACCTCGGGGTGCGTCTCCAGCAGGTCGACGGCGGCGATCTCCAGGTCCAGGAAGTCCAGGCCGTGCTGCTCGTGCTTGGCCGCCTCGTAGCGTCCGCACGCGTCCTCGAAGAGTGCCCGCAGCCCAGGCAGGGCCGCCGAGCAGCCCGCGTCCGCGTCGTTCCACGGCGCGGCCAGCGCCAGCGCCGCCTCCATCGCCGTGCGCGCGGCCTTGAGGTGCGCCCTGACCTCCGGCACGTCGATGGCCCACGAGGCTTTCTTGCCGCCCGTGAGGTTGATGCACCTGATTGCCTCCGCCACGCTCCGCGCCCACTCGTCCAGGTCGCCCTCGGCGCCGCTGTCCAGCGCCTCGGCCGCGGCCTCCAGGCACTGCGCGAGTTTGTCGGAGGGGTCGAGCACGCTCGGGCGGAGGTCGTCCAGCACCGGCGGGATCGAGTCGCGCAGCGGCCCCAGCGCCTCCTCGCACGCCGCGTCCACCAGCGCGCGCAGGTGCGCCGCCATGTCCTCGGCCACCGCGGGCAGGACGGCGAAGGACGCCCGCACCTCGTCGCGAGAGGCCACCATGGACGGCAGCATCAACCCCGCCTGGTACACGCCGAGCGTACCGAGGGCGGCCGTGCGCGCGTCGTCGGCCTCGGCTGCCGCGTCCACGGCCGCGGCGCACGCCTCGCGCCGGAGCAACTCGGCCTGGTCCTCGCTCAGCACCTGCACCGCCGGATCGAGGGCGGCCTCGACCGGCCGTTCGCGCAGCAGGCGCAGGCAGAGCGAGTGGATCGTGCCGATCAGCGCCTCGTCCACGTGCGGCTGATGCTCCTTGAGGGCGTCGCGCGTCAGCACCTCGCGGCGGACGCGCTGGCGCATCTCGGCGGCGGCCGCCTCGGTGAACGTGATCGCCACGATCTCCGGGATCGCGCAGCGCTCCAGCAGCGTGACGTAGCGCTCCACCAGCACGTGCGTCTTGCCCGTCCCCGCGCCGGCCGACACCGCCAGGTCGATGTCGCCTGCGTGGACGATCGCCGCCTGCTCCGGGGTCAGGTCCATGTCTTCAACCTCGAGAAGGAGTTCACGCGGCAGACGTGGAGGAACGCGCAGTACGTCGGGCACGGCGTGACCTGCGGCGACACCTCGAACCGCCCGCCCTGCACGGCCGTGCGCACGCCGGCGGAGACGGTGGCGGCAGTGTCGAGGACGTCGAGGTCGCCCGCATTCGAGGAGTCGAGCGTCCACTCCCGACGCGGCGGGCGGAGGAAGGCGTAGCGCGCGACCAGCCGCACATCGCCGAAGCGCTCGCGTGCGGCCAGCGCGTACAACTGCAACTGCAGCCGCTGCCCGTCCACCACGTGGTTCTTCTCGATCGGGCGGCCGGTCTTGTAGTCCACGATCTGGATCAGCCCCGGCCCGGCGTCCACTCGGTCCGCACGACCCGCCACGATCATCGGCGGCTCCGCGCCGGCGAGGCCGGCCGAGAACGCCTCCTCGCCCCCCACGATCGAGGTGATCCCGAGCGCCTCGTTGTGCGCCGCCTCGCGCCACACCAGCGCCTCCAGCTGGTCCAGCGCCACCGCTCCCTCGTACCGCCAGAGCGCTGCGCGCCCGAAGGACTCCTTCTCCGGCGCGCGATCCCAGTGTTCCCGCCCCACCGTGCGCAGGCGCTCGATCACCTCGGGCGCCGTCGCCCCGACAAGCGGTTCGCCACGCGCCACCAGCAGCGCGATCGCCTCGTCCAGCATCTCGTGCATGACCGTGCCGCGCGTCGCGGCATCCGCCTGCACGTTCTCCTCGTCGATCTCGCGCAGGCCCAGGGCGTAGCCGCCGAAGAACTGGAAGCCGCACGTCTGGTACGACTCCAGGCGGCTCGGACTCCACGCCACCTCGGGCGCCACGAGCCAGTCGATGTCCACGCCCGGCACGTGCCCCTCGTGCGCCCCGGCCGTCCCGAACGAGCGTCGACGCTGCTCGACCGCCGGCGCGACGCGCACCACCGCGTCCCACGCCGGGAACGCGGCCGGTCGCCGGCGCTCGTCCGGCCAGCCGCGCGTGATCGCGACCGCCAGTTCGCGCGTGGACGCCGCGCGCTCCGGAGGGACCGCCGGCTCGATGCGCACGGCCTCCGCGCCCGCCGCCTCGAAGTAGTAGGACGCCGACACCGGCCGGTTGCCCGAGAGTCGCGGGCGCCACAGCGACAGCCGCTGCTCGGCGCGCGTCGTCGCCGCCTGCCACAGTTCGTGCTCCGTCGCCCGCGGCTCCGGCGGCAGGTCCAGCCCCGCCGCTGCCAGCGCGGCGCGTCGAGGCCGATCGAGCAGCGCGGCCGCCCGAGGCGGCGCGGGGAACTCGCCCTCCGACAGCCCGGCGAGGTACACGTGCGCGAAGCGCAGGCCGTGCAGCGTGTGCATCGGCGCCAGCAGCACGCCACCCGCCTCGCGGATCAGCGTGCTCGGCCGCTGCATGCGCGCATCCAGCGCCGCGACGAACGCATCGAAGCGCACCGCCTCGGCGCCCAGGCGCTCGTCCACCGCCCGCATCGAGGCGAGTTCGCGGCTCAGCACGCCGGTCTCGTCCTCCAGCGTCGGGTAGTCCTCCACCACGTCGCGCACCCAGCCGGCCGCACCGAACAGCGCCTCGCCCAGCAGCCGCGCGTGCTCCCCCGGCGTCCGCTCCGCCGCCGGGTCCAGCACCGGCGC
>JBBDIC010000017.1:5257-8381 GCA_040880625.1 Dehalococcoidia bacterium | reverse complement strand
AGATCGCCGGCCTCGCGGACCTCGATGTCCCGGAGGACGGACCGCTCACCCCCGAGCAGGGGGTGGCGGCGTTCCGCGCGGCCATCGAGGACGGCGAGTACTGGTACGACGCCCTCCTGCGGATCATCGCGCGCTGGGTCGCGCCCGTGGAGGACGTGGACGGCGTCCGCCTCCACTACCTGATCGCCGGCGAGGCGTTCGACTGGCTGCTGCTGGCCCAGCGCCTGCTCGCGACCGCGGAGGACCTGGTGCCGCCGGTGCTGGCGGAGCAACTCCTGGTGCAGGGCGTCCCGCCCCGCGCCGGCAGCGAGGAGGAGTTCGAACTGGCGATCGGCCCGTCCAAGTACCGCGCCCACCTGAACTTCCAGTACGGCGTGGTCGTGGAGGAACTGCTGCAACTGGCGGCTGAGATGGAACTCCACAAACTCGGCGGCCTGGCGCGCCACGGCGCGAAGCCGGCCGACATCGAGGCGTTCGACCGCGTGTACGGCAAGACCCTGGACGAACTGAAGGTGCTCTACATCGCGGAGCAGGGCGAGTCCGTGGGTGGCCGCATGACGCAGACGGAGATGCGCGCCTTCACGTACTGGCTGTCGAAGTTCCGCATCCGCCACGCCGAGCCCGCGCGCATCGCCTCCGACACCCGCAAGGCCATGACCATCCTCGCGCGCATGGAGGGCAACCGCGCCCGTATGGCCCGCCTCCGCGCCGCCGCCGAGCGCCGCGAGGCGCTGGCCTAGCCCCCCGCCACCGAGGGCGCCCGATGACCGACTTCACGTACCACCTGGTCAAGGACGGGACCGTCCGCATCGCCCACGGCGGCAAGACGGTGGTCACGCTCTCCGGCGCGAAGGCCGCGCGCTTCCGCTCGGACGCCGCCGACATCGCGGACGGCTACCGCGACGCCGAGCAACTGCTGATGGCGCGCATGACCGGCAACTTCAAGCGCGGCAACGAGCGCGACCGCGGCCGCCGCGCGCGATCGTGATCGTGCGCGACCCGGACGACCGCTGGACCAGCCCGGAGGCGATGGCATACCGCTACGGCGAGGAGCGCCGCGCGCAGCAGGCGACCGCTCCGTCGCTCTACTCCTTCCGCGAGCCACCGCTCACTGAGGCCGACGCCGCCGCGCTCATGCCGTTGGCGAACGCCCGGGCTGTGTTGGACGCCGGCTGCGGCACCGGCAACTACCTCCCGCACCTGCGGGCCGCGATGCCGGAGGGCGCGCGCCTCGTCGGCTTCGACTTCTCGCCCATCATGCTCCGCGAGGCGTCCCGGCACGCCGTCGCGGCGCCCGTGCGGGGCGACGTGCAGCGCCTGCCCTTCGCCGCCGCAGCGTTCGATGTCGTCCTGTCGGCGCACATGCTCTACCACGTGCCGGACATCCGAGCGGCGGTCCGGGAGTTCCGTCGCGTCCTGCGCCCCGGCGGCACGCTGGTGCTCGTCATCGGCAGCGAGCGCGATCAGGCCTCTCTGGACGACCTCTTCGTCGCGGCGGGCGGGGCGTTCCCGCTCGCCCGCTACTCCGAGCGCTTCACCGCCGGCAACGCGCCGACGTACCTCGATGGGATCTTCACCGAGGTGGAGTCCGTGGCGGTCACCCCGGAACTCGTGATCCGCGATGCGGCCGTGCTGCTCGCGCACTTCGAGGGCGAGCGTCACTGGGCCGAGCCGGCGCTCGCACCGGGCGTGACCTGGGGCGCCTTCCGCGCCAGCCTCGGACGCCTCGCCGCCGAGGAGATCGCCGCGCGCGGCGCCGTGCGCATCCCGGAGGAGATCGTGCTGCTGCGCTGCCGCTGAGCGCTCCGCGGCCAGTGGCCCGCCCTCCCGACGGCGCGGCGGGGCCCTAGAATCTCCGTGTGGACGAACAGGCGAGCAGCGAGCCTTCAGACATCGTGGCGATCATCGTCGCCGCCGGATCGTCGAGCCGCATGGGGCCCGGCGGCGACAAGATCTGGGCGGACCTCGACGGTCGTCCGGTGCTCGCCTACTCCCTCGCCACGCTCGGCGCGACGCCCGGGGTCACGCGCATCGTCGTCGTCGCGTCCCGTGAGTGGCACGCCGAGATCGACGAGATCGCGCGCCTCGGCGCAGCCGCGCCCGTGACGGCCGTGGAGGGCGGCGCGCGACGCCGGGACTCCGTCGCCGCCGGCATCGACGCCGCGCCCGATGCCGCGTGGTACCTCGTCCACGACGGCGCGCGGCCGCTGCTCACGCCCGCCCTCGTCGCCCGTGTCGTGCAGGCGGCGCGGCGCACCGGCGCGGCCGTCCCTGGCGTGCCGGTGGTGGACACCATCAAGCGCGTGCGCGGGACGCCCGATCCTCAGACACGCGACGCCGAGAGCATCGAGGAGACCGTCGACCGCACGGCGCTGCGGGCGGTGCAGACCCCGCAGGCGTTCCGCGGAGACCTCCTGCGCCGCGCCCACGCCGAAGTCGCAGCCGATGCCACGGACGACGCCTCGATGCTGGAGGCGCTGGGGATCCCGGTCGCGCTCGTCGAGGGCGACCGTGCCAACCTGAAGGTCACGACGCCAGCGGACCTCGTGCTCGCCCGTGCGCTGCTCGCAGAGCGGCTGTCGCCCGCGCCCGCGCCTGCCCTCGAGGCGCGGGCCACCGCGCCGGAACGGGGGCGCTGAGATGCGCGTGGGCATCGGCTACGACGTGCACCGCTTCCGCGAGGACGAGCACGGCAAGTTGCGCCTCGGCGGCATCGAGATCCCGGAGGCGCCGTGCCTGGACGGCCACTCGGACGGCGATGCGCTGATCCACGCGCTGATCGACGCCCTGCTGGGCGCGGCTGGCGAGGGCGACATCGGCCGCCACTTCCCGCCCGGCGACCCGTCCACGAAGGGCATCGATAGCCGCGAGTTACTGAAGCGCGTGCAGCGCATCATCGCGGCGCGCGGCTACGTCGTGAACAACGTGGACGCCACCGTGATTGCCGAGCGTCCTCGTCTGGCCGGGTACATCGACCAGATGCGCGAGTCGATCGCGATCATCCTGGGCCTGACCCACGGCGCGATCAGCGTGAAGGCCACCACCAACGAGCGCCTGGGCGAGATCGGCCGCGGCGAGGCGATCGCCGTCATGGCCGTGGCGCTCCTCGAAGAGGATGTACCAT
>JBBDIC010000017.1:0-5157 GCA_040880625.1 Dehalococcoidia bacterium | reverse complement strand
ATGGGCTTCATCGAACGAGTGCGCGAGGACATCGACGCGGCGATCGCCCGCGACCCTGCCGCGCGCACGCACCTCGAGGTGCTCCTCACCTACCCCGGCGTCCACGCGCTGCTCGCGCATCGAGCCGCGCACCGCATCGACGCGGCGGGCTGGCCACTGGCGGCGCGCGTGCTGTCCCACCTCACCCGCATGCTCACCGGCGTGGAGATCCACCCGAAGGCGCGCATCGGCCGCTCGCTCTTCATCGACCACGGCATGGGCGTCGTCATCGGCGAGACGACCGTCATCGGCGACCGCTGCCACCTGCTGCAGGGCGTGACGCTCGGCGGCACTTCCACGCGACGCGAGAAGCGCCACCCCACGCTCGGCGACGACGTGATCGTGGGCGCGGGCGCGAAGATCATCGGCGCGGTGACCATCGGCACGGGGTCACGCATCGGCGCCGGCTCCGTGGTGGTGCAGAGCGTCCCCGCGCACGCCACGGTCGTCGGCGTGCCGGGCCACGTCATCGCCTACACCAACAACAGCAACGACACCGTCGAGCGCCTCCCCGACCCGGAATGGGACCGCCTCCAGGCCCTCGAGGAGCGCATCATCGACCTCGAACGCCGGCTGGCAGAATCGTCCTCTCCCTCCCCCTCGATGGGGGAGGGCTCTCCACCCCAACCTTCCCCCTTGAGGGGGGAGGGTTGGGGTGGGGGTGATCTGCGGTCCGGCGAGGCAGCACCATCCGCAACACCGGCGAGAGGGACTGACACGTGAGGCTGACGAACACCCTGACCGGCCAGGTAGAAGAGTTCGTCCCGGTCACGCCGGGACGCGTCAGTCTCTACGTCTGTGGCGTCACCCCCTACCAGGCGGCCCACGTCGGCCACGCGATGTCGCTCATGGTCTACGACGTCCTGGTGCGCTACCTCCGCTGGCCCGGCAACCCGCGAGGCGGCGAGACCGTCGTCTTCGCCTCCAACTACACCGACGTGGACGACAAACTGATCGACGGCGCCCGCGAGCAGGACGTGGACCCGCTGGACCTCGCGGTCCGCAACATCGAGCAGTGGGAGCAGGAGCAGGTCCTCCTCAGCCTCACGCTCCCGGACGAGCGCCCGCGCGCCACGCAGGAGATCGAGGGCATCACGCAGATGATCGAGGAGATCATCGCCAACGACCTCGCCTACCCCACGCCCTCCGGCGACGTGTACTTCCGCGTGCGCGCGAAACAGGACTACGGCAAACTCAGCCACCGCAACATCGACCAACTGCGCCGGGGGACGCGCTTCGAGCCGGGCGAGGAGAAGGAGTTCGCGCTCGACTTCGCGCTGTGGAAGGCCGCCAAGCCCGGCGAGCCCGCGTGGGACTCCCCGTGGGGCCTCGGCCGCCCCGGCTGGCACATCGAGTGCTCCGCCATGGCGCGCCGCTACCTCGGCGAGCGGTTCGACATCCACGGCGGCGGCCTGGACCTCGTCTTCCCGCACCACGAGAACGAGATCGCCCAGGCAGAAGCCGCCGCCGACACCCCCGCCGAGGGTGGGAGTGCTCCCGTCTTCGCCAACGTCTGGATGCACAACGGCCTCGTCACCCGCGACGGCGTGAAGATGTCGAAGTCCATCGGCAACGTCGTCAGCGTCGAGGACGCCCTCGACCGCTGGGGGCCGGACCCGATCCGCCTGTTCGTGCTCAACTCGCACTATCGAGCGTCCAACAACCTCACGGACGAGGCCATGGCCGCCGCCACCGCCGGCATCGAGCGCCTGACCGCCGCCCTCCGCGCCCCCGATCCGGCCGCCTCCCCCTCCGATCCGACCCCCTCCCCCATCGAGGGGGAGGGCGGGGGTGGGGTTCCCTCCGGCTCTGCTTCCCCGATAGACCTCCCCGCCGCCCGCCGCCGCTTCATCGAGGCAATGGAGGACGACCTCAGCACCCCCACCGCCCTCGCCGGCCTGTTCGACCTCGCGCGCGCCATCAACCGCGCCCGCGACGTCGGCGCCGCCATCGAGGACGCCCAGGCGCTCCTGCGCGAACTCGCAGGCGTGCTCGGACTCACCCTCGCCGACCCGGCCGAGGACGCCGCCGCCGTCGAGGCGCTGCTGGACGCCGTCGTCCTGAGCAAACTCGCGGCGCGCCTCGACATCTCGTGCGGCGGCACCGACGCCGCCGGCACGATCGAGTCGCTCATCGCCGCCCGCGCCGACGCCCGCGCCGCCCGCAACTTCCCCCGCGCCGACGAGATCCGGGACGCCCTCGCCACCCTCGGTGTCTCGCTGGAAGACGGCCCGCAGGGCACGCGCTGGAGCGTGCGCCGGTAGCGGCTGCGTCGCTCCGCTCCGCCTCCGGCACCTTCCCCCTTGAGGGGGAAGGTGGGGATGGGGGTGATCCGCCGTCGCTGCAACACACTCGCAATACCTCGCGGCGGACGCGCGACGCCTTCGATCGCTCCGCGGCGGTAGCGTGCGCGCGGGGTACCGTGCGTCCTCGACGCACGCCCACTCGAGGGAGCGCGATGGACGCCTGGGACGGCTGGGAACTCGGACGCGCGGTCCTGGCGTTCTCGGCGCTGCTGTACGCGGGCATCTGGGTGCAGTTGACGCTCATGCACTGGGCCGCCGCCTTCCGCAGGTGGGAGATGGTGCCGCCCGTCGTGGTCACGCCCCTCATCGTCGTCGCGATCCTCATCGGCCTCGTAGCGCGCGACGGGGTGCTCGGCTGGATCGCCGTCGGCGCGCTCGCTGTCGGGGTCGTCGAGGGGATGGCGGGGCTGTTCTTCCACCTCAAGGGGATCGCCTCGCAGGTGGGCGCGTTGCGGTCGATGCGGAACTACCTCGCCGGCCCGCCGCCGATGCTGCCGGTCGCCTATGCGCTGACGGGCGTCCTCGGCCTGATCGGGGTGTTCTGGGATGCCTGAGCCGCGCTACCCGACGCTGGACGAGTTCTGGAAGCGCCTGGACGTCCGGCGCGTGGAGCCCGACCTGCGCGACGCCCTCCGCGCGCGCACCACCCGCGAGGCGGGCGGCGTCCGGCGCGTCGGCCGCGAGCCCACCGTCGTCGCCGTCGTCGCGCGCCTGCTGCCTGGCACGCCCGTCCCGCCCGAGGCGCTGGCGGCCTTCCTCGACGACACGTTCGACCTGCAGATGGGCAAGGGCGACGAACGCTCCGGCACGATGCCCCGCGCCGAGATGATCCCCGCCGGCTTCGCCGCGCTCGATGCCGCCGCCGGCGGGGACTTCGCCGCGCTCGACACATCGAGGCAGGACGACCTGCTGGCCCAGGCGGAACGGAAGGCGCTGGACGGGCCGGCCGGCTTCGACTCGTCGGCGTGGTTCAACCAGGTGCGCGCGCTGGTGCTGCTCGGCTTCGGCTCCGACCCGCGCGGCATGGTCTTCATGGGCTTCCCCGGCCCGGCGTACCAGCCCGGCTACCTCTGGCTCGGCACAGACGAGGTGAAGCAGCGCACTCAGCGCCGCCCCGGACACACCGTCCTGTGAGCGCGCTCGAGACCGAGTTCCGCGGCGCGCAGATGAAGCGCCACAAGGGCCGCGTGGACGCCTGCATCATCGGCTGCGGCGCGGCCGGCTCCGTGCTCGCGAAGGAACTCGCCGAGGCCGGCTGGCGCGTCGTCGTCCTGGAGGCCGGCCCGTGGCTCGACACGGACCGCGACCTGCGCCAGGACGAGGTGGAGATGCTGGGCAAGTTCGACTGGGACGACCGCCGCTGGGTGGACGGCAACGAACCTTTCGCGCAGGGCCACATCCGCGACGGCCGCGGCGTGGGCGGCGGCACCCTCCACTACGGCGCGGTGGCGCTGCGCCTGTGGCCGGAGGACTTCGAGCGCTTCACGCGCGACGGCGTCGGCCGCGACTGGCCGATCTCCTACGACGAACTGGCGCCCGACTACGACCGCGTCGAGCGCGAACTGCGCCTCTCCGGCCCGCTGGAGATGCCGTGGGGACCTCGACGCGACAAGTACCCGCAGGGGCCGCACCCGCTCACCGCGCGCGACATGATGATCGCCTCGGGCATGGACCGTCGAGGCATGGCGTGGACGAACACGCCGCTCGGCATCCTCCAGGGCGGGCACGAGGGTCGCTCGCCCTGCATGAACTACGGCTACTGCCAGTGGGGCTGCAAAAGCCGCGCCAAGGCCTCCATGCACGTCACCTACGTCCCCAAGGCCGTGCGCGCCGGCGCCGAGATCCGCGACCGCGCACGCGTCACCTCCATCGAGGCGGGCGCGGACGGCCGCATCGAGGCCGTCATCTGCCAGCGCGCCGGCCGCGAGGAGCGCATCGAGGCGTCGGTGGTGATCCTGTCGGCGTTCTGCGTGGAGAACCCGCGCCTGCTGCTGCACTCGGCGACGCCGGCGTTCCCGGACGGCCTCGCCAACTCCTCGGGCATGGTGGGCCGCGGCATCATGGCGCACATCGCGGACCCCATGTTCGGCCGCTTCGCGGAGCCGGTGCACATGTGGTCCACCTCGCCCGGCACGCTGCTGTCGCAGCACCACTACGGCACACAGGCGGCGAGGACGAACGGCGGGCGCAATGGCAGCAACGGCCACAACGGCGGGAATGGCGGCAACGGCGGCGCGACCGGCGGACGCGGCACGCCCTCATTCGCCGGCGGCTGGAGTTGGATGACCTCGGTGCTGTTCCCCGGCGAGTTCGGCGGCGCGCTGGCGAAGGCCGCGCCCAGCCTCTGGGGCGAGCGCCTCACGACGCTCCTCGGCCAGTACCCCTACTTCGCCATCCTGGGCGACGAGGGCGAGTGCCTCTGGTACGAGGACAACCGCGTGGAACTCACGGACGAGGTCGACGAGTTCGGCATCCCGCGCCCCAAGATCACCTTCAACTTCGGCGAGAACGAACGCGCCATGCGCGACGAGATCCACCTCCGCGGCCGCGAGATCCTGGCCGCCGCCGGCGCCCACGAAATCCTCATCGCCAACGGCAACGACCACACCATGGGCGGCTGCGTCATGGGCGACGACCCCGCCACCTCCGTGGTGGACCGCAACCTGCGCGCCCACGACCACGACAACCTCTACATCTGCGACGCCAGCGTCTTCCCCAGTTCCGGCGGCGCCCAGCCGTCCCAGACCATCATGGCCCTCGCCACCCGCCTCGCCCGCCACCTCGCCTCCGGCGAGGCAGACTGACGCCCCAC
>JBBDIC010000016.1:0-1515 GCA_040880625.1 Dehalococcoidia bacterium | reverse complement strand
ACGAGCGCGCCGCTGAGGGCCACCGCCGCCACCGCCGCGATCACGCCGAGGACGGCGCCCGCGCCGACGCCGTCGTCGCCGCCCGCGCCGGCGAGGCCACGGCTGCTGACCACGTGCAGCATCGCGATACCAAGGCAACCGACGGCCGCCGCGAAGAGGAACACGCTCATCGCCCTCGCACGGTCGAGGTAGGCGAGCCAGTACGCGCCGAACAGGCCGAGCAGTATCGCGCCGCCGATCGGCACCCAGACGGACGCGTACACGTCCGCTCCGCCGTCCGTGGTGGCCCACGGAAACGCCGCACTGGCGACGAACAGGATCGCGATGAATCCGCCGATGGCGGCCGCGGTGTCGTTCCGTGGCCGATCCGCCACATCGTGTCGAGTGTCGCGCATCATGTCGTGCTCCCTGGCAGTCGCCGAGTTGCTCAATCAACCGTATTCGTCGCCGTCCCGTTGCCAACGCCGCAGGCGTTGCGAAGGGGCTTGCCGGTGCGACGTTTTCACGTCAAATCTCAGGAGCCCGTCGCGGCTAGTCCGCCGGGCCACTCGACGACTCGTCCTCGGCGGCGGCGCGGCCGTTGACGAACTCCTCGCGGCGGCGGCGGAACTCGTCCACCGCCGCCTCGATCTCGTCGTCCGGCGCATTCTCGAAGTCGACGAAGTCCTCGCGCGCCTCGTCGATCGCGTCGATGAGGGCGTCGAGTTTGATGTGGATCGCGGTGCTGTCGCGGTTCTGGGTGTTCTGGATGAGGAACACCATCAGGAACGTCACGATGGTGGTGCCGGTGTTAATCACCAGTTGCCACGTATCGCTAAAGCCCCAGACGGGGCCGCTGACGGCCCATACGACCACGACGAGCGCTGCGCCGAGGAAAGCCGGCGTGGAGCCGGCGACGCGCGACGTGCTGCGCGAGAAGCGGTTGAACAGCCCGATGCCCTCGTGGTTGCGCTCTGTCATGCTCCAGGGTGTACGCCCCCCGGCGTCGAGGGCGCGCCACACAAGCGTGCGAGACGTAACAATCGGGTGGCATGCCGCCGCGTCGCGCGGGCCTCGAGCGGCCTCGATAGACCTCGACGGGGGTGACTTGTAGGATCGGGCACGATCGCAGCGCGCCCCCGTCGGGAAGGGCATCTCCTTGACGTTCGTCATCACCGACCCCTGCATCGACACGATGGATCAGTCCTGCGTGTCCGTCTGCCCGGTGGACTGCATCCACTTCGAAGAGGGCAAGGACCGCATCCTGTACATCAACCCGGTCGAGTGCATCGACTGTGGCGCGTGCCAGCCGGCGTGCCCGGTGAGCGCGATCTTCCCCGAGGGCGACGTGCCGGAGTCGCAGGCGCGGTTCATCGAGATCAACTCGCTCTGGTTCGACGACGCAGACGCGGCGCGCGCCCAGGTGGGCGGCGGCAGTACGGCGCCCGCGCCCAACGCCTCGCCCACGACGCCCGCCGCCACCACCGGCGAGCCGGCGACGGCGCCCGAGTCCGCCCCCGCTCCCGAGGAGCCGGC
>JBBDIC010000015.1:6514-8398 GCA_040880625.1 Dehalococcoidia bacterium | reverse complement strand
CGTCGTCCGCCAGTTGGATCGCCTCGAAGGGGGCCATGACGACGCCGGAGGCGGGGCCGTCCGGCTCGCGGTCTACGTCGCCGTCGTGGTCGAGGACAGTGATTCCCGCCGCCACGGCGATGTCGCGCACCACGTCGGCCCGGTCCTGGAGGTCGTCCGCGGCGTCGAGCCGTTGCACGAGCCCGGCGATGCCGCTCGCCTCGGACGCGTCGCCGTCGCCGCCTGCGCCCTGGGGGAGGCCGTCGCCGCCACCGCAGCCGACCACGAGCAGGACGAGAAACCCGACGGTATAAGCGGAGGCAAAGCGCATAGATGCGCGCCCTTCCATTACGGATGGTGTGTATGGATGACGACCGAGCCGCAATTACGGTAACAGCACACGCAAGTAGAATCGACGCGTGGCAGCGCGCGCGACCGGTGCGAGACGACGTGCGGCCCCTACAGGTAGCCGAGGTCGTGCGCGGCGGCCGTCAGGCCCTCCCGGAACTTCGGGTGCGCGAGGCCAATCATCGCCTGCGCGCGCTCGCGGGTTGACTTGCCCTTCAGGCAGGCCGCGCCGTACTCGGAGACCACCCAGTGGACCTCCGTCCGAGGCGTGGTCACCACTGCCCCGGGCGCCAGCGTGGGCACCACGCGCGACACCGTGCCCGCCTTCGCCGTGGAGTAGAACGCGATCACGGACTTGCCGCCGGGCGCATCGAAGGCGCCGCGCGCGTAGTCGTGCTGGCCGCCCGTGCCGCTGTACTGCGTGGCGCCCATGGACTCCGAGCAGCACTGGCCCGTCAGGTCCACCTCGATGGTGGAGTTCACGGAGACCATGTCCGCGTTGCGGGCGATGTTCGGCGGGAAGTTCGTGTAGGAGACGGGGTGCGCCTCCACGTAGGGGTTGTCGTCCAGGAACTCGTACATGCGTCGGGAGCCGGCCGCGAAGGAGTAGATCGCCTTGCCGGGGTGGAACGTCTTGCGTGAGCCGTTCGCCACGCCGCTCTCGATCAGGTCGACCATGGACTCCACGAACATCTCCGTGTGGATGCCCAGGTCGCGGTGCTGCATCAGGTTCTTCGCCACGGCGTTGGGCACACCGCCAATGCCGAGTTGGATCGTGGCGCCGTCCGGGATCATCTCCGCGATCAGCCGCCCCATCTCGCGGTCCTCCTCGCGCTCCGGCGGCGTCGGGAGTTCGAGGATCGGCGTGTCGTGCTCGACGACGGCGTCGACCTCCGAGATGTGGACCCAGCCGGTGCCGTGCGCGCGCGGCATCTGCGGGTTCACCTCCGCCAGCACCACGCGCGCCTTCGCGATGGCGGCCTTGTTGATGTCCACGCTGACGCCCAGGCTCATGTAGCCGTGGCGGTCCATGCGGGAGACGGTCACCAGCGCCACGTCCACGTCCATGAACTCCTGGACGAGGCGCGGGATCTGGTGGAAGTAGGCCGGGTTGTAGACGGCCGTGCCGGCGGCCAGCAGCCCGCGGTCCGCGCCGCCGGCGAAGAGCGACTCCCAGTGGATCGCGTGCCGGAGGTCCTCCGCGAGGATCGTGCGCTTGCTGTGCCCCATCGGCAGCAGCGCCGTCATGCGCACGTCCGTGAGCCCGCCGCATCGAGCGCGGTCCGCCACGGCCTGCAGCAGCGCGGGCGGCTCGCCGACGCACATCCCTTGCACGATGAGCGAGTGGTCCGGGATCAGCGCCACCGCCTCGTCGGCGGAGCGCCGCTTCGCCTCGAACGCCTGCTGGTAGTCCACGATGCACCTCGCCCGTCCGCGCCGACCGCGCGCGTCTCCGGAGCCCTTATAGCCGATGCGGCCGTGGCGTGCGGTGCACACAGAAGCGGGGGGGGGGGGGGGGGGGGGGGGGGGGGGGGGGGGGGGGGGGCGGGGGGGGGG
>JBBDIC010000015.1:4143-6504 GCA_040880625.1 Dehalococcoidia bacterium | reverse complement strand
CCGCTTCTGGAGGCGAGGCTCGCGCGCGTGGCTGCGTGCCTCGCCTCGTTGCAGCGAGCGGCTAACGCTCGCGCATCTGCTCCTGGCCCTGCTGGTCTGGCTGACCCTGCTGGCCTTGCTGACCCTGCTGGTACTGCTGCTTCTCGCCGTCCTGCTGCTGCTGCTGGCGGTCCTTCTCCTGCTGGTTCTGCTTCTCGTTCTCAGCCATGTTTCCAAGACTCCTTGCCTGAAATGAGTGGGTGGTTCGGACAGGGAAACGCTAGGCCTGCCGCGATGACGGAACCGTCGCATCGAACGCACGCGGATGACAGAGACGCGACGAAGGCCCCGCGCCGGCTCGCGCCGGGCCGGCGGCTAGTGTCCGCCGAGTTCGCGCAGGCTCGCCGGCAGTTCGTCGTCCGGCCAGTCCAACGCCACGACGCCGCCGCCGCCATTGCTGGCCGGCGTGTAGGCGCGCACCACCACCGAGTACATCTCGCTCTCGCCGCGTTCCGGGCGGATCGACAGGCGGTCACCCGGCGCCGGCGCTTGCGCGGCGTCCGGGACGAAGGAGCGAAGTTCGCCGCGCAGGTTCGGGGCGCCCTCGCCGGTGGGTTGCACCGCCTCGTCGCGCACCTGGGAGGCGGGGCTCGAGTCGCCGTGTCCGGACTGCGGCTCCGCCGGCCAGATCATCAGGTGGCCGCGGCCGTAGCGGGTGTGGCCGTCGCTGCTCAGGAGTTCCGCCCAGCCGCCGTCGCGCGCGGCCACGGAGGGCTCCTCGCTGCCGTTGCCGGCGGCACGGCCTTTCCGGTCCGGCCGCAACAGGCGGCGGATCGGGCCGGTCAGTCGCTCCAGCGTGGATTCGCGCTTCGGCATCGTTCCTCCTCCAACGGGCGGGCGGCGGCCGCGCCGTCGCCCACAGCGGAGGACGGCCCCGCTGCGAGCGGATGGTGTCACATGCGGGGAAGGCACTGCTATGCCCCCACGCGCCGGCCTGCATTGCAGCCGTATCGCAAAGCCGTGCCCGCGCGCCCCGCCCGCACGTGCGGGCGGCTAGCCGAGGTGGCGCTGGATCGGCAGTTCTCGATGCCGCACGCCCGTCGCGCCGAAGACCGCGCCCGACACGGACGCCGCGATCGGCACGATTCCCGGCTCGCCCGCACCCGTCGAGGGCGTCTCATCGTCGCCGACCAGCCGCACATCGATGCGCGGTGCGTCCACGATGCGCGGGATGCGGTAGCGCGCGAAGGAGGCGTTCAGGAGGCGACCGCCCTCGAAGTCGCTCGCCTCGAAGAGCGCGCCGCCGAGGCCCATGACGATCGCGCCCTCCATCTGGTTCAGCGCGCCCTCCGGATTCACGACGAGCCCGCAGTCCAGCGCGGCAGCCACGCGGTGTACGCGCACCTCGCGCTCCTGCACGGAGACCTCCGCCGCCGTGGCCACGTACGACCCCACGTCGATGCCGAGGGCGATGCCGGCGCCGCGCCCGCCGGCCAGCCGCGGGCCGGTCCAGCCGAAGGCGTCCGCCGTGGCTTCCAGGACGCGCCGGAACCGAGGGTCCGTGAGGTTCTGGAGGCGGAACTCGACGGGATCGCGTCCGGTGCGCTCGGCGACCTCGTCCATGTGGACCTCGCGCGCGAAGTGGTTCACGGCCGCGCCCAGCGAGCGATACGAGCCCGACGGCAGCGGGCTGTCCGAGCGGTACACCATGGACCGGATGTTCCCGGCGTCGTACGGCGTGTCCGAGCCGCGGCGGCCGATCATGACGCGCTCGCCGCTGTGGTACGCGTCGCTCTGCCACGCCACCAGGCGGCCGTCAGAGGTGACGCCGCTCTTGATCTGGACGATCGCCGCCGGGCGGAAGTTGGACCACATGGTCTCCTCCGCACGTGTGAACGCCACGCGTACCGGACGCCCCGCGATCCGCGCCAGGTGCGCCGCCTCGTGCGCCACGGCGTACGGCGACTTTGCGCCGAAGCCGCCGCCGATCTCGGGCGCGATGACGCGCACGTGTGCCTCCTCCACCCCGAAGATCGAGGCGAGTTCCTGGCGCAGGCCGAACGGGCGCTGCGTGCCGGCCCAGACGGTGAGCGAGTCGCCCTCCCACGTTGCCACGGCCGCGCGGGGCTCCATGGGGATCGGGGCGATGTAGGGGATGTAGTACGTGCCCTCCACGATCTCGTCGGCCGCGCGGAAGCCCTCGTCCAGGTCGCCGGACTCCTGCGTCGCGAACCCGTCCTGCGCGCTCTCCACGAGCAGCGAGGGCATGTCCCAGCGCGAGGGCTGGCCCGACGGGATATCCCAGTCCACCTGCGCCACGCGCGCGGCCAGCGCCGCCGTCTCGTCGTCCTCCGCGAGGATCGCGAGCAGGCCGTCGTCCTC
>JBBDIC010000015.1:0-4043 GCA_040880625.1 Dehalococcoidia bacterium | reverse complement strand
TTGCGCAGTTGCCAGCCCACGCGCGCGGTGGACTGGCTGCCGAACGTCCCCATGTCCCACGGCACGCGCGCCGTGTCGCCCAGCACCACGTCGACCGCCTCCAGGGGCACCCTGAGTTCGTCCGCGACCTCGATGGCGAGGCCCGTGCGGATGTTCTGGCCGTACTCGACCTTGCCAGCGTAGGCGGTGACCCGGCCGTCGCCGTCGATGGTGATCCACGTCGCGCGCTCCGTCTGGGGCGCCGTGTTGCCGTAGGTCGCCTGGCCGTAGCCCGTGCGGGATGCGGGGAAGCCGACCGTGACGTCGCCGACGATGCTGAGGCTACTCACGCTGGTTGTCCTCGTTGTGGCCGCCCTCGCTGTGCCCGCCCTCGGTCGCAGCGCGCAGCACGGCGCGCTCGATGCGCTGGTACGTGCCGCAGCGGCACATGTGCTCCGCCAGCGCCTCGCGCACTTGGCCCGCCGAGGGGTTCGGCTCGCGGTTCAGGAGGCCCACCGTGCCCATGACGAAGCCGGGGATGCAGTAGCCGCATTGCATCGCCTGCTCCTCCACGAAGGCGCGCTGCACGGGGTGCAGGTCCTCGAACGACTCGCCGCGCGCAAGGCCCTCGATGGTGACGATCTCGCCGCCGGTGACGGCGCCCACGGTGCTCATGCACGCGCGCAGCGGCTGGCCGTCCACCAGCACGGTGCAGGCGCCGCAGAGCCCCTCGCCGCAACCGTACTTCGAGCCGGTCAGGCCCAGGTCGAACCGAAGGTAGGAGAGCAGGTTGCGCTCCCCGCGCGTCGCGTCGCGCTCGATCCCGTTCACGGTCAACGTCGGCAAGCGTGCCCCCTCTCGGCGCGCGCATTGTGCCACGTCGCGCCGCCATCGAGCGCCCGGGATCGAGGGGATCGACGCGGGGCTAGCCTCGTGCGGCCGCCACGTAGTCGCCGTAGCCGCCCTCGAACGAGAGCAGCACGCCGTCGCGCACCTCGACGATGCGCTGTGCGACGCGGTCCAGGAAGTAGCGGTCGTGGGAGATCGCCACGATCGTGCCATCGAAGTCGAGCAGGGCGTCCTCCAGCACCTCGGCGGACGCGACGTCCAGGTTGTTCGTGGGCTCGTCCAGGAGCAGGACGTTCGCCTTCATCAGCATGAGGCGCGCGAGTTGGACGCGGCTCTTCTGGCCGCCGCTCAACTGCCCGATCGGCCGGCGGCACGTGTCGTAGTCCAGCGCGAAGCGGCTCAGGAGGGCGACCGCCTCTCCCTCCGCGATGCGGGCCACCGCGCGCACCTCGTCGATGGCGCTACGCGAGAGGTCGAGGGTCTCGTGCTCCTGCGAGTAGGAGGCCACGGTGTTGCTCGGCCCGATCCGCACGACGCCCTCGGTGGGGGCGTCGTCGCCCAGCAGGCAGCGGAAGAGGACGGACTTCCCCGCGCCGTTCGCGCCCACCACGCCCACGCGCTCGCCGTGGAGCACCAGCAGGTCCGCGCCGCGCAGGACCTCCATGTCGCCGAAGGACTTCCGCAGGCCCTTCACGTCGATGGCGCGGTTGCTGCCGCGCTCCGACTGCAGGGCGAGCCGCATGCGAGGCGACTCCATCACGGGGCGCTCCACGCGGTCCATCCGGTCCAGGCGCCCCTGCATGCTCTTCCAGCGGCGGACGAACTTCTCGTTCGCGCCGTTGCGGCTCCAGTCCTTCAGTCGTTGGATGGCGCTCCGCAGGCGGCCGATCTCGCGCTGCTGCAGCACGAAGTCCTGCTGCTGGCGCTCCAGGCCCAGTCGCTTCTCGAAGGCGTACTCGGAGTAGTTGCCGGGGTACAGCGCCAACTGCGGCTGTCCCGGGTGGTAGCCGTCCAGTTCGAGTTCCGCGATCACGTCCGCGACCACGTCGATGAGGTAGCGGTCGTGCGAGATCAGGATCACCGCGCCGGCGAAGTCCGCGATCAGGCGCTCCAGGCGCGCCTTGCCCGCCAGGTCCAGGTGGTTGTCCGGCTCGTCCAGCAGCAGCACGTCCGGCAGTTGCACCACCGCGCGCGCCAGGCAGACCAACTTCCGCTGACCGCCGCTCAACTCCGACACCGGCCGGTCGAGGTCCTCCGCCGACAGCCCGAACTCGATCAGCGTCGACTCGCAGCGGCTGGCGTACGTCGCCCCGCCCAGCGCCTCGTACCGCCCGAGGGCTTCCGACTGGCGCTCCATCACGGCGGCCAGGCGCGCGTCGTCCTCGTACACCTCCGGGCGGCCCATCTGCGCCTCGATCGCCGCGAGTTCGCCCTCCACGGCCGCGAGGCGTGCGTGCGCCCCGGCCAGCGCGCGCCGCGGCGTCTCTTCCGGCGCGATGTCCGGCTCCTGCGGCACGTACGCGATGCTCGCCCCGCGCCGCACCACGCGCTCCCCGGCATCGAGGTCCTCAATGCTCGCGAGGCAGCGCAGCAGCGTGGACTTGCCCGCGCCGTTCACGCCCACGAGCGCCACGACCTCGTGGTCCTGGATGTCCCAGGACAGGTCGCGGAGGACGGGGTACGCCCCGTAGGACTTGGTCGCATGGACCAGGCTGAGTTCGATCACGGTGATGTCCAGTGTGCGCCGCCCGCCCGCAGGCGCGGCGGCAGGAGGACCGCAGGCAGGCCGGCGGGGCGACCGCGCGCCTAGCGCACGAACTCCGGCGCCCGGTTAACGTTCGTCTCGATGAACTCGCGCAGCAGGTCCGTGTCGTTCGGGTCGGCCTGCATGCGACGGCCCCAGGACAGGAGGTAGAGCGGCGCGTCGTTCTGGGGCCGCGGCGCGAGGATGACGTCGTTCGAGTGGTCACCGGCCACGTCGCGCAGGTTGTCCAGTTCCTCCTCCGACACCATGTCGGGGTGGTAGGACATCCAGATGATGCCGTGTTCCAGCGAGTGGATCAGGTGCCCGTCCGGCGGCGTCTCCTCGAAGACGCCCGTCGGCCACGGCTGCACGTAGTGCGGACCACCGGCGGGCGGCTGCGGCGGTGGATCGCCCAGCGTCCCCACGGCCACGTGGCTTGTGCGCACGTCGGCGAACTCCTCGCCCATCAGCGCGTCGTCGGACGGTGAGGACGCGAACGGCGACTGCACGAACACAAGGAAGACCACGGCCACCAGCACCAGCACCGCCGCGCCGATGACGGTGAACCCGCCCCAGGAGTCGATGGTCTCGCGCCACTGCGGACGGCCGCGCTTCGGCGGCGGTGCGCCCGCCGGTGCGCCCTCCGGGCGGCGGCGGCGCTGGGCGTTCCGGGCGCGTCGGTTCTGGGACATGCGACCCCCTCGGGCGTCACTCGCGTACGGGCGAGCGACGCGATCGAAGGTAGCAGAGGCCGCGCTTGCGGTGATCCCCACGCCGACCGCTCGGTGGCCGTGCCTTCGTCGAGGGCCGGCGTGCGTCTGGACTCCGAAAATGGAGGGCGATAGTCTCGGACGTAGCGAAGCCGGGCCGGCCCCTCCGCCGCCCGCGCCGGAAAGGCCGTGCGCGTGACGTTCGTCATCACCGACCCCTGCATCGACACGATGGACCAGTCCTGCGTCTCCGTCTGCCCGGTGGACTGCATCCACTTCGAAGAGGGCGAAGACCGCATCCTCTACATCAACCCCGCGGAGTGCATCGACTGCGGTGCGTGCCAGCCGGCGTGCCCCGTGAGCGCGATCTTCCCCGAGAGCGACGTCCCCGAGGCGCAGGCGCACTTCACCGAGATCAACTCGCTCTGGTTCGACGACCCGGCCGCGGCCCGCGCAAAGGTCGGCGGCGGCTCGGCCGCACCGGCCACGGCGGCCGCGCCTGCTGCCGCCGCCCCGGCGACGGAGGTTCCCGCGCCCGCCGGCGACGGCACGGAGGCCGCCCCCGCTGCCGAGACGCCGCCCCTCGACGCCTCGCCCGCAGCACCCGCGCCGGCCCCAGCGGCCGCCGCGCCGCCCGAGCGCCAGCCCGCCCCCGCCGGCACCTACAAGTACGGCGAGAACGGCGTGGAGGGTAAGTGCGCGCGCTGCGGCACCTACGTCATCAAGGGCGGCGTCCCCTTCGGCAAGAAGTCCGTCCTCTG
>JBBDIC010000014.1:2364-8560 GCA_040880625.1 Dehalococcoidia bacterium | reverse complement strand
CGGTTCTCGAACTCGGCGATCTGGAGGAGGTGGATGAACAGCCACCCCAGCCAGCCGAGGAAGCCCGTGACCTGGATGCGCCCGCGCTCGAAGACAGCGAAGCCGCGCCCCACGGTCGCCATCGATCCGGGGTCGGCGTAGCGGAACGCCGAGGGCTCGCGCCCGGCGACGCGGTCGAGGATCGCGCGCGCCACGTGCCTGCCCTGCTGCATCGCCACCGGCGCGAGGCCGGGCAGCGGGCGGCCGTCCTCGCCGGTGACGGCCGCGAGGTCGCCGATCACGGACACCTCCGGGTGGCCCTCCAGCGCCAGGTCCGCGCGCACCGGGACGCGGCCGCCGCGATCGACCTCGATGCCGGCGGCAGCGGCGATGCGCGCGCCCAGCGGCACGCCGCGGACGCCCGCGGCCCACACCACCGTGCGCGCGTCGACGCGTTCCTCCTCCGCCGCATCGGGCGCGCCGAGGCGGACCGTGACGCCCTCCGCGTCCACGGCGCTGACGAACGTGGAGGTGCGGACGGTGACGCCGAGGCGCTCCAACTCGCGCTGCGCCTTCGCCGCGAGGTGCTCGGGGTAGACCGGCAGGACGTGCGGTGCGCCCTCGATGAGGACGATGCGGGTGTCGGCGGTGTCCACGGCGCGGAAGTCGTGGCGCAGCGTGTCGCGCGCGAGTTCGGCGATGGCGCCGGCCATCTCGACGCCGGTGGGGCCACCGCCGATCACGGCGAAGGTGAGCCAGCGGCGCGTGGCCTCCGGGTCGCGAGGCGCGGGGCCGGCCTCGATGAGTTCGGCCTGCTCGAAGGCGCGGAGGATGCGCGCGCGGATGCCGGTGGCGTCCGCGATGGACTTCAGGCCGGGTGCGTCGCGCGCCCACTCGTCGTGGCCGAACCACTGGTTCGCCGCGCCGGCCGCGACCACGAGGTGGTCGTAGCCGATGCGGCTGCCCGGCAGCACCACCTCGCGCGCCGCCAGGTCGACGTCCTCGACCTCTGCGAGCAGCACGCGGACGTTGGCCTGCCGGCGCAGGATGCGGCGCAGCGGCACGGCGATGTTGGCCGGCGAGAGCGCGCCGGTGGCCACCTGGTAGAGCAGCGGCTGGAACACGTGGTGGTTGCGCCGGTCGATGAGCGTGACGTCCACCTCGGCGCGCCGAAACGCCCTCGCCGCGGCGAGCCCGCCGAACCCTCCGCCCACGATGACGATCCGCGGCCTCGGCATGGGGGGATCGTAGGGGGCGGACGAGAGGGGTGGGGGCCCCGTCGCCCCGGTTCGACACCTCTGGCCGGGCGGCGGTAGGATGGACGAAACCCGGGTGCTCCCCGCGATCCCGAGTGGTCTTATGGCGCGTTTCGTCTTTGTCACCGGCGGTGTGGTCTCTTCGGTCGGGAAGGGCATTGTCACCGCCTCCCTGGGCCGCATCCTGAAGGCCCGCGGGCTCACCGTCTCCATCCTCAAACTCGACCCCTACATCAATGTCGATCCCGGCACGATGTCGCCGTACCAGCACGGCGAGGTCTTCGTCACCGACGACGGCGCCGAGACGGACCTGGACCTGGGCCACTACGAGCGCTTCATCGACACCGACCTCACGAAGATGAACTCCTCCTCCTCCGGGCAGATCTACGAGGAGGTCATCCGCAAGGAGCGTCGCGGCGACTACCTGGGCGGCACGATCCAGGCCGTCCCCCACGTCACCAACGAGATCAAGCGCCGCATCCGCGCCGCCGGCACGCAACTCAAGGCGGATGTCGTGATCGTCGAGGTGGGCGGCACCGTCGGCGACATCGAGGGGCAGGTGTTCCTGGAGGCGATCAGCCAGATGCGCGCGGCGCAGCCGTCCGAGACGCTGTCGATCCACGTGACGCTGTTGCCGTACATCGGCTCCACGCACGAACTGAAGACCAAGCCCACGCAGCACTCGGTGCGCGAGTTGCGCGCGTTCGGCATCCAGCCGGACGTGATCGTGGCGCGTTCCGACTTCCCGGTGCCGGAGGCGCTGCGCGAGAAGATCGGCGCGTTCTGCTCTGTGCAGCGCGAGGCCGTGATCCCGCTGGAGACCGCCGAATCGATCTACCAGGTGCCGCTCATCCTCGAGGCGTCGGGCCTGGGCGAGATCGTCGTGCGCAAGTTCGACTTCGAGGGGAAGACGGTGCGCAAGCCGGACCTGGAGGAGTGGGCGCAGTTCGTGGAGCGGCTGCACGCGCCGAAGCGCCGCGCGCGCATCGCCATCGTCGGGAAGTACGTCGAACTGCACGACGCCTACCTGTCGATCAAAGAGGCGCTGGTCCACGCCGGCGCGCACCATGACGCTGCGCTGGACTTCCACTGGGTCCACGCCGAGCACATCGAGGAGCACGACGCGGCCGCGATGATCGGCGACGTGGACGGCATCCTCCTGTGCCCCGGGTTCGGCGACCGTGGTCTGGAGGGCAAGATCGCGGCGGTGACGCACGCGCGCGAGCGCGGCATCCCGTACCTCGGCGACTGCCTGGGCCTCCAGATGCTGGTGGTGGAGTTCGCGCGCAACGTGGCGAAGATGCCGGACGCCAACACCACCGAGGCCGACCCGAAGACCCCGTTCCCCGTCATCTCGCTCCTGTCCGAGCAGGAGGAGGTCCACGACATGGGTGGCACGATGCGCCTGGGCGGGTACGACTGCCGGCTGGTGCCGGGCACGCGCGCTCAGGCCGCCTACGGTACGGACGTGGCGCGGGAGCGCCACCGCCACCGCTACGAGGTGAACAATCACCTGCTGCCGCAACTGGAGCAGGCCGGCCTGGTGGTGGCGGGCCGCGACGTGGAGACCGGCCTGGTGGAGATCGTGGAATTGCCGGACCATCCGTTCATGGTGGGCGCGCAGTTCCACCCGGAGTTCACGAGCCGCCCGAACGACCCCAACCCGCTGTTCCGTGACTTCGTCGGCGCTGCCGTGCGGCACGCTGCCGGTGCGGACGGAGGCGGCGAAGGAGGCGCGGGCGCGACCAGCGAGGCGGCGTCGACGCTCGCGTGACCTTCTGGCGATTCCTCCACCTGATCGCGCTGCTCTACTTCGTCGCCGGGGTGGGCAACACTGTGGTGCCCGTGTGGAAGGCGTGGTTCGCGGAGAGCATCCAGGAGAAGGCGCTCCACCTGCAGGACGCCCATCGCAACGAGCAGTTCTTCCTGCTGCCGGGCATCATCGCCACGCTGTTCACGGGGTACGCGTGGACGGCCGCCGCGGACTACAACATCGTCACCACCGGCTGGCTCGTGGCGCTGCAGGTGGTGACGTTCGTGGACCTGTTCGTCTTCCTGCCGTTGCTGGGCGTGGGCCTGCGGCGCGTGAGGTTCCTGGCGCTGGCCGCGAAGAAGCACGGCGAGGTCACGGACGAACTGCGCGACGCGCTGGCGGACAACGTGCCGCTGGTCTTCGGTACGCTGATCGTGCTCAGCATCCCCGTGATGGTCTGGCTCCCCGTCTACAAACCGTTCTAGCGCCGCCCACATGGAGGCCCCACATGCGCATCTTCCTGGACACCGCCAACATCGATGAGATCCGGCGCGGCGCGGCGCTGGGGGTGGTGGACGGCATCACCACCAACCCCTCGCTCCTGGCAAAGGAGGGCGTGCAGTACCGCGACCGCGTGCTGGAGATCTGCGAGGTCGTCGACGGCCCGATCTCGGCGGAGTGCATCTCCAGCGAGTACGACGCGCTGGTGGAGGAGGCGCGGCGGGTGGCCGCGTGGCACCCGAACGTGGTGGTGAAGATCCCCATGGGCGAAGTGGGCCTGCGCGCGATCAAGACCGTGAGCGCGGAGGGCATCAAGGTGAACACCACCCTGATCTTCTCGGCGAACCAGGCGCTGCTCGCGGCGAAGGCGGGCGCGGCCTTCGTGTCGCCGTTCGTGGGGCGCCTCAACGATGCCGGCCACGACGGCATGGAGGTGATCCGCGAGATCGTCGCGATGTTCGACGCGTTCAACCTGCCGACGCAGGTGCTGGCCGCCAGCATCCGCAACCCGCGCGATGTGACGGAGGCCGCCCTCGCCGGCTCGCACGTGGCGACGATCCCGCCGGCCGTGCTGTTCGCGATGGTGCAGCACCCCCTGACGGACAAGGGCATCGAGATCTTCCTGCGGGACGCGCAGAAGTACACGCCCGTGTAAGGGGCCAGCAGGAGCGGTAGTCGCTACCGGCTTGCCGAATACAACGAACGTCCCTAGCATGGGTATCAGTCCACGGTCGGTGGACACCCCCAACGGTTCCAGTGCCCCTCTCTCTCAAGCGCACGGGATCCCCATACAGATCAGGCCTTGCCCATGACTACATCGTCGCGCGGACGCGATCTCGCGTCTTCGGATGTTCCAAGCCGGACCCGCCGTCGTTCACGACGTGGCGGAGGCGGCACCGGAACGGGAAGCGGTAGTGGCGGCGGCGGCGGTGGCCGCGGTCGCGCCCCCCAGGCAGACCCGTCGCTGGAGCCGATGCCCGACATCGATCCAGACGTCCCCGTCCTGGATATCGCGGAACTCGACACCCGCTCCCGGGACGCCCTCATCACGCTGGCGGAAGACGGATTCGGGCTGGACGCCCTCGTCTCGGGGATGCCGAAGCCGGAACTCATCTTCCGCATCCTGGAGGCGCAGGCCGAGCGCCACGGCACCATCTTCTCCGGCGGCGTGCTCACGATCGTGGACGACGGCTTCGGCTTCCTCCGCGGCGAGCGCCTGCTCCCCGGCCCCAACGATGTCTACGTCTCACAGTCGCAGATCCGCCGCTTCGGGCTGCGCTCGGGCGACTACGTCACGGGCCAGGTGCGCCAGCCGAAGACCTCCGAGAAGTACTACGGCATGCTCCGCGTGGACGCCGTCAACGGCATGGACCCGGAGGACGCCAAGCGCCGCCCGGACTTCGATGCGCTGACGCCGATCTTCCCGAACAGGATGCTGCGCCTGGAGACGGACCAGCACGAGCTCTCGCAGCGCGTGGTGGACCTCTTCGCCCCGGTCGGCCGGGGGCAACGCGGGCTGATCGTCTCGCCGCCCAAGGCCGGTAAGACGATGCTGCTGAAGTCCATTGCCCACGGCATCACCGGCAACTACCCGGACATTCACCTGATGGTCGTCCTGATCGGCGAGCGCCCGGAGGAAGTCACGGACATGCGTCGCTCCGTGCGCGGCGAGGTCATCGCCTCCACATTCGACGAGCCGGTGGAGGACCACACGCGGGTCACAGAGGTCGCCATCGAGCGCGCGAAGCGCCTGGTGGAGGGCGGCGTGGACGTGGTGATCCTGATGGACTCCATCACGCGCCTGGCGCGCGCCTACAACACCAACATGCCCACCTCGGGCCGCACGCTCTCCGGCGGTATGGACCCGATCGCCCTGTACCCGCCCAAGCGCATCTTCGGCTCGGCGCGCAACACGGAGGAAGGCGGCAGCCTGACCATCGTGGCGACGTGCCTCGTGGAGACCGGCTCGCGCATGGACGAGGTGATCTTCGAGGAGTTCAAGGGCACGGGGAACATGGAACTGCGCCTCTCGCGCCGCCTGGCGGAGAAGCGCGTCTACCCGGCCATCGACGTGCTCGGCTCGTCCACCCGCCGCGAGGACCTGCTCTTCGGCGAGGAGGAACTGCGGTCGGTCTACCTGCTGCGGCGCATGGCCTCCATGCTGGAGGAAGACAGCGGCGACGCCACGGACCGCATCCTGGAGCGCATGACGAAGACCAAGAGCAACGGCGAGTTCCTCTCGACGCTCAAGACCGACGTCATCTAGCAGCCGACCCACTCGATCCGAACCGAAGGGCGCAGCGAATGCTGCGCCCTTCGTGATCCCTGCCAGCGGATGGCACCGAGAGCGGACACGTCGCCACGTTCAAGGGCGCATCTCTACGTGCGCGCGTCTCGATCTGCTTACATGATAGGACGTTTGTTCTACACTCCCGCTACCTGAGGATCGAGGGGGAGGAGGAACGCCCGTGAAAGGCCAGGCGTCGAAGGCACGGGAGACGTACGACGCGTATTTGAGGGGCGACATTACGCCCGCAGAAGTCGCGCGACGCGCCGAAGATTGGTACTCGTCGCAGCGTGGCTCGGCCCCGAGCCAGGCGAAGAAGGAATAGCAGCACGGACGACGTCAATGCGAACGAAGCCCCGGTCTGATGCCGGGGCTTCTTCATTGGCGGTTCGTCTGCGTAGCGGTACAGGTCCGCTGATG
>JBBDIC010000014.1:0-2264 GCA_040880625.1 Dehalococcoidia bacterium | reverse complement strand
GGCCCCTCGGATGGCAGGGTGTTTGCCCTCAAGATCCGGGCGTGCGTGCCGTGGATACAGGTAGAGGGCACGGCGTGACTCGCACGAATGTGCGAAAACACCACGTCCGTGCGTTGTTCGTGCGAGGGCGCACAAGGTAGTCTTGGCAAGGCCGGCGCGCCTGCGGGTGCGTTGCACGGGCAGACGGCCGCATCACGAAACGCTCGCACTGCCGTGTAAAATCCGCGGCAATCTGGGCAAAGGGTGCCGGCGACGGGCCAGCGGATCTCATCGATCCGCCGCTCGGAGGGGAGCCGCACGATCCACGGCACACTCACCCCCAAACGTCCGCCGCGCCGCAGCCGCACGCTCCTGCGCGCCCGCGTCCACCCCGCGTCCGCGCGCAAGCCGCTCTGGCAGCGCTACGGGACGCCCTCGCTGCACTTCTCGGTCGTCGGGGCGCTGCTGGGGCTGGTGGTCCTGGTGGGGGCGTTCCCGGTGCAGGTCACGGATGTCACCTCCAACCCGATCCTGAACGTACAGCGCGTCACGCTCCCCGGCCTCGCCGCCGCCGTCCCCACCGCGGGCGCGCAGGCGCTCACCGCCGGTCCCGTCCCCCTCACCGTCATCGCCGGGAACGCGATCTTCGACGACGTCCTGAACGCCACCAACAACACCTCCGACGAGCAGGCGAGCATGCTCGCGGCGCAGCAGTCGTCCTCCACGCCGCTGCAGGCGATCGAGAACGAGGCGAACGAGAAGATCCCGATCTTCTGGGAGTACGAGGTGGAGGCGGGCGACACGCTGGGCAGCATCGCCGAGCGGTTCGACGTCGACGTGGACTACATCGTCTGGAACAACGCCGAGGTGAAGAACGCCAACGACATCAGCCCAGGCCAGATCCTGCAGATCCCGAGCATCGAGGGCATCATCCACTCCGTCCGCACGAACGAGACGGTCACGGAGATCGCCGAGCGCTACGAGGCCGACTGGCGCGACATCATCGACTTCCGCGCGAACGCGCTGAGCGATCCGAACGCCATCACGCCCGGCACTCAGATCCTGGTGCCCGGCGGCATCATCCCGGCGCCCGTGGTGCCCGTGCCCCCGCCGGTGCGACCCGGCACCACGACCCCCAGCGACAGCATCTGGGCGTGGCCGGTCGTGAACGGGCTGCTCACCTCGCCGTTCGGGCCCACGCACCCGCTGGGCATCGACCTGGCGGCGACGTTCGGGACACCGGTGCGCGCAGCCGCCTCCGGCACGGTGACGTTCGTCGGCGGTAACCGCTGCTGCTCCTACGGCGCGCACGTCATCATCGACCACGGCAACGGCTACGAGACGCTGTACGCCCACTTCGACTCGTTCTCCGTGGACAACGGTCAGTCGGTGGCTGCGGGCGACATCATCGGCACCATTGGCCTCACCGGGACGACCACGGGCCCGCACGTCCACTTCGAACTCCGCCGTCATGGCCAGCACCAGGATCCGCTCTGGTACCTGCCGTAGCGGGCGTAGTCCCGGACCGCACGCACGAAGAAGGCGCCCATCGGGGTGCCTTCTGCGATCTCCGTAGCGTCGAGCGGGGTGGGCGTCGCGGGCTAGGCGCGCGGCTCGAGGATCACGAGGCGCTTGACCTCCGGGCCCACGTCGCGCTTGGCGAAGGTGAAGCGCGAGACGGGCTCCTCCGGGGTGGCGGCCATCGCGGAGATGAACGTCTTGAGCGCCGTGGGGTCGTCCGGGTCGTAGCCGACGGGGATGACGATCGAGGGCTCCATGGCGCGGATCGCCTTCGCCGCGTCGGCGCCCATCAGTGTGTCCGGCATGCCGATGGGCACGATGACGATGTCCGCGAGCGACAGCACGTCCATCTGCGCCGAACCGGGCGCGACGCCCATGCCGCCGAGGTGTGCCACGCGCACGTCCTCCGCCTCGTACAGCCACAGCGTGCTCCGCAGCGCCGCGGGGTCGCCGTCGCCCCGCAGGGTGGAGCGCACGCCCTCCACGATGACGCCGCGGATCTCGTACTCGCCGGGGCCGTCGAGGATCATCGGGTCGCCCTCGGCCGGGGCGACGCCGCCGGTGCCGTTGCGGTGCGGATCGTCGTGGCTGATGGTGACGATGTGCGCGTCAGGGCGCCCCATGGTGCCGCCGACGGTCTTGTCGTACGGGTCCATGACGACGGCGGCGTTGCGTGTCCGCAGCCGCGTCGCGGCGAAACCGAGCCACGTCAGGTCCATCGATCCTCCGAGGGGTAGGGAGACCTCGATCCTATCGAGGGTGGG
>JBBDIC010000013.1:0-1551 GCA_040880625.1 Dehalococcoidia bacterium | reverse complement strand
ATGGCGTGGCCGCAGGAGTACGGCGGACGCGCGGCGAGCCACTGGCAGCAGATGATCTTCGCGGAGGAGTCTGCCATCGCCGGGGCGCCCACGGGCGGCCAGGGCGCGGACCGCGTGGGCCCCACGCTGATGATCCACGGCACCGACGAGCAGAAGCGCGAACACCTACCGAAGATCGCGCGCGCCGAGGTGAACTGGTGCCAGGGCTACTCGGAGCCGGGCGCCGGCTCGGACCTGGCGTCGCTGCAGACACGCGCGGTGCGCGACGGCGACGAGTACGTCATCAACGGCCAGAAGATCTGGACCAGCGGCGCGCAGGACGCCGACTGGATCCACGTCCTCACCCGCACCGACCCCGACGCCCCGAAGCATCGAGGCATCTCCTACTTCATGCTGCGCATGGACACGCCCGGCATCTCGCTACGCCCGATCGTGCAGTTGCACGGCGAGGCCGGCTTCAACGAGACGTTCTTCGAGGACGTGCGCGTGCCGGCGGCGAACATGATCGGCGACCAGCACCGCGGCTGGTACGTGGCGGCGACGGCGCTGGACTTCGAGCGCAGCGGCATCAACCGCATCGCCGCCGTGCTCGGGCCGTTCCGGCGGCTATTGGAGCATGCGACGCGCCCCGACTCCGCCGCGCGCGGACGCCGCATCGCGGACGCCGGCCCGAGTCGCCTCGCGCTGGCGGACACGGCGATCGAGGTGGAGGTGGCGCGCTACCTCGGCTACCGCGTCACGTGGATGCAGGACCGCGGGCTGGTGCCGAACCAGGAGTCGTCCATGTCGAAGATGTTCGGCTCCGAACTGCAGCAGCGGAACGCGCGCCGCGGCGTCAACATGTTCGGCCTCTTCGGCGGCCTGCGACCGGAATCGCCGCACGCCGCGCTCGATGGCGAGTACTGCCGGCTGTACATGGCCACGGTGTCGCTCACGATCGCCGCCGGCACCAGCGAGATCCAGCGCAACATCATCGCCACGCGCGGCCTCGGGCTCCCGCGAGGCTAGCGTGAGCCCCGCGCCGGTGATCGCACTGGACGGGCACACGCGGCTGCGGCCGTGGGCGCCGGACGACGCGCCGGCGCTGTACGCCGCCATCGACACGAACCGCGAGCACATCGCGCGCTGGCTCTCGTGGGCGGAGGCGTACACGCCGGAGGCGGCCGCGGAGTTCATCGAGCGCGTCACGATCGCCTCGGCGGACGGGCGGCACGAACTCTGCCTGGAGGTGGACGGCGCGGTGGCGGGCGGCTGCGGCTGGGTGCGCCTCGACCAGACGGACCGCGAGGGCGAGATCGGCTACTGGCTCGCGGCGCCGTACACCGGCCGCGGCCTGATGACCCGCGCCGCCGAGGCCCTTACCGAGCACGGCTTCCGCGACCTGGGCCTGCACCGCGTGGTCATCGCCGCGCTGGCCGGCAACACCGCCAGCCGCGCGATCCCCGGCCGCCTCGGCTTCCGCGAGGAAGGCACCTTCCGCTCCGCCCGCCGGCATCGAGGCGAGTGGCACGACATCGTCTGGTACGCGACCACGGAGGACGAGTGGCGCGA
>JBBDIC010000012.1:0-1555 GCA_040880625.1 Dehalococcoidia bacterium | reverse complement strand
ACGTCCACGAGGTTGCTCGTCAGGCGCGGCCCCTCCTCCAGTTCCACGATCACCGTGGCGTAGGGCGTGTAGCCCTCGTACGAGGGGTGGATGGCCTGGTGCGTGACCACGTAGGAGAACACCGTGCCCCGCCCGGTCATCGTGGCCCACCCGCGCTCGAACGACCCGCACTCGGGGCACATCGGGCGGGGCGGGTGCTGGAGGACACCGCACGAGGGGCAGCGCTGCACCACCAGTTCGCCGCGGCCCAGGGCGTCCCAGAACGGCTGGTTGTCCTCGGACGGGACGGGCGCGGGGAACGGCGGGCGGGCGGAGTGCGAGGTGTCGAGGGTCATCGGTCGTCCCGTTCGAACAGCACCGCGCCGGTGCCGATGCCCGTGTCCACGAACGACAGGTGCGCGTCCGGGACCTGCGAGGTGGACTGGCCGCGCGCCTGCCGCACGCCCTCGATCAGTTGGTTCATGCCCTGCATGTACGCCTCCGAGAGGTGGCCGCCGGACGTGTTCACCGGCAGCGTGCCGCCGTCCCAGCGGATGCCGCCGCCCTCGACGAAGGGGCCGCCCTCGCCGCGCTCGATGAAGCCGTAGTCCTCCAGCGCGAAGACGACGAACGGCGCGAAGTGGTCGTAGATCTGCGCCACGTCCACCTCCTCCGGCCCGGCGCCCGCCTGCGCCCAGAGACGCGGCGCCAGGTTCGCCGCCGAGGTATCGACGTAGGAGCGGCCGCGCCCATAGCCGGACTGCGCCGCCGCCCGGATCAGCGCCGCCGGCTGGCGCAGGTCACGAGCGCGCTCCGCGCTCGTCAGCACCAGCGCGCCCCCGCCGTCCGTCTCGAGGCAGCAGTCGTAGAGGTGGAACGGGTCCACGACCAGCCTCGACGACTGGTGATCCTCGATGGTGAGCGGCGTGCCGTAGAACGTGGCGCGGGGATTGCGGTTGGCGTGCTCGCGCTCCGCGACGGCGACGAAGCCGAACTGGCGGCTGGTGGTGCCGAACTCGTGCATGCGACGGCGCGCCTGCATCGCCAGCCCATGCTGCGGCGTCAGCAGGCCGAACGGCTCCGTGAACGCCGCCCCGCCCTGCCCTCGACGGCCCGTGACCTCGCCGCGGCCGTAGCGGCGGCCCGAGCGCCCGTTCACGCCTCGATAGATCACGACGACCTGCGCGAGCCCGGCCGCGATCGCCGCCGCGGCGTGCGCCACCAGCGCGGCGCCCACGTTGCCGGCCTGGTTCACCTCGCCGAACCACGCGAGGTCGCGCACCCCGAGGTTGGCCGCGATCTCCCCCTCCGACGACGTGTCCACGGACCACCTCATCAGCCCGTCCACCTCGGAGCGGTCGATCCCCGCGTCATCGAGGGCAGCCGTGATCGCCTGGAGGGCGAGCACCATCTCCGACCGCCCGGACTCGCGCGAGTAGTCCGTCTCCCCCACCCCCACGACGGCCACCTGGTTGCGGAGCGAGTTCAAGCGCGGGTCCCTTCAAGCGCGCCGGCATCGTACCGCCGCGCCGTCTCCTACACTCCCCGCGTGAGCGTCAGCATCATCTTCATCAGC
>JBBDIC010000011.1:2949-8723 GCA_040880625.1 Dehalococcoidia bacterium | reverse complement strand
CCGAGTTGCGCCGGATCGCCCTGCGGCTTCGCCTTCGGGAAGTAGCCGCGCGCGGCGGCGCGGATGAAGTACCACCACTGGCGCGGCTGCAGGAAGACGCGCGCGGAGGGCCGCTTCGTGCCCAGGGCGCGGTAGACCTCGCGAGGTGGATCCGTGTAGAGCGGCGCCTCGACGCCGGTCTCCTGGAGGAACGCCTGCGCCATCAGCGGCGTGCCGTTGCCGATGACGGCCGGCTGCACGCCGGCGGCCTCCACCTGTGGGAACGTGTCGCGCAGGTCGGCGAGTTGCTCGCGGCAGAACTGGCACCCGAAGTGGCGCACCAGCACCAGCAGCGCCGGCCGCTCCGCCCACAGACTGTCGAGGCGGACCGCATCGCCCGAGGGCGCCAGGACGCTCAGCGCGGCCGTCTCCGGCGTGATCTGTTCCATCGCATGCCCTCCCGCGGCCCAGCGTCATCCTATGCCTGACGCGGCGTGCTATGTTCGCCGCCATCACGTCCGTGAACCACCGCGCGGGCGCGTCACGCATGAAGGGAAGCCCCTCATGGCGCAACTCTTCGATGGCATCCGCGTCGTCGAACTCGCGCGACACGTGGCTGGGCCGTTCGCGGGCAAACTGCTGGCGGACTACGGCGCGGACGTCCTCAAGGTCGAACCGCCCGAGGGCGACCCCTCCCGCCACGAGGGTCCGTTCAAGGACGACCTGCCAGACCGCGAAACCTCTGCCCTCTTCCTGCACCTCAACACCAACAAGCGCTCGGTCACCCTCAACCCCGAGGCGCCCGAGGGCCGCGCCCTGCTCCGGCGCCTGCTGGACAGCGCGGACATCGTTATCGAGGACTTCCGGCCGGGCCAGATGGCGGACTGGGGCCTCGGCTACGACACGCTCGCCGAGGCGAACCCGGCGGTCGTCATGGCCTCCATCAGCCCGTTCGGGCAGACGGGGCCGTGGCGCGACTACCGCGGTTCGGAACTGACGTTGCAGGCGCTCGGCGGGCCGCTGCACCTGAACGGATCCGCGCACCGCTACCCGATCAAGAGCGGAGGTTATGTCGCGCACTACCACGCCGGCGTCGCCGCCGCGTACGGCGCGATCCTCGCGCGCTTCCGCGTGGTGCGCGGCGGCCGCGGCGACCACATCGACCAGGCGGTCTACGAGGCGCAGGCGGGCTTCCGTGACCGCCGGACGGTCTACACCACGGCCACGTCCTACACGGGCAAGGTCGGCCGCCGCCAGCCGCCCGGCTCGCGCCCCGCGATGGGCGCGCGTCCGGCCGGCGATGGCTACGTGAACATCTTTGCCGGCGGCACCAAGCACTTCATGGCCACGCTGGACCTGATCGGCCGGTCCGACCTGAAGGAGCACCCGGACGCGACGAAGCCGCTCCAGTCCTACTCCCCCGAGTTCGCCGAGCAGGTGGAGGGCTCCTGGGCCGCCTGGCTCGTGCAGCGCACCAAGCGCGAGGCGATCGCCGAGACGCAGGCGATCGGCCTGCTCGGCGGCGCGATCCTCACCACACAGGACCTCGTGGAGGACCCGCACTACCGGCAGCGCGGCGTGTGGGACACCGTGGACCACCCGGCGACCGGACCGGTCGAGTACCCCGGCCGGCCGGTGATCCTCTCGCGGACGCCTCGCCAGCCGGCGCGGCGCGCGCCCCTGCTGGGCGAACACAACGCCGAGGTCTACTGCGGCCTCGGCTGCTCGGAGGCGGACATCGAGCGCCTCCGCGCGGAGGCCGTGATCTAGCGATACGGAGCAGGGAGGGCGACGCCATGACCGACCACGCCGACAGCACGCTCCCGCTCGATGGCATCCGCGTTGCGGAGATCACGGTGGTGTGGGCCGGGCCGCACGTGACGCAGGTGCTGGGCGAGTGGGGCGCGGACGTCATCCGCGTGGAGCCCGTGAACCAGATCCAGCCCTACTCGCGCGGCGGAGAGCGCGTGATGAGTCGCGACATGGGCATGCGGGCGGCGGAGTCCGGCACCATCCTCAGCGCCTATCCGGACTTCGAGCCGGGCGAGGACCCGTGGAACCGCTCGCCCGCGTTCAACGCGCACGCTCGCAACAAGCGCTCCATGGCGTGCGACGTGATGTCGCCCGAGGGCCGCGAGGCGTTCCTGCGCCTCATCGAGCACGTGGACGTGCTGGTGGAGAACAACGTGCCGGTCACCATCGAGCGCGCCGGGCTGACGTACGACGTGCTGCGGGAGGTGAACCCGCGGCTGATCATGCTGCGCATGCCGGCGTACGGGCTGGACGGGCCATACAAGAACTACCGCGGCTTCGGCACGCACGTGGAGGGCATGATCGGCCACCACTGGCTGCGCTCCTACCCGGACGGTTCGCCGGAGGAGACGGGCGAGGCTTTCACGGCGGACGCGCTGGCCGGGGTCATGGGCGCCTTTTCGGTCACGGCGGCGCTCATGGAGCGCGGGACGAGCGGCGAGGGCCAGCAGATCGAGATGCCGCTCGCGGAGGCGTTCCTGCCGGTGCTGGGCGAGTGGATCCTGGACTACACGATGAACGGCCGCGTCGCGCAGCCGCAGGGCAACCTGCACCGCTCGCATGCCCCGCACGGCGTCTACCCCGCGCAGGGCGAGGACCGCTGGATCGCCATCGATGTTGGCAGCGACGAGGAGTTCGCGGCGCTCTGCGCCGTGCTGGGCGCGCAGGTGCTGCTGGCGGACGAGCGGTTCGCCACCGGCGTCGGCCGCCACGAGCACTCGAAGGCGCTCGACGCCGCGCTGGCGGACTACACGCGCGAGTGGGTGAACGACGACCTCTTCCACCGCCTCCAGGCGGAGGGCGTCTGCGCCGGCGCGGTCCACGACGAGCGCGACCTGCTCGCCTCGCCGCAACTGGCGGAGCGCGGGTTCTTCGAGGAGATCGACATGCCGGGCGTGGGCACGCATCGCTACCCCGGCATCATGACGAAGTGGGAGCACACGCCGAACGCGATCCGCCTGCCCCCGCCGCGGCTGGGCGAGCACAACGAGGCGATCTACCTGGACCTGCTGGGCTACGCCCGCGAGGAGTACGACGCGCTGGTCGCGAAGGGCCTGGTGGGCGACACCTACCCGGAGAGCCTCGTCCCGCGCACGTGGATGCAGCCGGCGCCCTAGCCGGCCGCTCGCACACCGCCCCGCCATCGAGGGGCCACGCGCCGACGTTGAACGTCCGCGCCGCCCGGAGGATGCTCGCGGCATGGGGCTGCTCGACGTGGGGGTGCTGGTCGCGCTCGGTCTCGCGATCGGCACGTACGCCACGGCGATCGGCGCCGGCGGCGGCTTCCTCATCGCGCCGCTGCTGCTGATCGCCTATCCCGACGCCGACCCCGTGGAGGTCACGACCGCCTCGCTGGCGGTCGTCCTCGTGTCCGCGCTGGCGTCGTCCGCCGTGATGGCGCGCGAACGGCTGGTGGACCTGCCCGTCGTCGCGGCGATCGCGGCGGTGGCGCTGCCTTCCGCGCTCGCCGGCGGCCTCGCGACGAGCCTCGTACCGCGCGACGCGTTCGCAGCCGGGTTCGCGGTCCTCCTCGGCGGCATCGGCGCCTACCTCGTGTGGCGGCCCATCGCCGGCATCGTCGCCCCGGCGCGGCACGCCTGGGCGCGGCACCTGACCGACGCCGAGGGCAACACGTACGCCTACCGCATCCCGATCCTCAACAGCGTCGCGCCCAACGTGGGCGCGGCGTTCCTCGGCGCGCTCGCCGGCATCGGCGGCGGCCCGATCGGCGTGCCGATCATGACGCGCGTCATGCGCATCCCGCACGCGATCGCCACCACGTCCATGCACGCGCTGATCGTGGTGCAGTCGGCGGCGGTCGTCGCCATGCACCTGGCGCTGGGGCACGCGGGCGGACCGATGGAGGCCGTGCCGTGGCTGGCGCTGGGCGGCGTGCTCGGTAGCCCCGCGGGACGGCTGCTGCGGCGCCGCCTGGGCGAGGGGCCGCTGACGCGTGCGCTGGCGCTCGGGCTGTTCTTCATCGCGGCGCGGACAGCGTTGGGCGCGATCTGACGCTATCCTCGGACGCGCGACTACCGGCATCGGCGGCGGGGGACGACGAGGGACGGTGCGCCTGTGGATGAGTTCCAGCGCCGGCGACGGCGGCTGATGCGATCGCTGGGCACGGACGCCGGCGCGGTGTTCGTCTCCGCCCGCGAGACGCTCCGCAACGGTGACGTCGACTACCCCTTTCGGCAGGACTCCACCTTCCACTACCTCACCGGCTTCGACGAGCCGGACAGCGTCGCGGTCCTGCGCCCCGGCGCCGACGAACCGTACGTGCTGCTGGTGCGCCCGCACGACCCACAGACCGCGATCTGGGTCGGCCCCCGCGCCGGCGTGGAGGGCGCCACGGAGCGCCACGGCGCGGACGCGGCCTACCCCATCGAGGAACTCGACGCGCGTCTGCGCGAACTCCTGGCCGGAGTGCGCACGCTGTGGTTCTCCCTGGGCAGCGACACGGCCGTGGAGCGCATCCTGACGACGATCGTCCGCGAACGCCGCGCCGGCGCTCAGCGCGGGCCCGCCGCCATCGAGGCGGTGCGCGACCCGGAGGCGCTGGTGGACGAGATGCGCCTCCTCAAGACGCCTGCGGAGGTGAAGGCGCTCCAGCGCGCGATCAACATCACCGGCGCCGGCCTCGACGCTGCGATGCGGGCGACGCGGCCCGGGATGCACGAGTACGAGGTGCAGGCGGTGCTGGAGCAGACGTACCGCGCGCAGGGCGCGGTACGGGACGGCTTCCCCACCATCGCGGCGTCCGGCGCGAACTCCTGCACGCTGCACTACACGGACAACCGCCGCCCCCTGGAGGACGGCGACCTGATGCTGCTGGACACCGGCGCGGAGTGGGACTTCTACAGCGCGGACGTGACGCGCACCTACCCCGCCAACGGCCGGTTCACCTCCGCGCAACGCGCGGTGTACGACGTGGTGCTGGAGGCGCAGCGCACGGGCATGGAGCGCGCGAAGCCCGGCCTGGCGTTCCACGACGTCCACGACGCCTCGGTGCGCACGCTCGTCGAGGGGCTGGTGGACCTGAAGGTGCTGCGCGGCAGGGTGGACTCGCTCATCGAGCAGGACGCGTACCGCCACGTCTACATGCACTCCACGAGCCACTGGCTGGGCCTGGACGTCCACGACGCCGGCCCGTACCGCCGCGAGAAGCGGTCGCTGCCGCTGCGGCCCGGCATGGTGCTGACGGTGGAGCCCGGCCTCTACTTCGCTCCCGGGACGAAGGGCGTGCCGAAGCGCCTCCAGGGCATCGGCATCCGCATTGAGGACGACGTGCTGGTGACGAAGGACGGCTACCGCAACCTGAGCGGGCGCATCCCCTCGCAGCCGGACGACCTCGAGGCCCTGGTGGGCTCGCGGTAAGGGCGGCACGTGCACCCGCGGCCGTACCAGACCCCCGGACGCCCCTCCCGTCGAGGCGTCCCCCGCCTGGCCCTGGCGGCGATCGCCGTGCTGCCCGCGCTGCTGGTGTCGGCGTGCATCGTCATGGACTCGCGCGACGACGCGCCGCCGTCCGCGCCGCTGGCCACGGCCACGACCACCAGCGCCACCTCCACCACGACGCGCGCCGGCGTCGAGGTCGCGCCACCGTCCGACCGAGCGGGCGCAGCAACGGCGCCGGAGGAGGACTTCAAGCCGCCGCCAGTCGCGCTCAACGTGGCGCCGCCGGAGATCACGGCTTCCGCCGCGATCGTCGTGGACGACGGGTCGCTGGAGGTGCTCTACAGCAAGGACGGCTACTCGCGGCG
>JBBDIC010000011.1:0-2849 GCA_040880625.1 Dehalococcoidia bacterium | reverse complement strand
TTCGTCGCGCTGATGAACGACCTCGTCGAGCGGCTGGGCCTGGAGGACACGCGCTTCATGAACGCGTCCGGGCTGCACCATGACCGGCACTACAGCAGTCCGTGGGACCTCGTGATGCTCTCGCGCGCGCTGATGCGCATGCCGGAACTGCGCGAGGTGGTCGGCACGGAGGAGCACACCGCCCTCGGTGAGCGGCCGGTCGTGGAGCACGGCGCTGACGGCAGCGGGGACGACGGAGACCGCGAGCCGGTAGGCCTGGACCTCTACAACCACAACCCGCTGCTGAACTACACGCCGGGCGTGGACGGCGTGAAGACGGGCTTCGTGGAGGAGGCCGGGCGCACGTTCTCCGTCACGGCGGAGCGGGGCGGACATCGAATCTACATCGTGCTGCTGGACACCACGCTGCGCGCGCAGGACTCGATGGACCTGATCGAGTGGGCGTTCGCGAACCACGAGTGGCCGTAGGTTCCGAGCACAGGCGTTGTAGCGCGAACTGATCAAGCGCTGCGCGGACACATCTGCGTACCCGATATAGCGCATGCTTGACATGCCCTGTCGGGGGCGTAGGATGACCGAGCGCCCCTGAGTACGTGCTCAGGCGCTTGAACAGTTACCCACCACATCTTGTGTCCCGGCCGGCTCCCCGCCCCAACACCTTGGGCCTCGGCCGCGGACCCGCCAGCGCCCCCCGCAGGAAGGCTCCCACCATGCGCATCACTCGACGCTTCACGACCGCCGGACACGACGCCTACGACGGCGTCTCGTTCGAACAGCGCACCTCGCGCATCGTGAACCCGGACGGCTCCGTCGTCTTCGAGGCGCGCGACATCGACATGCCGGCGCAGTTCTCGCAGGTCGCGACGGACATCATGGCGCAGAAGTACTTCCGGAAGGCCGGTGTGCCCTCGGAGACCGTGGCCGCGGACGAGCCCGGCGTGCCGGCGTGGCTCCAGCGCCGCGTGCCTGCGGCCGGCGCCACCATGGGCGGCGAGACCTCCGCGCGCCAGACGTTCGAGCGCCTCGCGGGGACGTGGACGTACTGGGGGTGGAAGGGCGGCTACTTCGACACGGAGGAGGACGCCCGCGCCTTCCGTGACGAGTTGTGCCACATGATGGCGCGCCAGATGGCCGCGCCCAACTCGCCGCAGTGGTTCAACACCGGCCTCCACTGGGCCTACGGCATCGCCGGCCCGGCGCAGGGCCACTCCTACGTGGACGCGGCCACCGGGCGCCTGGAGCAGTCCGCCAACGCCTACGAGCGCCCTCAGCCGCACGCCTGCTTCATCCAGTCCGTGAACGACGACCTGGTGAACCCCGGCGGCATCATGGACCTGTGGACGCGCGAGGCGCGCATCTTCAAGTACGGCTCCGGCACCGGCTCCAACTTCTCCGACATCCGCGGCGAGAACGAGTCGCTCTCCGGCGGCGGCAAGTCCTCCGGCCTGATGTCCTTCCTGAAGATCGGCGACCGCGCGGCGGGCGCGATCAAGTCCGGCGGCACCACGCGCCGCGCCGCGAAGATGGTGATCGTCAACGCCGACCACCCGGACGTGGAGCATTTCATCGACTGGAAGGTGAAGGAGGAGCAGAAGGTCGCCGCGCTGGTCACGGGCGCTGCCGTCACCCGCCGCCACCTCGCCTCGATCTTCCAGGCTGCGCACGACCCGGACGAGGGCGGCGCGGACCCCGCGCAGAACCGCTCGCTGCGCCGCGCCGTGGGCCTCGCACGCCGTGACGGCGTGACGGAGGGGTTCATCGTGCGCGTCCTGCAACTGGCGGAGCAGGGCGTCACCACGCTGGACTTCGGCCAGTTCGACACGGACTGGCAGGGCGAGGCGTACCAGACCGTCTCCGGCCAGAACTCCAACAACTCCGTGCGCGTCACCGCGGACTTCCTGGACGCCGTGCGCCACAACCGCACATGGGACCTGAAGAACCGCACGAATGGCGCCGTGGCGAAGTCCCTGGATGCGCGCGAACTCTGGGACCGCATCGCCCTCGCCGCGTGGCAGAGCGCGGACCCCGGCCTGCAGTACGACACCACGATCAACGAGTGGCACACCTGCCCCAACGGGGGCCGCATCAACGGCTCCAACCCCTGCTCCGAGTACATGTTCCTGGACGACACCGCCTGCAACCTGGCGTCGCTCAACCTGCTCGCCTTCACGGACATGGAGACCGGCGCGTTCGACATCGCCGGATACGAGCACGCCATCCGCATCTGGACCGTGGTGCTCGAGGTCTCCGTAGCCATGGCGCAGTTCCCGAGCGACTCGATCGCGCAGTTGTCCTACGACTACCGCACGCTCGGCCTCGGCTACGCCAACCTCGGCACGGTGCTGATGATGCAGGGCATCCCCTACGACTCGGACGCGGCCCTCGCGTGGACGGGGGCGTTGAGCGCCATCCTCACAGGCCGCTCCTACGCCGCGTCCGCGGAGATGGCCGGCGAACTCGGGGCGTTCCCGCGCTACGCCGAGAACCGCGACGCCATGCTGCGCGTCATGCGCAACCACCGCCGTGCCGCCTACGCCGAGCCCGAGGGCGAGTACGAGGCGCTCACCGTCTTCCCGGTGCCCCTCGACCAGGCGGCGTGCCCGGCCGACCTGCTGGAGGCGTCGCATCGAGCGTGGGACCGCGCGCTGGAACTGGGCGAGCGCCACGGCTACCGCAACGCGCAGTCCACGCTGATCGCGCCCACCGGCACCATCGGCCTGCTGATGGACTGCGACACCACCGGCGTGGAGCCGGACTTCGCCCTGGTGAAGTTCAAGAAACTCGCCGGCGGCGGCTACTTCCGCATCATCAACGAGAGCGTCCCGCCCGCCCTGAAGCGTCTCGGCTAC
>JBBDIC010000010.1:0-1569 GCA_040880625.1 Dehalococcoidia bacterium | reverse complement strand
CGCTACTGGACGCGCACGATCTCCTGCGCTCGGTGCCACAACCCCTCGAGGTCGTAGTAGATGCGCGACTCCAGCGAGAAGAGGTGCGCGAACACGCCCCGGCCGGCGTCGACGAGGATCCAGCCCTCCTCGGCCGTGCCTTCAGCGCGCAGGTCCTCCCCGGCCTTCGAGGCGGCCTCCGAGAGTGCGTCCACGATCGCGCGCGCCTGGCGGATGTTGTCCACCGTGGCGATCAGGAAGTAGTCCGAGAAGACGGTCAGTTGCGTCAGGTCCAGCAGCACCACGTCGGATGCCTGCCGGTCGACCAGCACGTCCAGCAGCATTTGCGCGTAGTCGATGTCGCCCGCCGTGCCACCGGACACCCCCGGAGGCGCCTCCACGCCGGTCTCGTCGCGCATGCTGTCGTGCTCTACCAGTCGAGATCCCTCTCCCGCGGGGCGCCGAGTCGGCTCGCCCGTCACATCGAGTATAGCCAACCGCCAGAGCCCCGACGCACGGACCTCGACGGCACGGCGCGGTTCGTATCCCCGGCGGTTCGTACACTGGATGCATGGCCGAACGCGTCCTGGTCGCCATGTCCGGCGGGGTGGATTCCGCCGTCGCCGCTGCGCTGCTCCACCGGCAGGGCTACGACGTGGTGGGTGTCACGCTGCGCCTCTACACGGAGGCGGACGACGCCGCGCTCCGCTCCGGCCGTACCTGCTGCGGCATCGAGGACATCGGCGATGCGCGCGCGGCCGCGCAGGCGATCGGCATCCCGCACTACGTCCTGAACATGGAGCGCGAGTTCGAGCGCCACGTGCTGGACGCCTTCGTGGACTCCTACGCGCAGGGCCGCACGCCCAACCCGTGCCTCAACTGCAACCAGTACGTGAAGTTCGACACGCTGCTCCAGCGCGCCGTGGCGATGGGCGTGGACCGCCTCGCGACCGGGCACTACGCGCGCATCGAGGCGGACGGCGACGTGCGGCGCCTGCACACGGCCGAGGACGCCGACAAGGACCAGTCGTACGTCCTGTACACGCTGGGGCAGGACGCCCTGCGCCGCACGATGTTCCCGCTGGGCGGCCTGACGAAGACGCAGACGCGCGAGGTCGCCCGCGCCGCCGGCCTCCCGCTGGCGGACAAGCCGGACAGCGTGGACATCTGCTTCGTCCCCGGCGGCGACTACCGCGAGATCCTCGCCGCGCGCGGCGTCGAGGCGCGGCCGGGCGCCATCGAGCGCACCGACGGCAGCACGGCGGGCGAGCACGCCGGCGTCTCCGGCTACACCGTGGGGCAGCGTCGCGGCCTGGGCCTCGCGGAGGGCGAGCGGCGCTTCGTCACGGACATCGATGCGCAGCGCAACGTCATTGTCATCGGCGGCGAGGGCGACCTCTACCGCCGCACGGTCAGCGCGACAGAGCCGCACTGGGTCGTCGCCCCGCCGGACCTCGATGAGCCGCTGCGCGCGCGCATCCGCTACCACGCGCAGGAGGCGGAGGCGCGCGTCACCGCGCTGGACGCCACGTCCTTCGAGGTGGAGTTCGCCGCGCCCGTGCGCGCCCCCGCCCCCGGCCAGGCGATCGT
>JBBDIC010000009.1:0-8789 GCA_040880625.1 Dehalococcoidia bacterium | reverse complement strand
GCGCGAAGCGCCGCCCGGGCGTCCTCGATGCCACGCACGCACCGAGGCGTCACACGCCCGGAGCCCGCTCACCCTGAGCCTGTCGAAGGGCGAGCGAACGGCCGAGCGGCCGCGCCCCGCGGACGTACGATCGATGTCACACGCGGCGAAAGGATGCGCGCGCCGTGCTGCTCGTCCGTGACGAACTGCGTCGCACCGCCACCCCCGGCGACCACGCGATCTCGATCGGCGTGTTCGACGGCGTCCACGGCGGGCATCGCATGCTCATCGGCCGGATGCTGGAGGAGGGCCGCGCACGCGGGCTGACCGGCGGCGTCGTGACGTTCCACCCGCATCCGATCACCGTCCTGCGGCCGGGCACGCCCGTCTCCTACCTCGAGTCGCTGGAGCGGCGCGTGGAGTTGATGCGTGACGCCGGCGCGGACTTCGTCACCGTGCTGCAGTTCACGTCGGAACTCCAGCAGGTGGCCGCCGCGGACTTCACGCGCCTGCTGGTGGAGGACGCGCGCATGCGGCTGCTGGTGGTGGGCGCCGACTTCCGCCTGGGCCGCGGCGGCGAGGGCAACACGGAGGCCCTCGCTGAGATCGGCCGCGACCAGGGCTTCGAGGTGATCGCGGTCCCGCTGCTGCACGACGACGACAGCGACGACCGCATTTCCAGCACACGCATCCGCAACGCCCTGGCGGAAGGGCAGATGGAGGAGGTCGCGCGGCTCATGGGGCGCGCCTACTCGGTGCGCGGGCCCGTCCTCCACGGCGACGAGCGCGGGCGCACCATCGGCTTCCCCACGCTCAACATCGGCGTCAGCGCGGACCGGGCGCTGCCGCCTAACGGCGTGTACGTCACCCGCGCCCACGTGGGCGAGAACGCGATCGAGGCGGTCACGAACATCGGCACGCGGCCCACGTTCGACGACAGCGTGCGGCGGCACGTGGAGACGCACCTGCTGGACTTCGAGGGCGACCTCTACGGCCACGTGGTGACGATCGAACTGCTGGCGATGCTGCGGCCGGAGGTGAAGTTCGACGGGCCGGACGCGCTGGTGGCACAGATCCACGCGGACGTGGCGGCCACGCGGGAGTGGTTCGCATGACCGCCACCTCCAGGCGCATGGCCCCGGTGGACGAGCAGGTGCTGGTGCTGATGGCCGGCACCGAGTTCGGCGACGAAGCGACGCGCCGCACCATGGAGCGCGAACTGCGCGCGAAGATCGAGGAAGACCGCCCGCTGCGCGTCTACTGCGGCTTCGACCCGACGAACGTGGACCTGCACCTGGGCCACACCGTGCCCATGCGAAAATTGCGCCAGTTCCAGGACTTCGGCCACGAGGTCACGTTCCTCGTGGGGTCGTTCACGGCGCTGATCGGCGACCCCACCGGGCGCGACAAGACGCGCCCGATGCTGACGTCCGAGGAGATCGCGGAAAACGCGAAGACCTACACGCAGCAGGCGTTCCACGTGCTGGACGGCGAACGCACGCGCATCGCCTTCAACGGCGAGTGGCTGGCGCGCCTGACCTTCGAGGACGTGGTGCGGCTCACGGCGCACTTCACGGTGGCGCAATTCCTCCGCCGCGAGAACTTCGCCCAGCGCTACGAGGCCGGCGACCCGATCCACGTGAGCGAGTTCCTGTACGCCATGATGCAGGCCTACGACGCCGAGCACATGGAGACGGACGTCCAGATCGGCGGCACGGACCAGACCTTCAACCTCCTCGCCGGCCGCCAACTGCAGGAGGCCCGCGGGCACCCGCCGCAGGTGGTCATCACCATGCCGATCCTCGTGGGCACGGACGGCCACGAGAAGATGTCCAAGTCGCTGGGCAACTACGTGGGCATCACGGAGCCGCCCAATGACATGTTCGGCAAGGTCATGTCCATCCCGGACGACGCCATCGTCTCGTACTTCACGCTGCTGACCCGCCTCCACCCGGACGAGGTGGAGGCCGTCCGCAGGGCCATGGAGGGCGGCGCGCTGCGTCCGATGGACGCGAAGAAGCGCCTGGCGGAGGCCGTCACCGCCACGTTCCACGGCGCAACGGAGGCGCAGGCCGCACGCGAGTACTTCGAGGCCACGATCCAGCGCGGCGAGACGCCCGAGGAGATGCCGGAGCACGCCATCGGCGGCCCGGTGGCACTCGGTGACCTGCTCGTGGAGGCCGGCCTGGCCGCCAGCAAGGGCGAGGTGCGGCGCCTCGTGCAGCAGGGCGGCGTGCAGGTGAACGGCGACCGCGCCGCCGACGCCGCCCTCGAGGTGGGCCCCGGCGACGAGATCCGCGTCGGGCGACATCGATTCTTACGGCTGACCTCGAAAGAGGCGTGAAGTAGGGAGTTTCGCCGGGTGCGCCGCATGAAGTCGCGCCGCCCAGCGTGTAGTGTGGAACAGGTTCGGGGGGACGAAACTTGATCGACGGCGGGATAGACATCGACCTGGAGGCCGTCCTCCAGAACATCGCCGAGGCCGAGGTGATCAGCCTCTTCTTCCCGACCCTGCGTCGGGCCCTGGTCGTAGACACGCGGCGCAACGACTACGCCGGCACGCTGGTGAAGGTCATGCCGATGGCGCGCGACGGTGGCGACCGCCTGGGCACCATCCGCCGCATGCGCCCGATGTTCGCCCGGCCCCGCTCCATGACCCTGATCCCGTGGGACGGCGGCGTGGACTCGCTGGTCTCGCTGGGCGTATGGGAGTCCCTGCTCGCCCGCATCGACGACCCGGTGGCGGCGGCGAACTGCCTCGCCCGCCTCCGCACCCGCGAGCGCGCCGAGTGCCGCGACGCCATCCTGGGCGTGAAGTACCAGGTCCTCTGGTCCCGCGAGCGCGTCTAGCGCCACACTGCCTCTGGCTCCCGTCCCTCTCCTCCGACCCCCTCCCCCGTTACGGGGGAGGGTTGGGGTGGGGGCTCCGGCGGCTGGCTTCTCGCTCTACTCCTGGCCGGGAATGATGAGGCCGCTCGACGTGGTCTGCGGCTGAGCCGCCTGCGCGGCTTGCTGCTCCTGGGCGATGCTCCGCGCCTCGTCCTCGCTCACGTACTCCGCGACCAGCACGCGCTCCCGGATGACGGGCGCGTCGTTGCCGGCGGCGATGCGCGACACCTGCTCCACGAGGCCGTCCTCCTCCCAGTAGCCGGCGATGCGCTTGTCGTTCATCACCAGCACCGGCACCTCCGTCAGGAGACGCTGCCCGGCGAGCACCGGGAACTGCGAGGCCTCCACCATCCGCAACTTCACGCGCTTGCTCTCCGCCGCGAAGGCGAGCAGCAGCGGCGCCATGCGCTCCGAGAACGGGTCGAACGGCGTCACGAACGCCTCGATGCGTACGTCACCCTCAAGGGCCGCGAGCGCCTGCCGCGTCTCCGCCTTCACGGGCGTCGTGCCCACCGAGAGGAACACGATCGCGTCCAGGAACGGCGCGAACAGCGGGCCGTAGAACATGCCCGACAGGACGACCGAGCGCCCGCCGCTGCGCAGCACGATCGTGGGCGACAGATCGATGCCCGCCCGCTGGGCGCGGTCCGCGTGGCGATCGAGGTCGTACGCGGTGATCGACAGCGCCGGATGCAGGCCGGCCAGTTGCCGGCAGAGAGCGAGCGCGTCGGCTGCGTGGGCGCCGGTGTCGCGATCGCCCGTGACCAGGCCGCTCTCCTCGCGCGTCCACACCTCGATGCTGACGGCGCGGCGGACGCGCTCGCCCAGGTGGCCGGCGATCTGGGTGAGTTCGGCCTTGCCGAGGGGGCCGGAGGGCAGGGCGGGCATCAGCGGGACTCCTCGTCGCCTTGTGGGTTCGGGCGTGGATTCGGGTGCGGATCGACGGCGCGGTCTTCCTCGATCAGTGCGCGCGAGGCGATCCAGGTGCGCTGTGCGGCGGTGAGGAGCGTCAGCACGGCGAGGATCCAGAGGGCCGGCCGCAGCACGCCGAAGAGCAGCGCCACGCCGGTGAGGACCACGCGCTCGCTGCGCGTGAACAGCCCGTCCTTCAGCGGCATCCCCAGCCCCTCCGAGCGCGCCCGCACGTAGGACACCATCAGCGACCCGACCACGGCGAGGAACGCCAGCAGCGCCTCCTCGCGGTGCCCCAGGTCCACCTGGTACCAGAAGATGCCGAACAGCACCGCCGCCTCGGAGAGGCGGTCCAGCGTGGAGTCGTACAGCGCCCCGAAGCGTGACGCGGTCCCGGTGGAGCGCGCCAGCGCGCCGTCCAGCAGGTCCAGCGCGCTGAAGAACAGCACCGCTACCCCGGCGGCGAGCAACTCCCCCTGCACCACCAGGTAGGCCGCGAACACGTTCCCGAGGAAGCCGAGCGTGGTCAGCATCGTGGGAGTGACGCCGGCGGCGGCCAGCCCTCGGACGATCGGGTCGATGACGGCGGCGGGGGCGCGGCGCGGGAGGAGGGAGTTCACTCGTGGGCCGCCAGGCGCAGGCGGCGGGAGACGCCCACGGTGCCCTGCGTGTCCAGCAGCCGCTCGTAGTAGGAGATCACCTGCTGCGCCACGCGCGGCCAGCCGTACTCCTCCACGCGCACCCGCCCCGCGCTCGCCAGCGTGGCCCGCCGCCGCGGGTTGCGCACCAGCGCCGTCAGCGCGTCCGCGAGCGCCATCGAGTCCTTGGGGCGCACCAGCAGGCCGTCCACGTCGTGCGTGATCACGGACGCGTAGCCATCGATGTTGGAGGCGACCACGGGGATGCCGGCGGCCATGGCCTCCAGCAGCACGTAGCCCTGCGACTCGTGGCCGGTGGCAGGGGAGCAGAAGATGTCCGCGCTGCGGTGGTAGCGCGGCAGTTCGTCGTAGGTGACGCCGTCCGGGCCGCCCGAGACGAACGTGATGCCTCGCAGTCCCGCGTTGCGCACGGAGCGCTCGAAGCGCCGCCGGGAGCGCGAGTCGGGGCCGACGATGATGAGGCGGGTGTCCGGGTGGCGGGCGTTCACCACGCTGAAGGCGCGGATCAGCACGCCCAGCCCCTTCCGCTTCTCCGCGCGCCCCACGTACAGGATGTTCGTCCCGCCCTCGAACTCCGGGAGCGGCGTCAGCGCCGGGTTGTCCCAGTGCTGGATGTCGATGCCGTTGGGGATGATGTTGTAGAAGCCGGGGAAGTAGCGCGAGACGTACTGCGCCGCGGGGGGCGAGACGGCGATCTTGCCGTCCAGTTCGCGGTACCAGCGCTTCAGCAACTTGCGGCTGTAGGAGTAGATCCGGTTACCGCCGTCGCGCGTGGCGTGGAACGTGCCCACGTTCACCACGTCCGGGTTGGCCGCGCGCGAGTGGCGCAGGACGTGGATCGGCAGCACGGGCATCAGCGGCTCGTGGACGTGGACCACGTCGAACCGCTCCTCCGTCAGCACCTCCTTGATGCGCCGGCCGATGCGCGGGTTGAGCGAGATGCGCACCACCGTGCTGGCGGCTGCCACCGGGTACGGCTTCCCGAGGGTGATGACTCCCTCCGTCTCCACCGTGCCGCCGGCCGGCGCCAGCACGCGCACCTCGTGCCCGCGCGCGCGCAACTCCCGTGCGAGGACGCTCAGGTGGCTGTTCACCCCGCCGGGGTGCCGCCAGTCGTACGGCGAGACCAGCGCGACCTTCATCGTGGCCGCCTCGACGCCCCGCGCGCGCGCAGTCCTCGGATGCCCGCGCCCACGATCGGCCCCAGCACCTTGCGAGGCGTGACCGAGAGTCCGCGCACCTGCTGCGCTGCCAGCCGGCGCAGGCCGATCTCGCGGTACGGCGTGGCGCCGGTCAGCACCCCCTCGGTGCGCCGCTCCAGGATGGCGCGACGCACCGCGTCCGCATCCGCGCCGCGCTCGGCCGTGCCGGCGGTCGTCGGGAAGCGGGTGTAGGCGCGGCCCACGGCCTGCACGAAGTGCGCGTCGCTGCCGCCGGTCTCGGCCAGCCCCCAGCGCACGCGGTTGGCCGCGCGCGCCCGGTCGCCGGCGTGCCAGCCCTTGCTCAGCGTGTTCGCCACTTCCAGCCCGTCCGGGCGCACCGTCGCGTCCTCCAGCGCCATCACGCGGTCCAGCGTGCGACGGCCGATGGAGCGCGTGAGCATGGAGAACGGGTGCGGCACCACGGCCACGCCGCCGGCCTCGTGGACCTCCGCGATGGTCGCCTCCAGCGAGCGGAAGGAGCGCACCGGGCCGTCGACCCACAGCGCCAGCAGGTGGCCGTGCGTGGTCGTCACCTCGATGCCCGTGACCAGGTCGAAGTGCCAGCGGTCGCGGTGGGCCTCGTAGACCTCGCGCGCGTGCAGCGCCCCGGCCACGTCGTCGTGGTCGGTGACCGCGATCACGTCCAGCAGGGCGTCGCGTTCGACGCGCTCGAAGATCGTCAGCGCGTCGTCCATGCCGTCGCCCTGCGAGGTGTGGACCTGGAGGTCGGCGCGGCCGTACCGCGGGGGGAACTCGGGCGGCGAGGTCATCGGGGGGATCATAGCCGCCGGGGCGTACGCCCGCCGTCCGCCGTCGTCCGCGCGCGGCTCAGCGAGGACGCTCGGCGGCGCTCGATGCCGGTGTCGCGTCCTCGCCCCAGACCGGCGCCAGCGGGAACCACTGGCCCGGCCAGCGCCGGATGCCGGACTCCAGCGTCGCCACCATCGCGCGCATGCCACTCTCGAGGTCGGCGTCGCGGTCCCCCGTGGCCGGCGGCATGGCGACCGGCTCAATGTGCAGCGCGTAGCGCGCGGGGCCGGTGCGCGGCACCCACGCCGCCACCATCGGTGCCCCGGTGCGCCTCGCCAGTTCCACCGCGCCGGAGGGGAGGCGCGTGCGCTCGCCGAAGAAGGGGAAGGGCTCCGCCGTGCCCAGCACGTCGCGGTCCACCAGCAGGCCCAGTGTGCCGCCCGCCCGCAGGTGGCCGATGGACATGCGCAGCCCGGAGCGGTCCGCCGGGAAGAAGCGCACGCCTCGGGCGCTGCGGTTCTGCTGCACGTACGCCTGCAGGCGCGGCGGCGACAGCGGCTCCGTCACGATGCCCAGGCAGATGCCGAACGGCGCGGCCGCCTGCGCCAGCATCTCCGCCCCGCCGAGGTGCGCCGACACCAGGATCACCCCACGCTCACCGTCGATCGCGTCGAAGAGGTGCTCGATGCCGATCATGGAGTCGAATTCGTCGAAGACCTGCTCGGGCTCGGTCGTGCCGAATCGGGCGAAGTCTGCGTAGTAGTAGAGGTTGCTGCGCACGCAGGCGCGCGCCACGGCGTCCACGGTGCGTTGCGGGGCCGCAGGGCCCAGGACGTGGCGGGCGTGGTCGCGCGTGGTCGCGCGGATGCGGCGCGACACGCGCCACGCCACCGCGCCCACGGCCGCGCCCGCGGCGTAGGTCACGCGCGCCGGCAGCCACCGGCCGATGTTCACGGCCAGCCACAGCAGCACGAAGCGGCGCATCAGCGCGTCTCCGCAGCGCGGCCGTCGATGGCGCACGTCACGCCGGCTGCGCCTCGGCGGCGGCGGGCTCGCGGTCGGCGACCCAGAGGTTGCGGAAGATGTACCACTGGGCGGGGTCGCGGCGGACCAGGTCCTCCAGGTTGCGGAACACGGCCTGCGTGAGCGCCTGCACGTCGCGCTCCTGTTCGCCGGTGGGGGTGAACTCCACCGGCGCGATCACGGCCGCCACGCGGTCGCTCCAGCGCGTCACCCTCGGCACGGTCGCCGCCACCACGGAGGAGCCGGCGCGCAGCGCGATGCGGGCCGGGCCGTCCGGGACGCGCACGGTCGCCCCGAAGAACTCCACCGCCACGCCGCCCTCGCGTTGCGGGACGTCCACCAGCATCGCGACCACGTCGTCGTTGGCCAGGGCGCGGAGGATGCCGGGCCCCATGCGCCCGGCCGGGATGACCTTCATCCCCAGGTGCTCGCGCGATCCGATGACGAAGCGGTTCAGGCGCTCGTTGGGGAACTCGTCCGCGATGGCGGAGATCGGGAAGCCGTTGCGCGCCAGCAGCGCCGCGCCCATGTCCCAGTTTCCGAGGTGGATCGTCATGAAGACGATCCCCTTCCCGCGGCGGCGGTCGCGCAGGCGCTCCCAGAGGTCAGGGGCATACGTCACGCGCCGGTCCACCTCGCGCGCGTCCGTGCCGAAGAACCGGAAGAAGTCCACCAGGTACACGAGGTAGTTGCCGAACGAGCGTCGCGCGAGCGATCGCGCCCGCCGCGCGTCGCCGCCGGCCACGCGGCGCATGTTCTGGATGCAGCGCCGCCGGCCGCCGGGCCACGCGTAGTAGGCCAGTGCCCCGGCCCCGCGCGCGATGCCGTAGGAGATGCGCAGCGGGATCCCGCGCAGGACGAAGATCGTCGCGCGGAACGCGCCGTACGAGAGCCAGGACGTCACACCCAACGCGGAACCTCCCCGGGACGCGCCCACGCGGGCGCGCGACGCGTTCCCGGGGAGACTACCTGTGCGCTAGCCGTTGATGAAGGCTTCCACGCCGTCGCGGGCGTCTTCGTCCAGCATCTGGCGCGGCGGCGACTTCATGAAGTACGCCGACGCCTCGTAGATCGGGCCGCCCAGGCCGCGGTCCAGCGCCACCTTCGCCGCGCGCACCGCGTCGATGACGACGCCGGCGGAGTTCGGCGAGTCCCACACCTCGAGCTTGGTCTCCACCATCAGCGGCACGTCGCCGAACGTGGTGCCCTCCATGCGGATGTGGCACCACTTGCGGTCCAGCAGCCACGGGACGTAGTCGGACGGGCCCACGTGGACGTCGTTGGCCGGCATCTCGTAGCCGATCTGGCTGGTGACGGCGTTGGTCTTGGAGATCTTCTTGGACTCCAGGCGCTCGCGCTCCAGCATGTTCATGAA
>JBBDIC010000008.1:0-1590 GCA_040880625.1 Dehalococcoidia bacterium | reverse complement strand
CTCCGAACGCGCAGACCGCGGACGCACGAGCGACGGACGCACGAGCGACGGACGCGCGGGCGCCCTCAACGGAAGAGACGCCCCAGCAGGCGGCCGGTGGTCTTCCCGGCAATGCGCCGTCCCACGCGCCGCCCGACGCGGCCCTTCTTGACCGCGTTCGCGTCGCCCATCAACTTCGCCACCAGGTAGAGCCAACCTCGGACGCTCATGTCGACGTCCTCTCCGGGCGCGCACCGCGCCCGCGCGAGCGTAGCGCCAGCGAGCCGCCACTGGGGGCGTAGGCAGGCCGCGTCGCGCTACGCCTCCGGCGGCACCTCCGCGCCGATGATGCCGACCTGGTTGCCCGCGGGGTCGGCGAACTGCGCCATGGTCACCATGCCGGGGATGACCATCACCTCGCGCACCAGCGTGCCGCCATTCGCCAGCGCCCGGTCGAGGTACGCCTGCGGGTCGTCCACCTCGATGAAGACGACGACGCGCGCGTCGTCCGCGTGCTCCGCCTCGTCCACCGCTCCGCCGATGCCGGGCCCGCCTTCGGGGGCCGGGAGCATCCCGTACTCCATGGGCCCGGCCGGCTGGATCTCCCAGTCGAACGTCTTCCGATAGAACTCCTGGAGCGCCGCCTTGCCACCGGGCTTCGCCAGGATCTCGAAGTGCATCACCGGGTTCTTCATGCCCCACCTCCTCACCGCGAACGGTTGCCGAGCGGAGATGCTACGCCCCTGCGGACGCGTTCTCACCGGCCGCGTGTCACCACCGGGATGTACCATCCGAGCCGTCTCGCGTCGCATCGAGGGAGCACCGGCGGATGGACCTGCAACTCACGGGCAAGCGCGCGATCGTCACCGGCGGCAGCCGCGGCATCGGCAAGGCCGTTGCGCGCGCACTCGCGCTCGAGGGCGTGGACGTCGCCCTCGTCGCCCGGGGCCGCGAGGCGCTGGACGCCACCGCCGGGGACCTCGCGCGCGAGACCGGCCGCACCGTGATCGCCGCGCCCGCCGACACCGGCGACGACGCGTCGGTCCGCGCGATGGTGCAGGAGGTCGTGCAGGCGCTCGGCGGGGTGGACATCCTCGTGAACTGCGCGGCGCAGCCCGGCGGACAGGGGCGCGTGCCGTCGCTGGAGGAGATCTCCGCGGAGGAGCACTTCTGGCCGGACATGAACGTGAAGGTCATGGGCTACCTGCGCTGCGCGCAGGCGGTGGCGCCGCACATGAAGGCCGCCGGCTGGGGCCGCATCATCAACGTCTCCGGCCTCGCCGCCCGCCAGTCCGGCTCCACCGTGGGATCGATGCGGAACGTGGCGGTGGCCGCGATGACGAAGAACATGGCGGACGAACTCGGCCCGCACGGCATCAACGTCACCGTCGTCCACCCCGGCCTCACCCGCACGGAGGCCACCGCCGGCGTCGTCGCCCGCCGCGCCGAGGCGACCGGCGAACCGCCCGAGGACATCGAGCGCCGCATGGCGGAGGGCAACTCCGTCCGCCGCCTGATCGACGCGGACGACATCGCCTACGTGGTCACGATGCTGGCGTCGCCGCGCTCGATCGCGCTCAACGGCGACACCATCGCCGCCGGCGGCGGCGC
>JBBDIC010000007.1:4112-8922 GCA_040880625.1 Dehalococcoidia bacterium | reverse complement strand
AGGGGCGGCGGGACCGGCGGTCAGCGCGCCTGGGAGGTGCCGGGGGCGCCGACCTCGAAGTCGGCGATGACGCTGACGCGGATGGTGACGCTGCTGGCGCCGCCGTTGGGGGAGGAGACGGTGATCGTCGCCTCTGCGGCGCTGGCGGGGAGCAGCGTGGGGTTCACCTCGATGGTGAGGACGCCGCGCGGGCACGTGCCGCTGGTGCAGGAGACATCCGAGCCCACGGCGACGCCCGCGGGGGGGCTGAGGACGACGAAGTTCGCGGAGGACTTCGCCTGCCAGCCCAGCACACCCGTCCCGCCGTTCTCGATGTTGATCGTAGCGCGCATGGACGCCGCGGGGTCGTTCAGCCGGATCGTGACCTGCTCGGACGACGGCCGCAGGCTCGGGGCGCCGAGGATCCTCGAGCGGTAGTCGGACGGCAGGGTGGGCGCCACGCCGAGGTGCGCCGGGGTGGGGGTCTTGATGTCCATGGCGCTGTACGGGAAGCGCCAGTTCGCGACGCTCATGGCGCTGAACGTGGCCGGGTCGGTCATGTCCGGCAGGCTGGCGGCGGTGGGCGTCCAGAGGTACTGGCCGCTGCGCTGCGCCGGGTTGGCGAGGCAGCCCCACACGAGTTCCTGGTACGGGTAGCGGTTCCTCGACTGCGTGCCGTCGCATCGGAAGGTGGGGCGGGGGAACGCGCCCAGCGACGGGTCCAGGGGGTGGTTGCTCTGGCTGGAGCCGGGGCCGGTGAAGCCGTTGTAGCCCCAGACGGCGTAGTACCAGTTCTCGATCAGCGCGGGGTTGGAAGCGTTGTCGGTGCCCACGATCGGGCGCTGCTCGGGCGCCGCGTTCCACTTCTCCGCCAGCAGTTGCGCACCCCTCGCGATGTTGTAGGCGTAGTGCGTGGCGATCAGCGTCTGGCGCTCGGAGGCGCGGCCGTCGGCGCCGAGGGGGACCGTCATGCCGGTGGTCACCTGCATCAGGCCGTGCCCGCAGTCGAAGGAGACCAGGCCCTCGCCGATGGAGTTGAACTGCACGGAGCGCGCCGCCATCGTCATGTCGGATTCCACCCAGGAGATCGCCTGCAACAGCGTTGTGGGGATCGCCGCCGGGCCGTCGCTGCGTGCGTTGCGCGCGCCGCGCTCGATGGGCGGCAGCGCGAAGAACGGATCCGTGGCGAACAGCGTGTTCGAGGAGACCGCGTTGAACGCCAGGTTGTAGGCCGTGCGCTGCTGATCCGCCTCGTACGCGTAGGGACGTCGAGGGTCGAACGCGCACGCCTCGGCCCGCTCCACGGGCGGCGCGACGGCCGCGACCACAGCGAGGAGGACTGCCGCCAGCGCACCCGCGAGGACGAAGCGGAAGCGCTCTGACAGACCCTTAGACACGCCCTCAAACACCGGAGTACCAGCCGATGAAGATCACCTCGGTCGGTACGGTCACCGGGTAGCGCTGGCCCTGCGTGTCCACGATCACGGTGGAGTCCAGCCCGGGCTCCACGGAGTTGCGGCCGTCGAACGAGCGCACGGCCAGGTAGCGCCCGTCCGCGCTCCAGCCCAGCGGCACGTCGAAGCCGCGCGCCGGCGCGGGCAGCGAGGCGGACGTGCCGTCCGTGCGCAGGACGACGGCGGGCTCCGCCGTCTGGACGAAGGCCTCCTGCCCCACCGTCACGCCGCCGCCGTCGGGCGTCCAGACGGGGCCGTACTGCTCCGTGGCGGCGTCCGGCGTCGCCTTCGCCAGCGCGACCTCGGACGACCGAGCGAGGTCCACGACGCGGGCGCGGTAGGCCACGCGCTCCAGCGTCACGTCCGGCGCGAGGTAGGAGAGCGACCTGCCGTCCGGGGAGAGTTGCCAGTCGCGCGCGATGTGGTCGGAGGCGTGGAACACGAAGGCGGGGGCATTCCCCTCGCGCACGCTGTAGATGTCCGTGCCTTCCTCGGAGAGTTGCGCGAAGAGGAGCGCGCCGTCGTCGTCGACGCCGATCGGGAAGAGGCCGAACAGCGTCTGCTGCGCGTGGACGACGCGCCGCGTCATCTCATCGATGGCGACGCGCACGAGTTCCTGCTGGCGGCCGCTGGTGCGTCGATAGACGAGGCCGGTGCCGCCGTCCACGAAGATCGGGGCGATGAGGAGGTCCGCGTCGCGCGCCAGGCGAATCTTGTCGCCGGTCTCGACGTTGACGATCCACAGTTCGGCGGGTGAGTCGGTGCCGGCGCCCGCCGTGTCCGGGAGGGCGTTGTACGCCAGGAGAGGGCCGGCGACGGCGACGGCGGGCTTGATGCCCCAGCCGGCGGCGTGGGCCACGGTGTCCACCAGCGTGCGGTCGTCCGGGTTGTCCGCCGGGGCGATGTAGATGCGGTCCTCGTTGAGGCCGAACTCGGCGAAGACCACGCGGGGGTCGAGGGTGGTCGCGGTGATCGGCGGCTCCGACTGGCTCGGAAGCAGCCGCACGGTGAGGAACGCGCCGGCGACGAGGATGACCGCGGCGATGGGTATCGCGGCGGACCACACACCATGCCGGCGGTGGGGGCGGGGGGTTGCTGCCATTGCCGTCGGGCGCGCGCCGGCCTGATGCACGGTTGATGACGACCCCCGCCCGGTCGTGCACCGCCTGCGACGTACCCCTGAGCCCTTTCGTTCAGCGTGCTGTCAGGTTTCGCGCTGACGGTCGAGCCGGCCGGCCTCGTGCGATCGGGGCGCCTCGAACGTCCCAGCCACGATAGGGAGCGGCCACAGGGGCGTCAACGAATAGATCATCACGAATAGCGAATGATCAGGAACGCGTCTGGATTTTCGAGGGCGGAGGAGCGCCCACGCCCGCCCTCGCCTGCTGCCCCGCGCCTCAGTACCCCGCCGCGCGCTCCAGCGCGAGTAGCACGCGCGCGGCGGCGTCGAGGGCGGCGCGGTCTTCCGAGGGGAGCGCGCGGAGTTCGGCGGCGAGGCGGTCCACGCGGGCGAGGCGGGCGCGCTCCATGCGGCGGGCGCCTTCGGGGGTCGGCTCCACCCAGGTGACGCGGCCGTCGTCGGGGTCCGGGCGGCGGCGGGCGAGGCCCATGTCCTCCAGCCCTCGGACGATGCGCGACATGGTGGGTGCGGTGACGCGCTCGCGGCGCGCGAGGTCGCCGAGGGTGTGCGGGCCGCCGAAGACGAGCACGGAGAGGGCGGACAGGCGCGCCGGCGGCACGCCGCTCTCGCTGTCGGCCTCGCGCAGTCTCCGTGTCAGGTGGATCGCGATGCTGTTGTACCGGAACGCGAGGTCGAAGGGGTCGAGAGTGGCGGACGCGGCTGCGTCGAGGTCACCCGCAGACCCGCTTGACGGTTGGTCTACCATTCCTTAGCCATGCTAACGACTTGCTACGGAGACCGCCAGTGACTGCTCCACCTCGCCTCGGCCCGCTGTTGCAGATGAACATGCCTGTGAAGGAGATCGGCCCGGCCGTCGAGTTCTACCGGGACACCCTCGGCATCCCATTCCTGTTCCAGGCGGGCAACCTGGCGTTCTTCGACTGCGGCGGCGTGCGCCTGCTGGTGGACGTGGCGGAGGACGAGGCGTTCGCGCACCCCGGCTCCATCCTCTACTTCCGCGTGGAGGACCTGGACGGCGCGTACGAGGCGTTCCGAGAGCGGGGCGTCGAGTTCGTGCAGCCGCCGCACCTGGTCCACTCGGACGGGACGAACGATCTGCGCATGGCGTTCTTCCAGGACGGCCAGGGCAACACCCATGCGCTGGCGTCGGAGACGCCCGTCCGCGCGTAGCGACCTCCGAGGGCTCACTGACGGCCGAGGGCTAGCGGCCGAGCGCGCCGCGCGGGCCATCGATGAACGGCAGCGGCACGACGTCCGCGGGCTGCATCACGCCGTCCGTGTCCACCTCGACGCGGGCGAGGCCGGGCGGCAGATACGCCAGCGCGATGCCGACGCCGAGGGCGCCCGAGTAGGCCGCGTTCACGCAGGCGCCGGCGTCCTCGCCGTTGGCCGTGACGCGCGCGGCGCGCTTCGCCAGGCGCGGGCCGTCCAGCCGCAGCCCCACGAGCACGCGCTCCGGCGGCGGGGCGTCGCGGAGCACCTCGATGCCCGGGTAGGCGCGGCTGGGCGACGTGTCGACGAGGTCGTGGAGGCCGGCGTGGTACGGCGTCGCCGGGATCGGCGTCTCCGTGGGCGCCTCGATCGCGCCGGCTTCGAGGCGCATGGTGTCCCACGCCGCGAGGCCGGCCGGCCCGATGCCGGCGGCGAGGCTGTTCTCCCAGAGGTGCTCGCCGACCTCCGGCGACACGATGAACCAGTACCCGTCCTCGGCGAGTTCGGCGTCGTGCGCGACGAGCGCGCGGTAGCCGCCGAGGAGGAGCTCGTGCGCCTCACCGCGCGGCACCGCGCCCGGGATGGTCGTGCCGACGACAGCCTCGAGGAGCGTCGCCGCCTCGGGCCCGACGACCGTGAGCAGCACCGACTCGCCGAGGCGGTCGCGCACCAGCACGTCCTCGCCGGGCTGGACGGCGGCCTCCAGGTGCTCCCGCAGGTGCGTCTGGGCGCGCGGGCCGGACACCACCAGCCAGCGCCCCTCCTCCAGGTGGCAGAGCGTCGCGATATCGATGATCGTCGCATCGTTGTGGCAGGCCACGGCGCGGCCGACCTGGCGCGGCGCGATCCTCGAGAGGTCCGTGGCGAAGACCCGTCCGAGGACGGTCGCGGCGAGGTCGCCTGTCACGTAGAAGCGGCCCACGTGGGAGCGATCGAAGATCACGGCGCGCTCGCGGGCGGCCTGCTGTTCGTCGTACGTGCCGCGATACCAGAGCGGGAGCGTGAACGAGTGGACGGGCGCGGG
>JBBDIC010000007.1:0-4012 GCA_040880625.1 Dehalococcoidia bacterium | reverse complement strand
GCGTTCGAGGGGATGACCGGCAGGAAGTCGCCCGGCTGGATGCCGCCGCTCATACCGGTGCGGCTCCATGCGCGTGGCCGTGCGGGCCGTCCGGGCCACCGAGCGGCGCGACGTCCTCCCAGCGGCGGAAGCCCTCCTGGGTGCGGGTCATGCGGCCGACGCCGGGGTAGGGGCCGTGGCAGAACATCACGAGCGCGCCCGCCTCGATGCACTCGTCCATGAGGCGCTTCTTCGTCTCCAGGGAGACCAGCGGCAGCGTGTCCAGGCCGGAGACCCAGGCCGTGCGCTCCAGCTGGGCCGCGTGCTGCGCGAGGTCGCCGAGGTAGACGCCCCACTCCTGACCGGAGCGGATCACCACCGTCGAGTGCCCCTCCGTGTGGCCCGGCGACGGCACGAAGATCACCTCGTCCGTGATCGCGTGCTCGCCGTCCATCAGTTCCAGGCGGTCCGCGATCGGGTCGAGGTTCCTCGCCAGGTAGGTCGCGCGCGTGCGCTCGTTCGGGTGGGTGGCGTCGCGCCACTCGGCGGCGCTGATGACGTACTTCGCGTTGGGGAACGTGGGCGCCGGGTCGCCGCCCTCCGCGACGCCCTCCACGGTGGTGTTCCAGCCGCAGTGGTCCGCGTGCAGGTGCGTGTTCACGACGATGTCGATGTCCTCCGGCGCCACGTCGAGCGCGCGCAGGCCATCGATGAGCGTGCCGTCGGCGGCGGGGGAGGCAGCGTCACGGTCGCCGGGCTTCGCGCCCACGCCGGTCTCGATCAGGATCGTCTTGCCCTGCGAGCGCAGCAGGAGGCAGTTCAGCCCCAGCGGGATGCGGTAGCGCTCGTCCAGCGGCGGCACGACGCGTTCCCACATCACGCGCGGCACCACGCCGAAGACCGCGCCCGCGTCGTAGTAGTACGTGCCGTCGTTCACCACGGCGAAGTCCACCGCGCCTACCTGGTACCGCGCGCCGCTGGGCGTGGCCATTCCTAGTAGGCCCAGGACACGATGCGCCGAGGCGTGAGCCGCACGATGACGGAGGACTCGGGCGTCGCCTCGCTGCGTCGCACGTACGCCTCGCCGCCGCGCTCGCCCAGGTAGTGCACGGCCGCCGCGCGCAGCAGGGCGCGGTAGTCGCCCTCGGCCTCCTCGGCGGCGCCCTCCAGGATCACGGCGCGGTACGGAGCCTGCTTCGTGTCGACACAGAGCGAGGCGTTGGGGTTGCGGCTGAGGTTGCGCCACTTGCGGCTCGCGCGGTCCATCAGGACCACGGCGCTGCCGTCCCGCCACAGGTGCCACACCGGCGACTGCGCCGGCCGCCCCTGCGCGTCCACCGTGCCGAACACGCTCACGAGCGGCTCCGCCAGCAGCGCGTCGATCTCCGCGTCGCTCATCGCCATCGGTCGCCCTCTCCCTGCACGCGGAGCATCCCACGTGCGCCCGCCGCCGTCAGGGTGCCCCGCCGACTCAGGGTGTGACCACAGACTTCGCGAGCGAGCGCGCCACATCCTCGGTCACCCCGGCCGTCAGGCCCACCGACAGGACATAGGCGGATTCCTCGGTGCGCCAGTACTGGGAGATCAGGCGATAGGGGCGGCCTGGCGTGGGCTCGTAGATGAACTCCTCGCCCTCCCAGCCCCCGATCGTGACCTCTCGCGGCTGTAGCGAGAGCGGACGCCCGGCGTCGTCTCGGTCCTCTTCGAGGGGGGCGTCCGCACGGCTGCCATCCGCCGGCCGGTCACCGAGGATGCCCGTGACGCGGGGGTCCTGGAAGAGCGTCAGCGGCGCGCCCGACTCCTCGTGTACCCAGCGCTGCGTGACGACCACCACCGGGGCGCCGGTGTCGGGATTTGCCGTTCGCTCGGCGGAGGCGCCGCGCGCGACGAACCCGGCAGGCAGGGCGCCCAGCGTCGCCACGGGCACGCCGAGGTCCGCCTGGAGTACCGCGGCGTCGTCGTACATCTGGTCGCCCGGCCCCTGCGCCTGGGTCTCGACGCCGTCGGCTCCGGGGCGCAGGAGGGCGAACGTCAACACGGCCACCGCCACGAGGCCTACGGAAGCCAGCACTACAACCAACATCCAAGTCCGGTCGGGTCGCCGCATCTCGCCTCCTTTCGGCGCGGACCCGCTACGACCGCGTCGCCGTCACGCGTTCCGGCACGAGACGGAAGTGCGCCACCTCCGGGCGGTCGCGACGGTAGCCCTCGGCGAAGCGCTCGCCCTCGTGCGCGCCGTAGTAGGCGAGGGCCATGCGGCGCACGTCCTCGTACAGCGAGCGGCCGGTCGCCTCCTCCACCCGCCCGTCGAGGATCACGGAGGCGTACGGCGGCTCGCGGTGGTCCACGCAGAGCGAGGCGCGCGGGTCGCGCTCCAGGTTGCGCCACTTCAGGGTGGACCGGGACGTGAAGAGGGTGGCAGCGCCGTCCTCCCAGAGGAACCAGACGGGGGCGGTGCGCGGGCGCCCTCGTGCGTCCACGGTGGCGAGGACCGCGACGCGCGGCTCGCGCAGGAACGCGTCGATCTCGGTGTCGGTCATGTCGCCGGGCATGAGGGCCTCCTCTGCGCGTCGCGCTTCGCCTCGAACGTATCAGGGGCGCGCCAGCCCGGGACCGGCACGTGCGCCGCGCACAAAGACAGAGGCGCGGATTGCTCCGCGCCTCTGGGGGGGCCGTCCAGGAGGGGACGTCTGCCTATCGGGGGGCGCTCAACGCCACGCGGAAGCCGGCGTCGGAGGCGCGGTTGACCGTGCCCTGGTAGTACGCCGTCTCCAGCGCCTCGTAGATGCGGTGTGTCTCGCGTGCGCCGGGGGCGTCCGCCACCAGGTACACGCGCTCCTCGGCGATGCCGAGGTCGTCGACGAGGCTGTCCCTCAGGCCGGCGTCGAAGGCGATGAGCCCGGCCGCGCGGCGCAGGGCCTTCACGTCCCGCCGCCCCAGGTCCGAGCCGTCGCCGTGGACGGTCACCAGGTACGGCACGCGCAGGTTCATCGCGTAGCGCGCCAGGCCTTCCGAGGGCAGATGGACCGGCTCACGCAGGCGCTGGAGGTGCCGCGACAGTTGGAACGACTGCCACGTGGAGCGCACCCGCGAGGAACCCGGCCAGGCGGCGTCGTCATCGGCGGCCGGGTCCGGCGCCTGTAGGACGCCGATGTCGGGGAGGCGGCGGGCAAGTTCGTGCGAGTAGGTACGGCTCTGGTCATCGGCGGCGTGGGGGACGAAGAGGATCATTCCGGGTCTGCCTTCTAGGACTGTTGATGAGACGCGCGGCTGGGAGCGCGTCCGGTGTGTTCTTGAGAGCACGATATGCACGCGAGCCTTGCGTTTCCGAGTCGCGCCCGGACGCCCTGTGCCGTCTTCGAGACATCTCCCGCGCGGTGTTGCGCGGGCCGTCAAGCCAGCGCCTCGCCCCGCGTCAAAGACGTATCGAGGGGCCTACAGTGGCCCCGTCCGGCCAGCCCGCGAGCGTCGAGGCGGGACGGCATCGAGGAGGGCGAGATGGCGACCAGCGACTTCATCCGGGACTCGTTCGCGCGGCTGCACCGCTCGCTGAAGGACTCCACCGCGGACCTGACCGTGGAGCAGTTGAACTACACGCCGGACGACCAGCACCACTCGATCGGGTGGATCCTGTGGCACGGCTACCGCACCGCGGACGTCATCGGCAGCCGCCTCCTCTGGAACGCCGACGAGCGCTGGGCGCGCGAGGGCTGGGCGGCGCGCCTCGGCCTGCCGGAGGCGGGACAGGGCACGGGCCACTCGCCGGACCAGGCACGCGAGGTCCGCGTGGACGACTACGCCGCGTTCATGGAGTACGCCGACGGCGTGATCGCCGACTGCGACGCCTACCTCGAGGGCATGTCCGACGCCGACCTGGCCGTGATGCGGCCGTGGCGCAACGCGCCGTCCGGCGAGGAGCCGGTGGAGGCGATCATCGGCAACCACGTGATGACGCACATCTACGGGCACCGCAACGAGATCTACTGGCTGCGCTCGCTCCAGGGGCTGAAGGGCTCGCCGAACTAGCGCGCTC
>JBBDIC010000006.1:3314-8935 GCA_040880625.1 Dehalococcoidia bacterium | reverse complement strand
CAGGCCGTGGCCTTCACGATCATGGCCGGGCTGGCGCTGGGCTGCGAGATCCCGCGCCACGCCAAGTTCGACCGCAAGAACTACCCCTACCCGGACCTGGTGAAGGGCTACCAGATCTCCCAGTACGACCAGCCGTTCTGCGTCGGCGGCGAACTGGAGATCGAGGTGGACGGCCGGACACGGCGCGTCCAACTGGAGCGCATCCACCTGGAGGAGGACACCGCACGCCTCCTCCACCGCGACGACGGCGCCGAGGCGTACGCGCTGATCGACGTGAACCGCTCCGGTTCGCCGCTGATGGAACTGGTGACGCGGCCGGACATGCACTCCGGCGCGGAGGCGGGGGCGTTTCTGCGCAAGTTGCGCCAGACCATGCGCTACCTGGGGATCGCGGACGCGGACATGGAGAAGGGGCAGTTGCGCTGCGACGCCAACGTCTCGCTCCGGCCGCGCGGCCAGGAGGAACTCGGCACGAAGGTGGAAGTCAAGAACATGAACTCCTTCCGCTCCGTGCAGCGGGCGATCGAGTTCGAGATCGAGCGCCAGGCGGCCGTCCTCGACGGCGGCGGGCGGCTGGTGCAGGAGACGCGCGGCTACGTGGACGCCACCGGCGAGACCGTCTCGCAGCGCTCCAAGGAAGAGGCCCACGACTACCGCTACTTCCCGGAGCCGGACCTCCCCCCGCTCGTCATCGACGATGCGGTGCGCGAGGAGATCCGGGGCCGCATGCCGGAACTGCCGGACGCACGCCGCGCGCGCTTCGAGCGCGACTACGGCCTGACCGCCGACGAGGCGCGCACGCTCACGGACTCCCGCGAACGCTCAGACGCCTACGAGCAGGCGGTGGCGGAGGCGGGGGCCGCCCTCGCACGGCCGGTGGCGCTGTGGTTCATCGGCGAGGTGGCGAAGCACCTGAACGAGCGCGGCCAGGAGGCGGAACTGTCGGACACGCCCGTCACGCCCTCCCATATCGCGGAACTGGTGCGCATGGCCGAGGCCGGCGAGGTCACGTCCACCACGGCCAAGGAGGTGCTGGGCGTGGTCTTCGAGGCCGGCGAGCGGCCCTCGGCGGTGGTGCAGGCGCGCGGCCTGGGCGCCGTCAGCGACGAGGGCGCCATCGACGCGATCGTGGCGCGGGCGATCGACGCGAACCCGAAGGCGGTGGAGGACTACCGCGGCGGCAAGCCGAGCGCGATCGGGTTCCTCGTGGGCCAGGTGATGCGCGAGGCGAAGGGCCGGGCGGACGCCAACCAGGTCACGGACCTGCTGCGGCGGCGGCTGGACGCCGGCAATTGACCGCCAACAGTGACGCTTCTGTTACTCGGGAAGCACTCCAATACTTGACGCGTTACATGGCGCGCGCTTTACTCTCATGCAGGGCGGGCGGCAGCGAGGGACCTCGTGAGTCGCAATAACTTTACGAAGTGGCTCTATTTCGGGCTGCACATCAAGCGCTGGCTCCTGCTGCTCGTCGTGGCCACCGCGATCATGGGCCTCGGCTTCGCCTACCTCCTGCGCGAGGCGTACACGATCTTCGTCTTCCCCGAGTGGGCCTCCGAGGCCACGCTCCAGTTCCTCCCCCGCTGGGTGAGAGGGCTGCTGTTCATCAGCGTCGCCGGCACACTGACCGTGATCGGCGCGTGGAAACTCAACCAGTCCATCGCCCTGGCGGTCTTGCCGCCCTCCACGCGGCCCAACGACGTGGTGGACATGGTCTACCGCAACCGCACCCGCGAGCGCGGCCCCAAGATCGTCGCCATCGGCGGCGGCACGGGGCTGTCGAACCTGCTGCGCGGCCTGAAGCAGTACTCCTCCAACCTCACGGCCGTGGTCACCGTCGCGGACGATGGCGGCTCGTCCGGACGCCTGCGCGAGACGCTGCAGGTGCTGCCCCCCGGCGACATCCGCAACTGCATCGCCGCGCTCGCAGACGCCGAGCCGCTGGTCACGGAACTCTTCCAGTATCGTTTTGACGAGCGCGCCGGAGACGGCATCTCCGGCCACTCCTTCGGCAACCTCTTCATCACCGCCATGGCGGAGGTCACCGGCAGCATCGAGACCGCCATCGAGGAGACCTCGCGCGTGCTCGCGGTGCGCGGGCGCATCGTCCCGTCGACGCTCGCGGACGTCGCACTCATCGCGCGCTTCGACGACGGCCGCGAGGTACGCGGCGAGTCCGCCATCCCGGAGTCCGGCACCCCGCCAACGGAGGTCCGGCTGGAGCCGCGAGACGTGGAGGCCCACCCGCAGGCGGCCGCCGCGATCCGCGATGCCGACCTGGTGGTGATCGGCCCCGGCAGCCTCTACACCTCGATCATCCCGAACCTGCTGGTGCACGGCATCGAGAAGGCGATGGTGGAATCGCGCGCCTACAAGGTCTACATCTCCAACGTGGCGACGCAGTTGGGCGAGACGAACGGCTACGACGCCGCCGACCACTACGCCGCCATCCGCCGCCACATGGGCCGCGACGACGTGGCCGACGCCGTGCTGGCGAACAGCAACCTCCCCGCCTCCGCGCTACCGGGCGAGTGGCAGTCCGATCCCGTCGTCGCCCCCGGCGACGCGGACTACGGCGCGGCGCGCCTGCTGCTCTCCGACCTGGTCGACCACGAGAAGCGCTACCGCCATGACGGCGAGGCGCTAGCCTCCGCCGTCATGCGCGCCTACTTCGAGCGCGACCTGCGCGCCCGCGTGGGCATCGAGGTGGCGCTGCGTGCGCCGGCGGCGACGTCCGGCGCGCCCTCCTCGCTTGCCGGTGAAACGGGCGAGCCGTAGCCTGCGGAGACCATGGAACTTCGCTCCTTCCTCTCGCTGGCCCAGATCCTGATCTCCACGCTCCTGATCATCCTGGTGTTGCTCCAGGTGCGCGGCACGGGCTTCGGCGCCGCCCTTGGTGGACAGGACGCCTCGTTCCGCACGCGGCGCGGACTGCAGCGCTCGATGCACCGGCTGACCATCCTGGTCGTCGCGATCTTCATCGGCATGTCCGCCTGGAGCGTCGCGGCCTCCTAGCGGCCGCGAGGCCTCCCGATGCCATCCGTGCGCCGGGGCCCGCTCACCCTCCTCCTCGTCGCCGGCCTCGTCCTGCTCGCCGCCGGCTGGGTGCGCGCCGCCACGCCCGGCCAGCCCGGCGACGCCCGTTATGTCGAGGCGGTCGTCGGGGTCCCCTCGCGGGTCAACCCCCACGTGGAACCCGCCAACGAGGCGGAGGCGGACCTGGCGGCGCTCGTCTTCGGCGGCCTCATGCGGCTCAGGGCGGACGGCGCGCCGGAGCCCGAACTCGCGCAGCGCTGGGAGGTCACGCCGGACGGCCTCACGTACACGTTCCACCTCCGGCCCGGCGTCTCCTGGCAGGACGGCGCGGCCTTCGACGCCGGCGACGTGGCCTTCACCATCGCCCGCATCCAGTCCGAGTCGTTCGAGGGATCAGCGGCGCTCCGCGCGGAGTGGGCCGGCGTGCAGGTGTTCGTCGCGGACTCGCTGACCGTCCTAATACGCCTGCCGGAGCCGGCCGCGGACTTCCTCGTGCGCGCCACCGTCGGGCTGCTGCCGGAGCACCTAGCGGACCGAATGGCGCGCAGCGGCAGTTTCGAGACGCCACCGTTCGATCGCGACCCCGTAGGCACAGGGCCCTACCGCCTCATCGCACTCGAGGACGGCCGCGCGGTCCTGGAGCACAACACCTCCTACGTCCTGGGCACACCGGACATCGCCCGCATCGAGTTGCGCTTCGCGGAGGACGCCACGGAGCAGGCGCAGATGCTGCGCGACGGCGCCGTGGACGCCGCCCTCCTCCCCGCCGCCGGCAGCGAGACGACCATCGAGGCGTTGCGCGAGGACGGCGCGGCGGTCGACCTGCTGCACGGCGACTCGTACACCGTGCTGTACCTCAACAACTCGCGCAGCCCGCTGACCGAAGCGGTCCTCCGGCGCGCGATCCTCGCGTCGATCGACCCGGCGGCGGCGCTCCAGGCGGCGGGCAGCAACGCACTCGCCGGCGGCGGTGTCGTCGTCCCGGGCTCATGGGCGCACCCGGCGATCGAGGACGGCGCGGCCGGCACGGGCGGCACGGACGGCACGGACGGCACGGACAGCGACGCCGACACGCCAGGTGCGCCGCCCGACCTCGATGCGCTGTGGGACGCCACCGGCTGGGAACGCGGGCCGGGTGGCCTGCGCCAGCGCGGCGGACAGCCGCTCACGCTGGAACTGGTCACCAACGGCCAGGAAGACCGCGTGGCGCTCGCGCAGGCCCTCGCGGACCAGCTCGGCGCGCAGGGCGTGACGGTGCAGGTGATCGCGCAGCCGGCGCAGCGCGTGATCTCGGACTACCTGCGGACCGCCTCGTACGACCTGGCGCTGTTCGGCTGGGAGGCCGGCGCGGACCCGGACCCGTACACCGGCTGGCACACCTCGCAGATCGGCGCCGGCAACGTCGCCGCGTTCTCAGATCAGGAGGCGGACGCGCTGCTCGAGGCGGCGCGCACCACGCTGGACGTCGCCGAGCGCCGCGACCTGTATGCGCAGTTCCTCGACCGCTTCGAGGAACTCGGGGCGAGCCGCGTCGTCGCCTACCCCCAGCGCGCCTACGTCCACCCCGAGGGCCTGCGCGGCTTCGTGACGCGCATCCTGTCGTCGCCGTCCAGCCGCTTCCAGGACGTCCACCTCTGGCGGCTGGACTGACCAGCCGCGCACCCGCCGTCCCCTCCGCCGCGGTACACGGCTAGAGTGCCTCCGATGCGCATCGTCTTCTTCGGATCGCCGGACTACGCCGTCCCCAGCCTGCGCGCCTGCCTCGCCCTGCCGGGCGCCGAGGTGGTCGCCGTCGTCACGCAGCCCGACCGCCCGCGCGGCCGCAGCGGGCGCCCTCAGATGACCGCGGTGAAGGAAGCGGCGCTGGAGGGCGGCGTGGAGGCGTTCTTCCAGCCGGAGAAGGTACGCCGCGACACCACCGCAGCGCTGCTGGCGCTGCGCCCCGACGTGGGCGTGGTGGCCGCATCCGGCCACATCCTGCCCAACCACCTGCTGGAGGCGTTCCCGCACCAGGTCCTGAACGTCCACGCCTCGCTGCTGCCGCGGCATCGAGGCGCGTCGCCCGTCGCGAGCGCGATCCTCGCCGGCGACGCCACCGCCGGCGCGACGATCATGCGCGTCGTGCGCGAGGTGGACGCCGGCCCCGTGATCGCGCGGTCGGAGACGCCCGTCGGCCCACTCGACACCACCGGGACGCTCACCGCGCGTATCGCGGACCTCGGCGCGGCGCTGCTCGCGGATGTGCTGCCGCGCTGGGTGGCCGGCGAAGCCGTCGAGACGCCGCAGGACGCCTCGTCAGCCACGTACGCGCCGAAGTTGTCGCGGGCGGACAGCGTCATCGACTGGACCGACAGCGCGGAGGCGATCGCGCGCCGCGTGCGGGCGTTCCACCCGTGGCCCCTGGCCGCCACCACCTACCGAGGCGAGGCGCTCACGGTGCACCAGGCGTGGCCGCTCACGGCAGACCTCGACGCGCCGCCGGGCACCGTGCTGGCTGGCGACGGGGGCGAACTGACGCCGTTGCTGCCGGGCCGCGTCGCGCGCGCCGTGGTGGTCTGCGGCAGCGGCGCGCTGGCGCTGCTCTC
>JBBDIC010000006.1:0-3214 GCA_040880625.1 Dehalococcoidia bacterium | reverse complement strand
GCCGTCGGTTCGTGGAGGTTCCTGCGGCCGGCACGCGCGTAAACTCGATCCATGCCGCCCGACGCCGCCCTGCCAGACGCACGCCCCCACCTCCTGGACCTCTCCCTTGAGGAGATCGAGGCCGAACTCGCCGCCTGGGGCGAACCGCGCTTCCGCGCGCGCCAGGTAGCGCAGTGGGCGCTCCGCCACGGCGCGACGGACTTCGAGGCGATGACGAACCTGCCGGCCGCCCTCCGCGCCCGCCTCGCCGGAGCGTTCACGCTGGCGCCGCTGCCCCTCATCACCTCGCGCGCGGCCGACGACGGCGCGACGACGAAGGTGCTGCTCGACCTCGGTGGCGGCGAGGCGGTCGAGGCCGTGCGCATGGACTACGACTCCGGCGATGGGGACCTCGGCGACGCCGATCCCGAGGGCTCGCCGCCGGCCGCACTCGATGACGGCGCTGCCTCGATGCCGGAGCGCACGACCGTGTGCGTCTCGACGCAGGTGGGCTGCGCGATGGCGTGCTCGTTCTGCGCCACGGGACAGCAGGGGTTCACGCGCAACCTGCGGCCCTCGGAGATCCTCGCGCAGGTGCTGTACTTCGCGCGCGAGCGGCGCGTGACCAACGTGGTCTTCATGGGGATGGGCGAGCCGCTGGCGAACTACGCCGCCACGGTGCGCGCGATCCGCTGGATGGTGCACGCGGACGGCCTGGACATGCGCGCGCGGGGCATCACCGTCTCCACGGTCGGCCTCGTGCGGGCCATTGAGCGCCTGGGCGACGAGGGCCTGCAGATCGGCCTGACCGTCTCGCTCCACGCGCCGGACGACGACCTGCGCCGCCGCCTCATCCCCACCGCCACCGGCGTCACCATCGACGACCTCGTCGAGGCGTCGCGGGGCTACATCCAGAAGCGCGGGCGGCGCGTCACGTTCGCGTACGCGCTGCTGGACCACGTGAACGACGAGCCCGAGCAGGCGGCCCGCCTGGCCGAGAAGATCCGCGGCATCCAGGCGCACGTGAACCTGATCCCCTACAACCCCACCGCCGGCGCGGACCTGCGCCGCCCCTCCCGCGAGCGCGTGCGCGCGTTCCAGCGCGAACTACAGGCGCACGGCGTCAACGCCACCGTCCGAGTGGAGCGCGGCCAGGAGATCGCCGCGGCCTGCGGACAGTTGCGCACTGATGTCATGAACGCCACGACCGAGGGGAACTCCGGGCAACAGCAAGACGCCGCCCCTCGCGGGGCGGCGTTCGTCGTGCAGCCGTAGGCCAGGGGGCCTGGGCAAACGCTACTCGCTGGCGGGTGCTTCCTCGGAGGTCTCCGCGCCCTCCTCAGCCGGCGTCTCGCCCTCGGCAGCCTCGGCGGCCTCCTGCTCGCCCTCGGCGACGGCGGCCTCGTCCTCGTCCACCACCAGGCGCGGGCGCGTCATGGCGGCCAGCAGGTGTTCGCCGTCCGTGATCACCTCGACGCCCTCGGGCGTGGCGACGTCCCGGGCGTAGAGGTACATGTCGAGTTCGGTGAGCGACTCGAGCGAGACCTCGAGAGACTCCGGCATGTCGCTCGGAAGCGCCTCGACCTCCACGGTGTCGGCGTGGATGACCAGCACCCCGGCGTGGTCGTGGACGGCGGGGGCCTCGCCGGTGAAGTGCACCGTGACGGGGCCGGAGATCTTGCGGGTCAGATCCACCTGGTAGAAGTCCAGGTGCCAGAGTTCACGCGTCACCGGGTTCTGGTCCACCTGCTTCACCACGACCGGCCGGGTCTTCGATTCGCCCTGGACCTTCACGTTGATGAGCGAGTTGTACCCGTGCGCGTTCATCAGGTCACGCGCCATGATGTACGGCAGTTGCACCGCCACCGACTCGATGCCGCGCCCGTAGATCGAGGCGGGCAGCACGCCCTCCCGGCGCAGTTTCTTCACGGCTTTGCCGGTCGTGGTCCGGCTGTCGACCTCGTAGGTGTCAGGCATGTGGTGTCATCCCAGTGTGTGTGGAGCCGCGCGACGGCGTGACCTCGGTCTGAGGGGCGCATCGAGGGGCGAAACGAATGCTTCAACGCTACCAACCACGATCCGCACGATCAACGTTCCCCCTTCACACACGGCAACAGGGGGACGCCTCGCGACGTCCCCCTGCTCAAGCAGCACGTTGCGTACCGCCTCGGGCGTGGAGCCTAGAGGTCGGCCTTCTGGTCGCCGCCCAGTTCGCCCCGGGTGCCCTGTCCCTGCGTGTGGCCGCCGGGCGCGTCCTTGTTCTCGATCTCGCCGCGCCACGCGCCCGTCTCCTGGCCGCCGCGCTCCTCGATGAACTCCTTGAAGCGCTTCAGGTCACCCTCAACGCGCCGCTCGACGAGTCCGAGGGCGTCGCCGACGTTCTCCACGACGCCTTCGGGCTCGTAGGACATCTCCAGGTGGACCTTGGTCTCGCCAGCGCCGGCCGCCTCGAAGGTCACCCAGCCGGCGTTGTTGTCGCCGGAGGTGGCGCGCCAGACGATCTTCTGGTCCGGCACCTGCTCCTCGATCTCGGCTTCCCACTCCTGCTGCTTGCCGGCGATCGTCGCTCGCCAGTGCAGGCGGCGGTCCGTGATCTGACGGACTTCCTCAACGCCCTCCATGAAGTTGGGGAAGGACTCGAACTGGGTCCACTGGTTGTACACGGAGCGCAGCGGGGCCGCGACCGTGATCTCTTTGGCTGCTCGCGCCATGCGTCACCTCTTGTCCTCGTGGTCTGTCCGGTGGTCTTCGCCTGTCGAGGCGCGCCCTGCTGGGCGGTCCCCGGAGGCGCTACTGCGAGGTTGGACGATGCAGCATGATGCCTGAGTCACAGCCACATACCCGGCCTAACAATCCCGTTTCAGCCCCACCGAGGGACCGTCCGCAGGCCCCTGACATCGAGGGCGTCCGTTCCGCTGGTAGGATGCGCCCGTGAGCACGCTCCTCGGGGTCGATGTCGGCGGGACGTTCACGGACTTCCTGCTGTGGAGCGACGGCGCCTTCCGCATCCACAAGCGTCCCTCGACGCCGGACGACCCGGGCCGCGCGGTCATCGAGGGCGTCCGGGAACTCGATGTCGTCCCGGACCTGGTGGTCCACGGCACCACCGTGGCGACCAACGCCGTCCTCCAGCGCCGCGGCGCCCGCACCGCCCTCGTGACCACCGAGGGCTTCCGCGACCTCCTCAGCATCGGCCGCCAGACGCGCCCGCGGATCTACGACCTGGAGCCGGAGA
>JBBDIC010000005.1:3032-9095 GCA_040880625.1 Dehalococcoidia bacterium | reverse complement strand
CACCTGCGAGGCCGCCTGTCGCTCGTCGCCAGCCGCGAGGACCTCTCGGCGGCCTACTCGCTGGACCAGTTCCGGGAGGCCGCGCAACTCCTGCCCACGCAGGCGCTCAAGTACCCCGGCCGCTCGCACGGCGTGCAAATGCTCAGCGGCCGCGCCGGCGCAGACGTCCGCGCCTACTTCGACCGCATGCTCCGCAGCCACTGGCGCACGGCGGACTGAGGGGGCTCCGCTAACCCCGAGGGGTGTCGGCGCCGACGGCGGGGGTGGCGCCGTTGGTGTTGCCGGCGTAGGTCATCTTGTAGAGGCGCGCGTAGATGCCGTCCTGCGCGAGGAGTTCCTCGTGCGTGCCTTGCTCGGCGATGCGGCCAGCGTCCAGGACGACGATGAGGTCGGCGTCGCGGATCGTCGAGAGGCGGTGGGCGATGACGAAGGACGTGCGGCCCTTCAGCAGCCGGCCGAGCGCACGCTGGATGACCTGCTCCGTCTGCGTGTCCACGTTCGCCGTGGCCTCGTCCAGGACGAGGATGCGAGGGTCCGCGATCATCGCGCGGGCGAACGAGACGAGCTGGCGTTGGCCGATGGACAGGTTGTGCGCCCGTTCCGCCAGCACCGTGTCGTAGCCGTCCGCCAGGCGCGCGATGAACTCGTGGGCGCCCAGGAGGCGCGCGGTCTCCTCGATCTCCTCGTCCGTGGCGTCCAGGCGGCCGTAGCGGATGTTGTCGCGGATGGTGCCGGAGAAGAGGAACGGGTCCTGCAGGACGATGCCGATCTGTCGACGCAGGTCCGCCTGCGCGATCTCGCGCACGTCCACGCCGTCGATGCGCAGGCTGCCACCGGTGATGTCGTAGAAGCGGCTGATGAGGTTGATCATCGTGCTCTTGCCGGCGCCGGTCTGGCCGACGAAGGCGATGGTCTGGCCGGGCTCCACGTGCAGCGTGATGCCGTGCAGCACCGGGCGGCCCTCGATGTAGTGGAACGTCACGTCCTGGAAGTCCACCTGGCCGCGGATCTCCACGGCCTGCGGCTCCGGGGCGTCGACGACCTCGGGCTGGGTGTCCAGCACCTCGATGATGCGCTGGCCGCCGGCCATGGCGCGCTGGATCTGGGTGTACTGCATGACCAGGGCGCGGATCGGTTCGAAGAAGCGCTGGGCGTAGAAGATGAAGATGCCCATCTCGCCCACGGTGATCGCGCCCTGCGCGAGGCGGTAGCCGCCGAAGACGATGATCACCGCCGTGGACAGCGCCACGGCGCCCTCCACCATGGGGAGCACGATGGCGCTCAGGCGGCCGGCGTCCACGGTGGCGTTGAAGTTCTGGCGGTTGATCTGCTCGAAGCGCTTGGAGTTCTCCTCCTCGCGGCCCAGGGACTGGATGACGCGCACGCCGGAGACGTTCTCGTTGATGGTGGTGTTCACGCCGGAGATCGCCTGCCGGACGGTGACGAACGCCTCGCGGGCGCGGCGCTGCCAGAGCAGCATCCCCACCACCAGCAGCGGCACGGACACCAGCATCGCCAACGCCAGGATGAGGTCCATCTGGACCAGGATGCCCACCACGAGGACGACCGAGAGCACCTCCGCGATGATCTGCAGGCTGCCCGTGGTCAGCAGTTCCTGGAGCGACTGCACGTCGCCCGTGACGCGCGACATGATGCGGCCCACCTCGTGCCGGTCGAGGAAGGACAGCGACAGTTTCTGGATGTGGGCGAACATGTCGTTCCGCAGCCGGAACAGGATGCGGTGGCCGATGTAGCCGGTTTGCGCCAGTTGCAGGTACTGGAACAGCCACCCGGCCAGCACGAACGCGCCGAGCCAGATGCCCCAGTTGTAGACCGTGTCCAGGTCGCCGGCGATCGCGCCGTCGATGAGGAAACTGATGAAGCGCGGCTGGAAGGCGTTGGCGACGGCGAAGCCGACCACGCCGATCAGCGCGACGGCGCCCCGCATCTTGAACGGCGCGAGGTACGGGCCCAGGCGCCGGATGACCTCGCCGTCGTAGACCTTGCCGAGGTCGTCGTCGGTCCAGCCGTCGTCGCCGCGCAGGCCGCGGCGCATCTCGCCCATGCCGGGGCCGATGCGCCCGCCGGCGCCCCAGCCGCCGCCCATGCCTCCGCCACCACCGCCGCCGAACATCGACATCGATGGCCTCCTAGGAGCCGAGCGCCGGGGCGCCGCCGGCGGCGCCGGTGCGCTGGCCCTCTACGAACGCCTCTTCCTGGTCCTTGAGTTCCAGGTCGTAGATGCGCTTGTAGATGCCGTCCTGGGTGATCAACTCGTCGTGGCTGCCGCGCTGCACCACGCGGCCCTGGTCCAGCACCAGCACCTGGTCCGCGTTGCGGATGGTGCGCAGGCGCTGCGCGATGACAAAGGTGGTGCGGCCCGTCATCAGGTCCTGCAGCGCCTGCTGGATGAGGTACTCCGTCTCCATGTCCACGCTGGAGGTCGAGTCGTCCAGGATCAGGATCGCCGGGTCCAGGAGGAGCGTGCGGGCGATGGAGATGCGCTGCTTCTGCCCGCCGGAGAGCGTGATGCCGCGCTCGCCGACCCAGGTGTCGTAGCCATCCGGCAGCGTGAGGATGAAGTCATGGATGCGGGCGACCTTCGCCGCCTGCTCCACCTCGGCGTCGCTCGCGCTGAGGCGGCCGTAGCGGATGTTCTCCCGGATCGTGTCGATGAACAGGAACACGTCCTGCTGCACGATGCCGATCGACTCGCGCAGCGAGGCGATGGTTACGTCTCGGATGTCCGTGCCGTCGATGACGATGCGGCCGCCGGTCACGTCGTAGAAGCGCGGCATCAGGTTCACCAGCGACGACTTCCCGGAGCCCGTGGGGCCCACGAGGGCGACGACCTGGCCGGTCGTGGCCTCGAGGGTGACGCGGTCCAGGACCTTCGCGCCGGTGCGGTAGGCGAACGAGACGTCCTCGAAGCGGACGTGGCCGGAGACGCTGCCGAGCGCGGGCGCGCCGGGCTTCTCCTGTACGGCGCTCTCGGCGTCCAGGATCTCGAAGACGCGCTCACCGGCGGACTGGGTGCGGCTGAAGATGTTGACCATGAAGCCCAGCATGCGGATGGGCGCCTGGAGGATCTGGAAGTAGACGAGGAACGCCGTGAGTTGGCCGGCGTTCAGCCGCCCCTCCGAGATCTCATACGCGCCGACGATCGCGGTGACCACCAGGCCGGCGGCGTTCAGGGAGGTGAGCAGCGGGTTGTTGAAGGCCTGGATGCGGTTGGTCTGGTAGGCGGTGTTGAACAGGGCGAGCGTGTCGCGCTCGAACTTCTGCTGCTCGTGGCCCTCGCGGTTGAAGGCCTTCACCACGCGCGCACCGGAGAGCGCCTCCTGCAGGACGTTGCCCATGCGGCCCTGGGCGTCCTGCACCTCCGTCCACAGCGGGCGCAGGCGGCGGCTCATGAGGATGGAGACCACGGCGATCACCGGCATGAAGGACCACGAGGCGAGCGCGAGCGTCATGTTTTCGCGCGCCGTCATCACCACGGCGACGATCAGCAGCACCACCAGGTAGGAGAGCCGCACGACGCCCATGTTGATGAACATGCGGATCGCCTCCACGTCCTGCGTGGCGCGGGACATGATCTGTCCCAGTTGCGCCTCGTCGTGGTAGGCGAAGGAGAGGCGCTGGAGGCGCTCGTACATGGCGTTGCGGATGCGGTAGGCCACCGACTGGCCGAGTTTCTCGCCCATGTACTGCTGGGCGTACGCGAACACCGCGCGGAGGACGGCCGCGACGCCGAGGGCTGCCGCGATCAGCAGGAGCGGGCGCAGGTTCACGGCGCCCTCGCGCTGCTGGGTCAGCGCGCCCGTGACGGCCTCGCCGGCGATGGTGGGGATCGCGAGGGCGAAGACGCCGGCCGCGAAGGTGGCCCCCAGGGTGAACAGCAGTTGCCCGCGGTAGAACCAGGCGTAGGCGAGGATGCGGACGAGGACGTTCTGCTTCAAACCACACTCCATCGCGAGAAGGGCGAGCGCACAGCATCGCGGCCGGCGATCCTAACCCTCACGCGCACGTCAGTAACTCCCGCCATCGTGCAACGAGACGACGGTGGGTGCAAGCCCGGGGCAAACGATCTCCTACCGGCGCCCCCGCAGGCGCGGGTCGAGGATATCGCGCAGGGCGTCGCCGAACATGTTGAATCCGAACACCGAGAGCGCGATCGCGACGCCCGGCCAGATCGCCAGGCCCGGCTGGCGCCGGAAGAAGTCGCGCCCGTCCACGCTCAGCATCTGGCCCCACGACGCCTCGCCGGCCGGCCCGAGCCCGAGGAAGGACAGCGCGGCCTCCGCCAGGATCGCGCCGGGGAGGGCGACGGTGGCGGTGATGAAGATGAGCGGGAACACGTTGGGCAGCACATGCTGCACCATCGCGCGGAGTGGCGTGGCGCCGGCGGACTCCGCTGCCTCGATGAACGGGCGTCCTCGAAGTTCCAGGACCACGGAGCGGATCAGGCGCGTGGCGGGGGCGATGCGGAGGAAGGCGAGCGCGAAGAGCAGCGCCATGATCATGTTCGCGTCCGGGATGCGGCGCACGATGCCGGCGAAGGTGATCAGGATCACCAGGTCCGGCAGCGCGATCCACGCGTCGATGAAGCGCTGCATGATCGTGTCCAGCCACCCGCCGATGTATGCCGACAGCAGCCCGAGCACCGTGGCGATCGAGGACGAGATGATCACCGCACCGAAGCCGATCATGAGCGACAGCCGCGCGCCGTAGATCAGCCGCGACAGCACGTCGTGCCCCACCTGGTCCGTGCCCAGCCAGTGCGCGCTGCTCGGCCCCTGGAGGCGCGCGCGCAGGTCGATGGCGTGCGGGTCGTAGGGCGCGACGACGTCCGCGAAGATCGCCAGGAAGACGAAGACGGTGACGATCGCCCCGCCGGCGAAGCCCAGCGGCTGGCGCGTGGCGAAGCGCGTGATGACGCGCACCGCGCCGAGCAGCCCTCGCTGGACGGCGAACGGCTGGCGCGCTGGCAGGGAACCGCTTGTGGTCTGGGACGCCATGCGAGCCCTCTCTACCTGTCCCTCCGGCTAGGAGTACCGGATGCGCGGATCCAGGAATGTGTAGGAGATGTCCACCAGCAGGTTGGCCCCCACGATCAGGACCGCGAACACCAGGTTGGTCGCCTGGATGACGGGGTAGTCGAGTTGCACGGTGGACCGCACCAGGTACAGTCCCATCCCCGGCAGCACGAAGATCGCCTCGTACAGCGCGGTCCCCGCGATCACGCCCGGCAGCGCGAGGCCGATGAGCGTGACGATCGGGATGAGCGAGTTCCGCATCGCGTGGCGGAGCACCACCGTGCGCTCCGTGAGGCCCTTGGCGCGCGCGGTGCGGATGTAGTCTTGGCGCAGCACCTCAAGCATCTGCGTGCGCATGATGCGTAGCAGTCCGCCGGAGGGCGTGAGGCCCACGAGGAGCGCCGGGATCGCGATGATCTTCAGGTGCGCGATGGGGTCATCGATGAAGTGCTCGTAGTTGATGGGCGGCGCCCATCGGAACCAGAGCGACCCGAAGGTGATGATCAGGATCGCGATCCAGAACCCGGGCACGGAGTTGGAGCCGATGGCGTAGATGCGCAGCACGTAGTCCGGCTTGCGGTCCTGCATCAACGCCGCCACCGCGCCCATGGGGATCGCGAGGAAGACGGCCGAGGCGAGCCCCAGCAGTCCGAGTTCGAGCGAGACGGGGACGCGGCGCTTCAACTCGCCCGCGATCGAGCGGCCGCTGATGAGCGACTCGCCCATGTCGCCCCGCAGCGTGTCGCCGATCCACGAGACGTACTGGTCCACGAGCCCGGCGTCGAGCCCGAACTGCTCGCGCAGTTGCTCCTCGAAGGCGGGGTCCGCGGCGTACTCGCCGGCGATGATGTCCACCACGTCGCCGTAGAAGATCGGCACGACGACGCGGAGCCCGACGAACACGATGATCGTCACGAGCCAGATCGTCACCAGCCCGAACATCAGCCGGCGGAGGATGTAGGCGCCCACGAGGCGCTCCTTCCAGAGCGTCAGTCGAGGCAGCGGGACGCCGCGCGGCGTCCCGCTG
>JBBDIC010000005.1:1422-3022 GCA_040880625.1 Dehalococcoidia bacterium | reverse complement strand
CCCCCCCCTGCCTGTGGGTCGTCTAGCGGTCCAGCCACCAGTTGATGACGGTGGTCTGCTCCGGCATCTCCAGGTAGTCGCGGTGGGAGGCGAAGTTCTTCACCCACGGCCAGTTCAGGCCGAAGGCGGCCGTGGCGCCGGGGTACGGAGACGCCACGGTGGGCATGAACATGGAGTTCACGCGCTGCCACTCGTGGATCAGTTCCACCGTCTCCTCGAAGTCCAGCGACTGGATCGCCTGCTCGATGAGCGCGTCCGACTGCACCTGCCCGTCGATGCTGGTCGGGTCATTCATGAACGCGACCTTCTGGCGGGCCCCCTGCGAGTGGTAGTAGTCGTTCAGGTGCTGGATCGGCACGGGGAACGTCGTGGTCGCGCCCCAGGCGATGCCGTCGAAGTCGCCGTTCGCGAAGTAGATGTTGGGCAGGTACTCCGTCTGGTAGTCCGGGTTCTGCTGCGTCAGCCGGAACAGCCCGGTGGACTCCAGCATGCCCTTGTACGCCTCCCCCACGCGCGGGAAGGTGGTGCCGTACTGCGCCGTGGCGATGTACGAGAACGGCACTTCGAGCGGCGTGGAGACGCCGGCCGCGTCCATGAGGGCCTGCGCCTCCGTGGGGTTGAACGCGAAGGACGCCGCGCCTTCGCCCAGCGCGTCCGTCTGCGGGTCCAGCCAGAACGCGTCGTAGCCGGCGGCGATGCCCACGCCGTGCCAGCGCGTCTCCACCGGCCACCCGGCGTCCTCGAACTCCGCCGTGTTGTTGAACGTCTCGATGAGCAGATCGCGGTCGATCAGCATGGAGACGGCGCGGCGGACGCGCTCGTCGCGGAAGGGGGAGCCCTCGCGTAGGCCGAAGTACAACTTCCAGTTGCCGGTGCCGAACTCGCCCTGGAAGACCTCCAGTTCCGGAATGTCCTCCTTGGTGGCGATGATGTCCTCCTGGCTCACCACGCCGCCGTAGATGTTGCCGCTGCGGAACTGCGCCAGCCGCTGGGCGTACTCCGAGACGATCGGCGCATCGATGCCGTCCAGGAACGGACGGTCCGCCATCCAGTAGTTCGGGTTCTTGCGGAACTCGTAGCGGACGCTGGGCTCGTAGCGCGTGAGCATCCACGGGCCGGCGCCGCGCATGTCCGCGCGCGGGTCGAAGCCGCCGTCCGACTCCATGGGCATGATCTGCAGCCAGCGCGTGTAGGACAGCGCCGGCAGCAGCGGGCCGTACGGGAACGCCGTGGTGATCTCCACGGTGTGGTCGTCAATCGCCTCCATGCTCTCGATCGGCGCGGACGGGTTGGCCGAGTTCGCGAGGCTGTTCCGCGAGATCGAGGATGCCTCGAACTTGCTCCACGAGAACACCACGTCGTCCGCCACCAGCGGGCGCGAGTCCGTGGGCGTGCGCTCGTCCCACTTCGCGTCCTCGCGCAGGTGCAGGACGAGTTTCGTGGGCTCCGGCTGCTCGAAGTCGGTGACCAACTGGCCCTCGACCTCGCCGGTGGCGCGCTCCACGATGTTCGGCTTGAACTGGAACAGCATCGGGTACGAGAAGCGCGCGATGAACTGCGAGGTGAAGGACGTCCCGCCGAGCGGGTCGAAACTCTCGGC
>JBBDIC010000005.1:0-1322 GCA_040880625.1 Dehalococcoidia bacterium | reverse complement strand
GCGGTTCCTGGTCCAGATGTTCGAGTCGTCCACGAAGTCCTCCCTGACGGGATCCCCTGACCCCTTCGTGCGGCGTCGAACCCGGACCCCTACCGGCGCATGACGCCCGTGATTGACGGTTGATAACGATTTCCGTCAGATGCTGTCAACCTTCACGTTGACGGTAGGACTGCCCTCTGTGGAGAATCGGGCTGCCCCCCGACTCATCACGCCGGCCATTGCAGCCCGCAACCGGCGAGCGGGAAGGACCACTCGATGCCCCGTTCCGAGACCTACATGGACCTGCACGTCCACTCCACGGACGGCTCCGACGACGCCGGCGGTGCGGTGGAGGGCTACCTGAAATGGGTCGCCGCGAAGCGCGCGCAGGGCTACCGCATCGACGGTTTCGTCCTCACCGAGCACCGCCGCTACGACCCCGCCCTGGACTACGCCGCGCTGGCCGAGCGCTACGACGCGACCGTCCTCCGTGGCGTGGAGATGGAGACGGACGTGGGCCACGTGCTGGTCTTCGGCGTCACGCCGGAGTTCCTCGCGCGCTTCGACCTGGCGGACGTCGCACTCCCGTACGCGGAGGTGTTCCGCGCCGCGTGGGAGACGGGCGGCGTGGCCGTGGGCGCGCACGCCGGACGCCCGCGCATCGGGCTTGTCGACCACTACGAGGAACGCGCGGTGGACCTCGGCGGGGTGCGCGTGGTGGAGGCGCTCAACGGCGGCAGCAGCGACTTCGAGAACGCACGCGGCCATGACCTGGCGCTGGCGCACGGTCTGCGCGAGGTGGGCGCGTCCGACTCGCACTTCGTCAGCGCGCTGGGCCGCGCCATGACCCGCTTCGAGGGCGACATCCGCAGCATCGAGGACCTCGTGGCCGCGCTGCGCGACCCGGGCGCGTCCTTCATCCCGGTACGCCTGGAAGAGACGAAGCCCGGCGCCGCGATCGCGGAGCGTCCCACGCTCGCCTCGCTGATCCCGTCGACGAGCCGGCAGGGCGACCTGGGCGGCGACGCGCTGGTCTACGACCGCGACGTGGTACGCCGCGAGGTCCACGTGGGGCGGCTGGAGGTCACGCCGGAGTCCGTGCGCGCCTACTGCGAGGCGCTGGACGAGAGCAACCCGCTCTACCTGGACGAGACGTTCGCGCGCGAGCAGGGGCCGTACGGCGGGCTGATCGCGCCGCCGGGCATCCTCCAGACGGCGCGCCTCGGCAGCCCGCCGGACCCGAAGGTGGACTTCGGCAGCACGTCCTTCATGGCCGGCACGCGGCAGGAGTACTTCATGCCGCTGCGCCCCGGCGACGTCATCGACGCCTACGGGCAGGTGAA
>JBBDIC010000004.1:0-9167 GCA_040880625.1 Dehalococcoidia bacterium | reverse complement strand
ATGCCGAGGCGTTCCGCCCCCTGCACGTCGTGCGAGAGGGAGTCGCCCACCATCACCGTCTCCTCGGGCGGGATGCCCGTGAGGCGGAGCGCCTCGCGGTAGATCGCGGGATGCGGCTTCCGGTAGCCGACGTGCGCGCTGTTCACGACGCCCTCGAACTTCGCGCCCAGGCCCAGGTCACGCACCACCTCGTGCAGCCGCCAGATGTGGTTCGAGACGATGACGGACTGCACGCCGGCGCGCGCGAGCCGCTCCAGGGCCGGCAGCGCGTCGTCGAAGAGCACGTAGCGCGCACTCTCGCCCTCGAGTTCGTCGACGCGCCGCCCGATAGCCTCGGCGACATCGCCGGTGACGCCGCCCTTCGCCAGCCGCCGTCGATGGACGGCGACGCGCACCTGCTGGAACGAGGCCTCGTCGCGAGAGCCCTCCACGTGCGCGGGGCCCTCGGGCGTCTGGAACTCGGCCCACGCCTCCTCCGTCGGCAGCACGATCGACTGCGGCTCGATCTCGATGCCGTGCTCCCGCGACGCCTGCACGTAGAGGCCGTAGGCAGAGTTCCACGCGCCGTCCCGGAACTGCGCGAGCGTGTCCTGGAAGTCGAAGAAGGCGGCACGGATGCGCGTGGTCATGGCCGCACGATAGGAGTCATCAGCACGAGCGGGCTAGCAGCGCATCACGCTCACGCGCCGTCCGAGGTGCGTCGCCAGGTGGTCGATGTCCTCGACGTCGCTCGTCACGATCGTGTCGCCGTCCTGGGCGACCAGCACCACCGTCGCGTCGATGGCGTCCTGCAAGCGCGCACGACCGAGGAGCGCGCCGGCTGCTCGTCCCATCGCCTGGTCCACGGGCTGCACGTCGGCCGACGCCAGCAGGCGCGCCAGTTCTGCCTGGCGCCCGCCCGAGCGCCACGCCTGCGCGACGACGATCCCGGTGGTGCGAAATCCGATGCCACGGAGCCGCGCGCGGCTGAGGTCCGCGACGACGTCTCGGTCACCGCGGTCCACGGCGATCAGCGCGCCGGCGTCGAGTACGAAGGCGCTCAACTGACCGCGCGCTGTCCGACAGGCTGGCGCTCCGCGAAGCGCTGCTCGGCGCGCGCGATCTCCTCGCCGGTGAGCGGACCGTGATCGCGCTCCCATTGCTCGAAGAACGCGTCGAACGCCTCCAGGCGGAGGCGCGCGGCGGCGGCCTCGGCGACCCACGCGGACAGCGGGACGCCGGCGTCGCGGGCGGCCTCTCGGATGTTGTCGCCGAGCGTCGAGGGGAGCGAGATGCTGATCTTGTCGGACTTCGCCATGGCGTAATCCTACCATGGTAGGAACGCTCCCGCCTACACAGCCACCGCCGCCGGCGCGCCGCCGACCAGGCGCACCAGCGCCTCGATCGGCTCGAGCCACTCCTCGCCGAGGGCGCGACGTTCGAGGCGCAACTGCGTGCGGCCGACGCGGACGCCGCGCGGGAGCGCCGGCAGCATGCGCGTGTGGAACGCGCGCGCCTCCGAGGACGTGAGCACGACATCGCCGTCCTCCAGCCGCACGGAGGCAATGCTGGCGTCACGGGCGGCGAGGCGGATGCGCACGAGGCGGAGGAGGTTCGCCAGCGGCTCCGGGAGGGGGCCCAGGCGGTCCTCGGTCTCCTTCGCCAGGTCGTCCGCCTGCTCCAGCGTGCGCAGCCCGGAGATGCGCTGGTAGAGCCCCAGGCGCCCCTCGATGTTCGGGACATAAGACTCCGGCACGTGCGCCGCCACCGGCAGGTCGACGAGCACCTTGCGCAGCACATCGCGTTCCTCGTGCGGGAGCACCTCTCGAGGGCGGCTCTCGGCGTCGGACTTCAGGTCCTCCACGGCCTCCGCCAGCATCTCGGTGTAGAGGTCGAATCCGACGGAGGCGATGTGGCCGCTCTGCTCGGCGCCCAGCAGGTTGCCGGCGCCTCGGATCTCCAGGTCGCGGAGGGCGACCTGGAAGCCGGCGCCGAGTTCGCTCGCCTCGAAGATCGTGGCGAGGCGGGCCTGGGCCTGGTCCGGGAGCACGCGGTTGCGGGGGTGGAAGAGGTACGCGTACGCCTGGTTGCCGCTCCGGCCCACGCGGCCGCGCAACTGGTACATCTGCGCCAGGCCCAGCAGGTCCGCGCGGTCCACCACCAGCGTATTCACGTTCGGGATGTCGATGCCGGACTCGATGATCGTGGTGCAGACCAGGACGTCGAAGGCGCCGTCCGCGAACTTCTCCATCACCTGGCGCAGCATGCCCTCCGGCATCTGGCCGTGGCCCACCACCACCCGCGCTTCCGGCACCAGCGCCCGGACGTCGTCCGCGAACTGGTCGATGCTCTGCACGCGGTTGTGGACGATGTAGGTCTGGCCGCCGCGCTCCAACTCGTGCAGGATCGCCTCGCGCGCGATCGCCTGGTCCCACTCCATGACGTACGTCTGGACGGGCTGGCGCCCCTCCGGCGCGGTCTCGATGAGCGACATGTCGCGGATGCCGGTGAGCGCCATGTGCAGCGTGCGCGGGATCGGCGTGGCGGACAGCGTGAGGACGTCCACCTCCAGCCGCATGCGCTTCAGGCGCTCCTTGTGCGTCACGCCGAACCGCTGCTCCTCGTCGATGATCACCAGGCCGAGGTTCTTGAACTCCACGCTCGCCTCGATGATGCGATGCGTGCCGATCAGGATGTCGATGTCGCCGGCGCGGGAGCGCTGCACGATCTCGCGCGCCTCCTGGTCGCTCCGGAAGCGCGAGAGGACATCGACGGCAACCGGGTAGCCGGCCAGGCGCTCACGGAACGTGCGCAGGTGCTGCTGCGCCAGGACGGTGGTGGGGACCAGCACGGCGACCTGGTAGCCCTCCTGCACCGCCTTGAAGGCGGCGCGCACGGCTACCTCCGTCTTGCCGAAGCCCACGTCACCGCAGATCACGCGGTCCATCGGACGCTCCGACTGCATGTCGCCCTTCACGGCGGTGATCGCCTCCGCCTGGTCCGGCGTCTCCTCGTAGGGGAAGGCCGCCTCCATCTCCGTCTGCCATGGGGTGTCCGGGCCGTACTGGTGGCCGGGGAGCAACTGCCGCGCCGCGTACAGCCGCAGGAGGTCCTGCGCCACGATCTGCACGGCCTCGCGCACCTTCGCGCGGGCGCGCCCCCACTCCTGCGTGCCGAGCCGGGTCAGCCGAGGGATGTGGCCGGCCGGGCCGTTGTAGCGCGTGACCCGGTCCACCTGCTCCACCGGGACGTACAACTTGTCGTCGCCGGCGTAGCGCAGTTCCAGGTAGTCGCGGCCCTCGCCGTCCACCTCGCGCCGCACGATCCCACCGAAGCGCGCGATGCCGTGGTCCGCGTGCACCACGAAGTCGCCGGGCGACACCTCCGCGAGGAACCTCGAGCGGTGGGTGGCGCTCCGCTGGCGGAGCGTGCGGCGGCGCTTCACGAAGCCGAAGAGTTCGCGGTCCGTCTGGAGGGAGACGATGCCGTTGGGCGTCTGGACCGTCCAGCCCTCGGGCAGGCCGCCCTGCAGCAGGGTGACCGTGCCGCGCTCTGGCCGGGCCGGCACGGCCTCCGTGACGCGCGTCTGCACGCCCGCTTCCGCCAGCACCTCCACGTATCGCTGCGCCTGCTGCGTGACCACCACCACGCGGTCGCCGCGCTGCTCTTGGCGGTGGATGTCCTTCGCCGCGTCGCCCAGGCGTCCGGCGTAGGCGTCCGCCTGCCGGTACGGCAGCCGCTGTGCACCGGGCTCCGTGCCGGTGATCCAGCGCCCGAGTTCGGCTCGGTGTGCGTGCGCATCGAGGGCGGCGCGGACGGTGTCGCGCGGCTCGTGCGGCAGCGGCGCGCGCGCATCGAGTTCGCCCCGCTGCGCCAGTTCCGCGCGGCGCTCGCCGGACAACTCGTCCAGGTCCGCGAGGGCGGCGTCCACCGCCTCGCGCTCGTCGACGACCACCAGCGCGTCGCCCCGCAGGTGGTCCAGGATCGTCGCGTCGAGGGCGAGCGGGCCGTAGTACTCCGGCAGCGGCAGTTCGCCCGCGCGCAGCATCCGCAGTTCCTCCGCGCTGGAGGGGTCGCGCACCTCGTCCAGGCGCTCGGCGAGCGCGGTCAACTCCAGGCGGGTCGGGAACCACTCGAAGGCGGGGCCGATGCGCGCCTCGTCCACCTGCGCGGTCGTCCGCTGGGTGTCCGGGTCGAACTCGCGAATCGACTCCACCTCCGGGCCGAAGAACTCGATGCGCAGCGGCCGCTCCGCGCCCGGCGGGTACACGTCCACCAGGCCGCCGCGGCGTGCCGCCTGTCCCGGCGCCTCCACCAGCGAGGCCATCTCGTAGCCCGCCTCCACCAGGTCGCGCGCGAACCCCTCCAGGTCGCGCCGGTCGCCGCGCCCCACCACGCCCGGCCCGCGTCCGAGGTCGGACGGGCGTAGCGTGTGCTCCGCGACCGCGGCCGCCGAGGCGATCACGAGCGGCGGCTCCTCGCTGGACGCGCGTGCGATGCGGGCGAGCGCGCCCATGCGCTGCCACGCCACCTCCGGGTCGTGCCCCGTGCGCGAGTAGGCGATGGCGGCTCGCGCCGGGAAGTGGACGGCCGCGTCGCCCACCCACGCGCGCATCTGATCCACGTACGCCTGTGCGTCGCTCTCGCGCGGCGCGATGAGTAGCACGGGCCGCCGCACGCGGCGCCAGAGCATCGCCACCGTCGCGGGCTTGGCGGCGTCCGTCACGCCCAGACGCACCGGCCGCCCGGCGTCCAGCGTCGAGTACGCCTCGACGAGGGGGTCCAGCGTGCCCAGGACCGGGAGCAGGGCGTCGAGCCGGATGGTCATCCTGTCCTCCTGGTCGCGCTCCGCCGGCTATCGCCGGGAGACGGTGCGCCCACGCGGGAACGGGGCCGCCCGGATCCGGGTGGCCCTCGATGGGGGTGCGTTGACAGCGATCAGTGTACCGCGGGGCGCGTGTCGGAAACGCTAACCGGCGTCCTTCGCGGCGTCGGCCAGGTGGCGGATCGCGGCGTCGTAGCCCTCGCGCACCGCCACCTCCACGGCGTCAGCGGCGCGCTCCACGGCGGCGTCCAGCAGGCGGCGGTGCTCCGGCGACGGCTTCGAGAGCACCCACGCCGCCACGCGCTCCGGGTCGCGCACCGGCTGGCCGTGGTCGTACGGCCGGTCGATGCCCACGCGCAGGCGCGCGAACTCCTGGCTCCCCAGCGCCCCGATGATCGACTTCATGCCGTTGTTGCCGCCGCTGCTGCCCTTCGTACGGAGCCGCGTCGCGCCGACTGGGAGGTCGAGTTCGTCGTAAAGCACCAGCACCTGCTGCGGGCGTGCCTTGATGCGGCGCGCCTCCTGCGCGATCGGTGGGCCGCTCTCGTTCATATACGCGCGCGGTCGGCCGATGTGGACCGGGCGGCCGTCGATCTCGATGCGCGCGATGTTCACGCGGCCCTCGCGGCGGGGCTGGGCGTGGTGGCGCTGCGCCAGGGTGGCCACGATCCACGCGCCCACGTTGTGCCGCGTCTGCGCGTAGCGGTCGTCCGGGTTCCCCAGCCCCAGCACCAGCAGCGGCCGGTCGAGGTCGACGCCGTCGGGCGGCTCGGAGTCCTCGACCTCGCGCTTCGCGGCGGACTTGCGGAACTGGGAGAAGCGGCTGACCAGCGACATGACGCCATCGTGCGGAGCGGGCGGGCGTCACGCAAGTAGTTATCCACGCGATCACGCCGCCTGTCCCCGCACGTCGCGCCGATCTCGCATCGTGTGTGCGTAAGCCCGTCGATAACACGGGTTGTGGGGCGCGGCGGCGCGGGTACTGTGTCTGTGACCTGGCGGGGGCGTCCAGAAGTCCGGCTCTACACCGGAGTTCATCGGACGGGTAGAGACCCTAAAGGTAAGGAAGCGCGTCTCGCTCGATCGGCGAGGCGCGCTTCCGTCTTTCTGCGCCCGTCCCCGCGCACTGCGCGCGTGTTGCCCCGTGTTGCCCCGTGTTGCGAGGGCGGCGAGGCCCACCTACGATTCGCCCGCCTCGGCCACGCGCACCATCGATGCCGCGTCCCGATGCACCGACCCCGCGCATCGACCAGATGCATCTACCGGAATGGAGATGACTGATGGCGGACATCATTGCCTCTGCGCGCGCGCAGGGACGCAGCCTGCTCACCGAGGTGGAGTCGAAGCAACTCCTGGCGGACGCCGGGATTCCCGTCGCGCTCGCGCACCTGGCCACCAGCCAGAAGCGGGCCGTGGAGGTCGCGGCTGAACTCGGCTATCCGGTGGTGCTCAAGGTGGTCTCGGCGGATATCGCACACAAGTCGGACGTGGGTGGCGTCGCCGTGGGGCTGGGGGACGCGAAGGCCGTCCGCAAGGCGTTCAAGGACATGATGGCCCGCGTCGCGGAGGCCGCGCCGGACGCGCACATCGACGGCGTCGCCGTGCAGTCGATGGCGAAGCAGGGCATCGAGGTCATCGTGGGCGCGACCACGGACCCGCAGTTCGGGCCGGTGATGATGTTCGGCCTCGGCGGCGTGTTCGTGGAGGTGCTGAAGGACGTGGCGTTCCGCATCATCCCGCTGGAACCGCGCGACGCGCGCCAGATGGTGCGCGAGATCAAGGGCCTGCCCATCCTCCAGGGCGTGCGCGGCCAGCCGCCCGCCGACATCGAGGCGCTGGAGGCGCTCATCCTGAGCGTGTCGGAGTTCGTCGCCGCGCACCCGGAGGTGGCGGAACTGGACCTGAACCCCGTCTTCGCTTACGAGGACGGCGTGATCGCCGTGGACGCGCGCATCGTGCTGGCGGAACCGGCGGGCGTCCCCTCGTGAACGTGGAGCGTGCGCGCCTGCACCGGGCGCTGAACCCTCGGTCGGTCGCCGTCGTCGGCGACAAGGGGCCGCAGTACCAGTGGCTCTCGAACCTCTCGGAGTTCTCGGGGAACGTCTACTCCGTCCAACTGGACGAGAAGGAGATCCCCGGCATCGTGGAGAAGGGCATCCAGAACTTCTCCTCCCTGAACGACATCCCGGAGGACGTGGACCTGGTGATCTGCGCGGTGCCGCGGCAGGTGACGCCGTTCATCGTGGCGGACGCGGTGAAGAAGCAGGCCGGCGGCATGGCCATGTTCTCCTCCGGCTTCGTCGAGACGGGCGAGGAGATCGGCGCGCAGTTGCAGGACCAGATCGTGAGCGCGGCCCGCGCCGGCGGCCTGCCGCTGGTGGGCCCGAACTGCATGGGCGTCTACAACCGCCGCCTGGGCGTGAAGTTCATGCAGGGCCAGGAGAAGGGCGAGGGCGGCGACCTGTCCGTCATCTCCCAGAGCGGCACGCACGGCATCTCCCTCACCGCGGGCGCTCAGGCGCTGGGCATCCGCGTGACGCGCACCATCTCCATCGGCAACGCCGCCGTCCTCAACGAGGCGGACTACCTGGAGTACCTGCGCGACGACCCGGAGACGCCGGTGATCGTCATGTACCTGGAGGGCGTCCGCGACGGCCGTCGCTTCGCCGCGCTGCTCCGCGACGTCACGCGCGTCAAGCCCGTGGTCATCTGGCGAGGCGGGCGCACCACCGCCGGCTCCCGCGCGGCGCAGTCCCACACCGCCTCGCTCGCCTCCAACGACGCGATCTGGGGCGCACTCATGCGCCAGGCCGGCGCCATCTCCGCCGACTCCGTGGAGGAGGCGCTGGACGCCGCGCAGGCCCTCGTGCGGCTGCCGAGGAGCGACCGGCGCAACCTGGCGCTGATCGCCATGACCGGCGGGCAGTCCGTGGCGATCACGGACCAGTTCGCCCGCGCGGGCTTCGGCGTGCCGGAACTGAGCGCGCGCTCCTACGAGCGTCTGTCGGAGTTCTTCGTCACCATTGGCGGGTCGTACCGCAACCCCTTCGATGCCGCGTCCACCATCGGCCGCGAGACGGACAACCTGGCGAAGATCCTGGACATCCTCGCCGGCGACCCCGTGATCGAGGGCGTCGCGGTGGAGATGCAGGCGCGCGACTTCGACAAGAGCACCGAGCGCCTGGACGCCACGATCGAGGTGCTCAAGACCTACCGCGAGCGCACCGGCCTGCCCGTGGTCACGCTCCTGCCGGAGGGCGGCATCGGCGCCGCGAACCCGACGATGGCCGTGGCGGCGCGCTTCCACGTCGGGCGTGCCGGCTTCGCCGTGTACCCCTCGTTCGCGCGCGGCGCGGCGGCGCTCGGGCGCGTCACGGACTACTGGCAGTGGCGCTCCGAGGTGGAGGCGTAGCCCTCTGCCCTCCGCCATCTGACCCCTCCCCCTTGAGGGGGGAGGGTTGGGGTGGGGGTGATCTGCGGGCGCCACCCGAACGTCCATCCCGCTCGGCCAAGCCGCGCTTCCGCCGCCCCGCCTCTTGTCCCGCTGTCATACCCCCGTGGGGTGTACCCTGAACCGCATGACCACGAACGGCATCGACGCCACGACGAGCGCCGGCGAGCGCCCGCCCGGCGGGACCGTGTACCTGGACTCAGCCGCCTCCGCCGCACTCCGCCCCGAGGCGCTCGAGGCGATGATGCCGTTCCTGACGGCCGAGTTCGCCAACCCCTCCGCGCACCACGAGCACGGCCGGCGCGCGCACGGCGCCCTCGAGGGCGCCCGCGACGACATCGCCTCGATCCTGGGCGCGGCGTCCGAGGAGGTGGTGCTCACGTCCGGCGGGACGGAGAGCATCAACGCCGCCATCAAGGGCGTGGCGATGGCCCAGTCCGAGGCGGGCGTCGGCCGCCACATCCTGACCACGGAGGTGGAGCACCACGCCGTGCTGCACTCCGTCCAGTACCTCGAACGCTTCGGGTTCGACGTGGAACTGCTGCCCGTCGACGAGTTCGGCCGCGTCTCGCCGGACGACGTGGCCGCCGCCGTCCGTCCGGACACGGCCCTGGTCTCCGTGGGCTACGCCAACAACGAGGTGGGCAGCGTGCAGCCGCTGGCGGAGATCGCCCGCGCCGTGCGGGAGCGCGCCCGCGCCCTCGGCCGCCGCGTGCCGCTCCACACGGACGCCGTGCAGGTGGCCAACTCGCACGCGCTCGATGTGGACGCGCTGGGCGTTGACCTGCTGTCGCTGTCCGGCCACAAGTTCGGCGGGCCGAAGGGCGCCGGTGTGCTCTACCTCCGTCGAGGCGTGCCGTTTCTCGAGCAGATCTCCGGCGGCGGCCAGGAGCGCCAGCGCCGCTCCGGCAC
>JBBDIC010000003.1:0-9233 GCA_040880625.1 Dehalococcoidia bacterium | reverse complement strand
CCGGGGGGCGACTGGCGGCGCTTGTACTCGTTGCGGTTGATCATGTCGATGATGCGGCGCACCAGGTCCGCCTCGTAGCCCCGCGCCACGATCGCCTCCACGGACAGGTCCTCCTCCACGTACGCCGTCACGATGGGGTCGAGGACCTCGTACGGCGGCAGCGAGTCCGTATCGAGTTGGTCCGGGCGCAGTTCCGCGCTCGGCGGCTTCTCGATGGAGTTGCGCGGGATCACGCCGTCGCCCGGGCCCAGCGTGTTCCGGTAGCGGCTCAGGTCCCACACCATCGTCTTCGGCACGTCCTTGATGACGGCGTAGCCGCCCACCATGTCGCCGTAGAGCGTGGCGTAGCCGCAGGCGTACTCCGACTTGTTGCCGGTGGTGAGCACCATCGAGCGCGGTTGGTGGTTGGAGAGCGCCATGACCAGCATTCCACGGGCGCGAGACTGCACGTTCTCCCCCGCCACGCCGGCCTCCTCCGCCGTGAACTCGCGCTCCAGGATGCGCAGCGCGGCCTCGTGGATGTCCTCGATCGGCAGCGACAGCAGGCGGATGCCCAGCCGCTGCGCCAGGTCCACCGCGTCCGCGATCGACCCCTCCGAGGAGTACCGCGACGGCATCGAGGCGCCCGTGACGTGCTCCGGCCCGAGCGCGTCGACGGCGATCGCGGCCACGAGTGCGGAGTCGATGCCGCCCGAGAGATTGATGTACACGTGCTCGAAGCCCGTCTTGCGCACGTAGTCGCGCGTGCCCACGACGAGCGCCTGGTATGCCTCGGCAAGGTCGGGCGGCGGCGCGAGGTCGCGCACCGGGAGCGGGTCGCGGTCCTGGCGCGCGGGGTTTGCGGGCGTGACCTGCAGGCGGCGGACGTCCACGGCGGCGTGCTCGCGCACCTGGCGCAGGCGGTTGTCGTGCAACTGGAGGCGCAGCACCTCCTCCACCAGCAGGTCGAAGACGACCAGGTCCTCCTCCATCGAGGCGCCACGCGCGACCACCTCGCCGCGCCCGTCGAGGACGACCGAGTTGCCGTCGAAGACGAGTTCGTCCTGGCCGCCCACCTGGTTCACCCACGCGATCGCGACGGTGTTGTCGGCGGCGCGCGTGGCGATCATGCGCTCCCGAAAGCGCGTCTTGCCCACGTGGAACGGCGAGGCGTTGATGTTCAGCACCACCTCCGCGCCGGCGACGGCGGCGTCCTGCACCGGCCCGGCGTACCACGCGTCCTCGCAGATCGTGATGCCGACCTCCACTCCGCCGATGGTGCAGATGAGGGTCTGGCGGCCGGGCTGGAAGTACCGCTCCTCGTCGAAGACGCCGTAGTTCGGCAGGCACTGCTTGTGGTAGCGCGCCACGACCTCCCCGCCGTGAACCACGGCCGCCGTGTTGTAGAGGTGGTCCGTGAAGTCCAGGCAGCCGACGACCAGTGGAGGCAGCCCCGCCGCGTCGCGCGCGAGTTCGAGCAGGTGCTGCTCCGCCTCCTGGATGAAGGCCGGCCGCAGCAGTTGGTCCTCCGGCGGATAGCCCGTCAGCGCCAGTTCCGGGACGGCCACCAGGTCCGCCCCCACCTCGGCGGCGCGGCGCGCGGCGTCCAGGATCTTCGAGCGGTTGCCCTCGAAGTCGCCCACGGTGGTGTTGAGTTGCGCCAGGGCCACGCGGAGCGTCTGCATGTTGCCGTCCCTACCTGCGTGGGCTCCCAACGCCGCGTGCCGGCGCATGAGTATGTGTACCAGATACACAAACTAGGTCGCGACGATGGTAGGAAGACCGCCCCGGCCGGTCAATCGGGGCGACATCAGGGGTTCCGCTGCTGCGCGTGAGCGCCGGGCGCGGCACACTGAGGAGGCCCGCCAGCGGCTGTCTCCAGGATCGCGCCCAGGACTATGCGATGACGTCCCTGTCGATGCTCATGCCCTCGATGCCGCACGGCGCGCCGCCGCACGTGCCGCACGACCTGATCGACGAGGGGCCGTGGTGGCTGGCGTGGAACCTGGACCCGCAGTACCTGATCCCGGTGGTGCTGCTGGCCTTCCTCTACGTGCGTGGCCTCGCGCGCTGGGAGGGGCGCTCGCGCGAGCACTCGCCGTGGCGCACCGCGTCCTACCTCGGCGGGCTGCTGCTGCTCGTCCTGATCTACGAGTCGCCGCTGGACCCGCTGGGCGAGCACCACTTCTCGATGCACATGGTCCAGCACAGCATCGCGATGATGATCGTGCCGCCGCTCATCTACCTCGGCGCTCCCACGACCCCGATCCTGCGAGGGCTCCCGAAGGGCTTCCGGCAGGCGGTGGTGGCGCCGGCCCTGAACCATCCGCTGACGCGCCGGGTGTGGGGGTTCCTCACCTACCCCGTGATGGCGATCGCCCTGTTCGTGGGGCTCCAGTGGGGCTGGCACCTGATCCCCGGCTGGTACGACGCCGCCCTCAACAGTGACGCCATCCACGACGCGCAGCACATCACCCTGCTGGCGGTGGCGATGCTCTTCTGGTGGAACATCGTGGACCCGAAGCCGCGCCGCTCGCGGATCTCCATGGGGCTCCGCATCCTCTACTTCTACGGCGCCATGCTGCCGAAGCACTTCCTGGCCGCGATGATCACGTTCGCGCCGGAGCCGTTCTACCCCACCTACGAGCGCGTGGAACTCATCCTGCCCGGCACCCCGCTCTCCGACCAGCAGTTGGCCGGCCTCCTGATGTGGATCCCCTTCGGCGAGGCGATCAACCTCACCGTCGCCGGCATCATCTTCGCCGTCTGGTGGCGCCACTCCGAGGCCCAGCATCGCGCCGAGGAGGCCCGGCGCGACGCCGTCCTGGGCGCACCCGCCGTCCCCGGCGCCTGAGCGCGCTCACGCCCACCGCGATCTAGCCGGCACCCACGACGATGCCCGTCCTCGCGGACGGGCATCGCTCTACATCGCATGAGGCTCGGTAGGCCCTCGATGGGCCGCGCCGGTGTGGCGCTAGTGGCTCTCGCCCTGCGTGCTCTCGGCGCCCTCGGGCAGGCCGCCGACGATGTCCGTGTGATCGTTCCAGAACAGTGCGAGGAGCGCGACCATGATGGACGCGGCCAGCAGGAAGCCGAAGGTGAAGAGCCTACGGAAGAGCGGGCTATCGAAGCGCAGGTGCATGAACATGGCCACGACGATGACGAACTTCACGCCGGAGAGGATCAGCAGCAGGCTGATCATCAGCGCGTGCGCCAGCCCGGAGTAGGACAGCCAGAGTTCCACCAGCGTGATGAGCGTGAGCAGCACGCCGATCATCACGTACTGCTTGATGGTGGTGGGCGGGTGTTCCTCGTGGTGGCCCGCTGCAGCCTGGTGTTCCATGTTCGCCTCCGGCCGGAACCCTACGGGGGGTCTTACAGGGATCCTATTGGGGGATCAGGTAGATGATCGTGAAGATCACGATCCAGACGATGTCCACGAAGTGCCAGTAGAGTCCGGCGCTGTCCACCCACAGCGCGCGCTCGCGGCCGATGCCGTTGCGCCTGCCGGCTCCGATCAGCAGCGAGATCAGGTACAGCACACCGACGCCCACGTGAACCCCGTGGAAACCGGTGAGCACGAAGAACGACGCGCCGAACTGGTTGGTGGTCAAGTTGAGGCCCAGGTGGCCGAAGTGGCGGAACTCGTAGACCTGGAAGCCCAGGAACACCAGCCCCAGCAGGATGGTGGCGAGCAGCATCCCCTTCATCAGCCCCAGCCGGCCGTGCTGCGCGCCGTAGACCGCCAGCACCATGCTCAGCGACGACATCAGCAGCACGAACGTGCTGAGCGAGGTCAGCGGGATGTCCAGCACGTCGTCCGGCAGCGGCCCCACCAGCGACTGGCCACGGAAGATCAGGTACGTGGAGATGAGGGTGCCGAAGAAGAGGCACTCCGATGCGAGGAAGATCCACATCAGGAGTTTGCGGTTGTCCACACCCGTTGAGGTGTGGTGCTCCACTTCGTGCGTCGCTGCGGCCATCTGCGCTCTCTCCTCGATCTTCGTGCGGTGCGCGCGCCCGTCCGTGCGGGCGCCTCGGACGGTCGCGGTTACTCGGTCGGTTCGAGGGCCCAGCCCCAGGTGCCGTAGATCATCACCAGCGCGCCGAAGACGGAGACCGCCAGGTGTGCCAGCAGCCCCACGCCGAGCAGCGCCATGCCGGACGCCACGATCAACGGGTAGTAGGACGGCGGCGGCAGGTGGATGTGCATGTGCTCCGGCCGCTCCGGCGCCGCGATGTTGTGGTCGCGGTTGTACCAGAGCGGGTCGCGGTCCCGGACCTCCGGGATCACGTCGAAGTTGTGCTCGGGCGGGGGTGAGGTGGTCGCCCACTCGAGGGTCGCGCCGCCCCAGGGGTCCGGCGGCGCGGTGGCGAGCTTGCGCATGGTCATGAAGAAGTTGATGACGAACAGCAGCACGCCGAACGCGATCCCGTACGCGCCAATGGTGGCCACCATGTTCCACGTCTCCCAGCCCATGCCCTCCTGGTACGTGTAGATGCGCCGCGGCATGCCGGAGACGCCCAGGAAGTGCATGGGGAAGAAGGTGGCGTTCATGCCGATGAACATCACCCAGAAAGAGATCTTGCCCAGCGTTTCATCCAGGAAGCGCCCGGTGATCTTGGGGAACCAGTAGAAGATGCCGGCGAAGATGCCCATGATCGCGCCGCCGAACAGCACGTAGTGCAGGTGCGCGACCACGAAGTAGGAGTCCTGGTGCTGGGCGTCCACCGGCGGAGACGCGTGCATCACGCCCGAGATCCCACCGATGCTGAACAGTGCGATGAACGAGACGGCGAAGTACATGGCCGTGGTGAAGCGGATGTTCCCGCCGTACATGGTCCCCAGCCAGTTGAAGATCTTGATGCCCGTGGGGATGCCGATGGCCATGGTGCTGGCGGAGAACACCACCTGCGGCACCGTGCCCAGGCCTGTGGTGAACATGTGGTGGCTCCACACCCCGAACCCCAGCACGCCGATCGCCGCCCCCGCGAACACGATGGCGGCGTAGCCGAACAGCGGCTTGCGCGACATGACCGGGAGCACCTCGGACACGATGCCCATGGAGGGCAGGATCAACACGTAGACCTCCGGGTGACCGAAGATCCAGAAGATGTGCTGCCACAGGATCGGGTCGCCGCCGGTGTCCGGCGTGAAGAAGTTGGTGCCGAAGTTGCGGTCAAAGTACAGCTGGATCAGGCCCACCGTGAGCACGGGGAGCGAGAGGATCAGCAGGAAGGCGACCACCAGCGTCATCCAGATGAAGACGGGCAGCCGCATCATGCTCATGCCCGGCGCGCGCATGTTGATGATGGTCACGGCGAAGTTCAGCGATCCCAGCAGGGACGACACGCCCAGTACCAGCAGCGAGACCACATAGAAGTCCATGTTGCGGCCGGGCGAGAACTGCTCCGCGCTCAACGGTGCGTAGCCGAACCAGCCGCCGTCAGGCGCCCCACCCAGGAAGAAGGAGCCGGTGAGCATGACGCCGCCGGCTACGAAGATCCAGTAGGACAGCGCGTTCAGGCGCGGGAACGCCACGTCCCGCGCGCCGATCTGCAGCGGGATGAAGTAGTTGAAGAACGAGACCGTGAGCGGCATGATCGCCAGGAAGATCATGGTCAGCGCGTGCGTGGTGAACAACTGGTTGTAGAGGTCCGCGTCGATCACAGTGCCGTTGGGCGTGGCCAATTGGGTGCGCACCAGCAGGGCCTGCAGGCCGCCCAGCATGAAGAAGATGAACGCCGTGACCCCGTAGAGCGCGGCGATCTTCTTGTGGTCCACCGTGGTCATCCACGCCCAGATGCCTGAGTGCCCCTGGGGGTAGCCCGGGTTTCCGACAGCAGCAGCCATCCTAGAGACCTCCTGCGATGTCCAGCGTCCTGGGGCGCCGCGCCCCGCCGGTCGCTGTCGTCATGCGCACGTTCGCTACGGGGCGCCCCGTGATGCGGTCCGCCATTACTCCAGCGTCTGGAGGTAGGCGACGACCTGTTCGATCTGTTCCTCGGTCAGGTTCAGGTCCGGCATGAGCGAGCCGGGCTTGATCGCCGGCGGGTCGCGCAGCCAGTCCGCCAGCGCCTCCGGGGTGTTCGGCAGCGTGCCCGAGGCGATGGTGTTGCGGGACGCTAGGTGCGTCAGGTCCGGGCCGATCACGCCCACGGCGCCCGGGACGCCGCGCGCCGTGTGGCAGCCCACGCAGAGCGTGGAGAACATCTGCTGCCCCTGGGCCACCAGTTCGTCCGCGTCGTCGCCGGCCGGCGTGGCCTCCGCGCTCTGCGCCTCGACCCAGCCATCGAAGTCCGCCTCCGACTGCACGTACACGCGGAAGCGCATGTTCGCGTGGGAGAGGCCGCAGAACTCCGCGCACTGGCCCAGGAACTCGCCCGTCTCGTTCGGCGTGAACCACAGGTCGTTCTGGTGGCCGGGCACCATGTCCACTTTACCCATCAGGCGCGGCGCCCAGAACGAGTGGATGACGTCGTCTGACTCCAACATGATGTTCACCGGCCGGTCGACCGGGAGGTGCAGTTCGTTGGCCGTGGTCAGGTCGTATTCCGGATAGTAGAACTCGAACCACCACTGGTGGCCGGTGGCCAGCACGTCCAGCGCGCCGTCCGGCGCGTCACCCTCGATGCTGACGATCGCCTCGAAGGTGGGGACGGCCATGATCACCACGATGATGACGGGGATGAAGGTCCACAGGACCTCCAGACGCGAGTTGCCGTGCGTCTGGACTGCCTCCACGCCCTCCTGCTCCCGGAACATCAGCGAGAACGCCAGCGTGAGCGCCATGACGCCCACGAAGACGCCGCCGGCGAGCCAGAAGATCAGGAGGTAGATGTCCTGCACGAGGCTGGCGTTGTCGGACGCCGGCTCGAACGTGGTCATGGAGTCCGCGCCCATGAGCGCGGAGTCGCGGAACCAGTACCACAGGAGGGCGGAGACGGCTGCGGTGATCAGCAGCGACACGACGATGGCGATGATGCGCCCCGGACCTGACCTGCCCACTCGCGCCTCCCGGACTAGAGAGTTCTTCACGCCCGCGTGGGCGCAGACACGCAATACCGGCCGCCAGTCGACAGCGGCCATCTTGAAGTAACACCCGCCCGAAACACGGTCAAGGCAAACCGCCCGCTACCACGCCCGTGAACCCCTCCATCGAGGCCCACGCGCGCCTTGTCGAGGCGCCTCGATGCTCCGTGTCCGGCGGCGCTCACAGATGTCTCGTTGAAGTCAGGGCCGCCCGCCGGATAGCCTCGATCCACCATGGCCCACACGCAGAGCCACACAGGCACGTCGCGGCTGATCGCGGCGGTGATCGCCGTCGCCCTCGGCGGCCTGCTGCTCGTGCTCGCGTTCGCGCTTTGGCGCGGCGTGGGCCAGGCGGAGGACGGCCGCACGGACGCCGGCGGCGCGCAGGCCGCGGGGTTCGCCGTCCCCCTCTTCGAGGGCGGCACGTTCGACCTCGCGGACCACGCCGGCGGCCCGGTGTTCGTCTACTTCTGGGCCTCCTGGTGCCTCCCCTGCATCGAGGAGTCGGCCGCCATCGAGCGCGTGTGGCCGGAGTACCGCGACCGCGGCTACACGTTTGTGGGCGTGAACATCTGGGACCTGGAGACCGACGCGCGGCGCTTCGTGGAGGAGCATGCGCTCACGTTCCCGCTCGCGCGGGACGCTGAGCGGTCCGTCTATGTAGAGTATGGAGTGCAGGGGCTCCCGACGGCCTTCTTCCTGGAGCCGGGGCTGCGCGTCCACTCTCGCTACGACGGCCCGCTGGACGACGCCACGCTGCGCACGCTCCTCGACGAGATCGAGGACGACGAGGGCGCCGGGGAACGATCATGACCAACCTGCTGGCCGACCGCCGCTCGCGCCTGGTGCTGCTGCTCCTGGTGACCACGGTCGCCATCACCGTGCTCGCCATCCGCGCCGCCGGCGCGTCCGTCTCCTACTACCTCACGCCCGCGGAGTACCTGGCCAGCGAGTCCTACGAGGGCTCGCGCGTCCGCGTCGCGGGCCGCGTGGTGGAGGACACCATCGTCCTGCGCGCCGGCCGCCCGATCGCCTTCGACATCATGGGCGACGAGGCGGACCGCATGTCCGTCGTCTTCGACGAGGGCGAGGTGCCCAACCTCTTCGGGCCGTACGCGCTCGTGGTGGTGGAGGGCACCGGCACGCCCGCCGGCGTCGACGCGGACTCCGTGATCATCAAGCACGAGGACGAGTTCTTCAGCGACACGCCGCCCTCCGACTCCATCTCCTCGCACTTCGTCCCCACGCCGGCCGCGGGCGAGTAGCCCTCCCACGAGGCCGGCCGCCACGACCACGCCACCCACCACGACACCCACGAGGACCCCACTCACCACACGTAGTACCGGGGGGGAGCACGCGTGAACCTGGTCGCGACACTCGGCGCGGCGGCGCTCCTCACGGCCCTCGCCGCCGCCGTTGTCGCGATCGTCGCGGCGGTCGTCGGACTGCGCACGGGCAACCGCGCCGCCCTCGCGGCGGGGCGGCGCGCGATCTATGCCGTGGCGGCCCTGACGTCCACGGCGTTCGTGCTGCTGGCGTACGCGCTGCTGACGGACGACTTCTCCATCGCCCACGTCGCCAGCGTGTCCTCCACCAACATGCGGACGCAGATGAAGTGGGCGTCGCTCTGGAGCGGCCAACCCGGATCGTTGCTGTTCTGGACGTGGATGATGTCGCTGTGGATGGCCGCGTTCATGCGCCTCAGCGTGCCGAAGATGCCCTGGGGTGCGCCCCACGCCACGGCGGCGCTCGGCGCGGTGATCTCGTCCTTCCTCGTCGCGCTCGTGTTCTTTGCCTCGCCGTTTCGCCTCAGCCCGATCACGCCGGTGGACGGGCAGGGGCTGAACCCGCTGCTGGTGGACCCCGGGATGCTGATCCACCCGCCGTTCCTCCTCACCGGCCTCGTGTCCACCTCCATCCCGTTCGTGATCGGCGCCACGGCGCTGATGGCGGGGCGGATGGACAACGCGTGGATCCGGCACGCGCGCGCCTGGGCGCTGGCGTCGTTCCTCGTCCTCAGCATCGGCAACGTCCTCGGTGGGTGGTGGGCGTACACCGTGCTCGGCTGGGGTGGCTACTGGGGGTGGGACCCCGTGGAGAACTCCGCCATCCTGCCGCTCCTCCCCATGACCGCGTTCCTCCACTCCGTCGTCGTCCAGGAGCGTCGAGGGATGCTGAAGGCGTGGAACCTGGTCCTCGTCCTCGCCGCCTTCGCCCTGGC
>JBBDIC010000002.1:6096-9260 GCA_040880625.1 Dehalococcoidia bacterium | reverse complement strand
GGGCGCGCTGGGAGAAGTTGCAGGGCATGGTGCCGATCCACTCGTGGGCGACCATCACCAGCGGCTTCTTCAGGTCCTCGCGGTCGTAGCCGACCGAGGCGAAGTAGGAGCGAGCGGCGGCGCGGTCCGGGCCGTCCACCAGCGTGCGGCTACGGTGCCGCATGTCGAATGCCTCTGCCATCGGGGGCTCCTCGCCGTCCTGAGCCGTCTCGCGCCGTGTGCTGTGCGAGCGCGCATCGTACCGCGCCCCTCGAGGACGGGCGACGCTTCGAGGTGCGTGCGTGGGGAGGACGGAGCGGCGGCGCGGCAGCGAGGTGGTGGCGGATGTTCTCGGCGCGCGCGGATCACCCCCATCCCAACCTTCCCCCCTCACGGGGGAAGGGGCCGGAGGAGAAGGGAGGGAGAGTGGGAGCGCGAGTCGAGCGCGCACTAGGCCCGGCGCACCTCGTACCAGAAGCCGGAGACGAAACCGCGGGCGTCGACGTCGTAGATGCGGGCGGCGATGACGGGCTCGGCGTCCTGGCACCACCAGCCGTGGATCCAGTTGTGGCCGGTGAGTTGCCCGGGGATCGGCTGGCCGTCCGGCGCACCGAGGCAGAACTGCGTCATCACCACGTTCGGCTCCTCGCTGGTGTCGGCGCGGCCGCAGGGGAGGTTCGGCGCCACGGTGCACACCAGCACGCGGCCGTCCACGCAACGCCACGACACCGAGGTGACACCCTCGCGCTGCTCGGAGTCCGGCGGGATGCCCTGGGCGTCCGCGGCGCGCTCGATCAGCACCGCCGGGGCAGCGTCACCGGTGTAGCGGCCGTCCGGCGCATCGATGGTGCGCACGGCGCCGCAGTAGGCGAACGGATCGTCGTGCGTCTCCGATGGGGGCGGCGACTCGACAGACGCGCCGTCGCCGTCGCCGGGCGGCGCGGCCGTCGATGGGGGCCCGCCGCTGCATGCGGCGAGGCAGCACGCGACCACGAACAGGCCGCCCACCAGGGTGAGCCGCCGGAGCGTCCGACGAGGCATGGGGATCCGATCCAGCGACCCGCGCTTCCCTCGGTGGGGGCGGATCTACCGTACGGCGGCACGGGCGCGGGCGCAGCGCTCCCGCGTTATGGCTTGAGCGTGCGGTAGTCCGGCGCGGTGATCTCGTACACCTCGGACACCTCGCGGTCGCCGAGGCGGGAGGCGATGCGCGGCTCCACGTCGCCCAGGCGCTTGTTGGTGGTGACCACGGTGAAGGCGCCGGAGAGATGGCGGTGGTTGAGCATCTGGTACAACTTCTCCTCCGCCCACGGGCTGGACTTCTGCGCGCCCAGGTCGTCCAGGATCAGCACGGGCGTCTCCACCAGCGAGCGGAACAACTGGTCGTAGCGCCTCGGCGCGTCGGGGGCGTAGGCGGCGCGGAGTTCGTCCAGCAGGTCCGGCACGTTGGCGAAGGCGACGCGGTCGCCGTGGTCCAGGCGCTCGTTTCCGATGGCCGCCGCCAGGTGTGTCTTGCCGCACCCGTTCGCCCCGAGGAACACGATCCAGCCCTCCGGCTCGCGCGCCCAGCGCACGGCGCGACGGAACGCGCCCTCCAGGCTCTTGCGCTGCTCGCCCTTCAGGCCGATGCCGTCCGGGATGAACCCCTCGAACGTGAACGACGCCAGGCGGTCGCGCGTCATCGCGCCAATGTGGCGGTAGCGCGGCGCGGCGTCGCCGTGCGCCAGTTCCACCACCTGCGCCATCGTCGGGTCCGTGAGCCGGCTGCCGAGGCGGTCGTCCACCTCGGAGGGCATGCGCACGCCCGTGAAGACCGTAGGCAGCGCGGCGTTGAAGCGATACGACACCACCTGGAAGAACTTCTCGCGCGCCCACGGCGTCGGCGAGTAGGCGTCCAGGTCGTCCAGGATCAGCAGCGGCGCCGTGCGCACCTGCTCCAGCAGCGCGTCGTAGCCCACCTCCGCGTCGTCGTCGTAGGAGGCGCGCAGGTGGTCCAGCAGGTCCGCCACCGCGAGGAAGAGCGCCGGGTCGCCGCGTTCGATGGCGCGGTTGGTGATCGCCGCGGCGAGGTGCGTCTTGCCCGCGCCGTGCGGGCCGGTGAGGACGAGCCAGCCCTCCGGGCGGCGCGCAAAGCGCTCCACGATCGCCACGGCCTCCGCGTACTGGGCCTGCGTGCGCGGGTCGTTGGAGCGCCCCGCCGGCACCAGCGTGTCGAACGTGAGGCGCTGGAGGGCGCCCAGCCGCGCGTAGCGCAGGAGGCGCGCGCGGCGCTCCTCGGTCGTCTCGTCGTTGGCGCACTCGCAGGGGACGGGGCTGCCGAAGCGGGGGTCATGCGGGTCGGTGGTGACGCGCACGAAGCGCGCGCCCAGGCAGAGCGCGCAGCGCTCGTCCTCGACGGCCGTCACGCTCCCCGCTCTGGCCGCATCGAGCGCGTCAGTCGCGGTGGTAGAGGTGGGCGTACGGATCGGGGCGTCCCCTCGCACCGGCAGCATGTCCTTCAGTGGCTTCATCGTCTCGTCCTTCCGCGTCCCAGCGGCGCAGGATGGCCTCCGCGTACGCCCACGCGCGCTTGTTCTGTCGGGCCGCCTCGCGCAGGGCGTCCGCAATCCAGCCGGGCGGGTAGCGCTGCTCCGCCTCCGCCAGCGACGCGGCCACCGAGGGCGTGAGCGTGCCGATCTCCTGCTCGTACACCGCCGCCGGTCGGCCCGCCGGGACGCCGCCGCCCGCCGCCACGCGCGCGCTCGCGCCCCCCGCACCTCGAGTCCCGGGCGCACCGGGCACGGCCTCCGCTCCGGAGGCGATGCGGTCGCGCAGCCGCCGCCCGGCGTCGTGGTTGACCAGCACCAGCGTGTCGCCGTCCTCGAGGGCCAGCGCGAGCAGCACGCCCCGCGCGACCGCAGCCGCCACGCTCTGCGCCACCAGCGCACGCGCGTCCTCGACGGTCGCGTCGCCGTGGGCGCGGGCCAGTGGCGGCTCGGCCGCGAGTTCCGAGACGCGCATGGCCGCGACGCGGCCGGGGCGGTTGATGGCGTACAGGGCGTAGAGCGTGACGCGCAGTTCCTCCGGGTCGGTGACCTGCGGCAAGACCTCCGTGAAGAACTGCACCGGGATCGCCTGCGCGCGTTGCCCAGAGCGGAAGCCCTCGAAGGGTGGGGTGTCTGTGGCGCCCGGGGTGGCGGTCATGG
>JBBDIC010000002.1:2163-5996 GCA_040880625.1 Dehalococcoidia bacterium | reverse complement strand
GAGCGGAAGCCCTCGAAGGGTGGGGTGTCTGTGGCGCCCGGGGTGGCGGTCATGGCGGCTAGGAGTCGGCCCACGCGGGCTCGGAGCGCAGCAGGAGGTCCTGGAAGGAGGCGGTCTTCTCCACGAAACGGACCGTCACGGAGCCCGTGGGGCCGTTGCGGTGCTTCGCCAGGATGATCTGCGCCAGGCCGGTGGGGTGCGCGCCGCCGGGGGCGTCCGGGTGCTGATCCTGCCAGTCGCGCGCCTGCATGTACACGTCCTCGCGGTAGATGAACATGACGATGTCCGCGTCCTGCTCGATGGAGCCGGACTCGCGCAGGTCGGACAGCATGGGGATGTGCGGCGTGCGGGTCTCCACGGCGCGCGACAACTGCGCCGCCGCGACGACCGGGACGTTGAGTTCGCGCGCGAGTTCCTTCAGGGCGCGCGAGATCCCGCTGATCTCGTTGGTGCGCGTGTCTGCGCGGCCGGCGCCGTGCAGCAACTGGAGGTAGTCCACCACCACCAGGTCCAGGCCGTGGTCCGCCTGCAGGCGGCGGCACTTCGCGCGGATCTCCGGCACGCTGAGCACGGCCGAGTCATCGATGAAGATCGGCGCGCCGCCGAGCAGCCCGTGCGCGCGCATCACCTCCGCCTCCTCGGCGGCGGTGTGCCGCCCGAGGCGCAGGCGCGACATCTCCACGCCCGCCTCCGCGGAGAGCAGGCGCATGGCGAGTTGCTCGCCGCCCATCTCCAGCGAGAACATCGCCACCGTCGCCTGTTGGCCGATGGCCGCGTTGCGCGCGAAGTTCAGGATGAGCGAGGTCTTGCCCACGCCGGTGCGCGCGGCCATGATCACCAGGTCGCCGCGCTTGTAGCCGCCCGCCAGCAACTCGTCCAGGTCCATGAAGCCGGAGCGCACCGCGCGCGCCAGTTCGCCGTCCTCGTCCTCCGCGGGGGCTTCCAGGAACTCGTCCAGCAGGTCGCGCAGGTGCTTGAAGTCGCCGGCGCTCTGCGCCGTGCGCAGGCCCAGCAGCAGGCCCTCCGCCTGGGAGAGCACCTGCTTCACGTCCGGGCCGCCCTCGTAGGCGACGGAGGCGATCTGGCCCGCGGCCTGGATCAGGCGGCGGTAGAGCGCGTCCCGCGCGACGATGCGCGCATGCGCCTCCACCCCCACGGCCGTGAAGTACTTGCCGGCGATCTCCACCAGGTACGGCTCGCCGCCGGCGCCGTCCAGGCGCCCGGCGCGGTCCAGTTCGTGCGCCACGGTGGGGATGGTGATGCTCTCGTTGCGCTCGCCCACCGCCAGGCAGGCCTCGTAGATCCAGCCGTTCTGGTCGCGGAAGAAGTCTTCCGGCTGGACGATGGGCAGGACGCGGGCGTAGGAGTCGTCGGCGAGGAGCAGCGCCGCGATCACGGCCTCCTCGGCGGACACGTCATGCGGTGGGAGTCCGGTCTGGGCGCGGCGCGCGTCGCGGTCAGCGAAGCGACCGTCGCCGGCGCGGTCGGATCGGAATGGAGCGGGCCGCCCATCGAGCACCACGGCCGCGGCTCCCGTCCCGCCGGCGACAGCCAGCAGGCCCGCCGGAAAGAGAGAGGAGCGCTAGTCGCGCTCCTCGTTCGTCTCGTCTGAGCCCGGCTCCGACGCGCCATCGGCGTCGTCGGCTTCCGCGGGAGGTTCCGAAGAACCCTCCGCTTCGGCTCGTGGGGCCTCGACCACTGGTTCCTCCACAGGTGGAGTCAACAGGGCCTCCGCGGCCGCTTCCACGCCTTCCGGCGCGTCCACGTCCACGACCACCACCTGAACCTCGGCCGTCACATTACGTGACAGCCGGATCCCGATGTCGTAGACCCCAACTCGGCGGATCGCCTCGGGCAGCAGTATGCGACGACGGTCCAGGTCTTCGCCGAGAATCTCCCCAGCCTTCTCGGCGACGTCAGCATTTGTGACAGACCCGTACAGTCGTCCCTGCTCTCCGACGCGGGCCGTGATAACGATCGGGCGGAGCTTGCCGACAAGCCCGTGTGCCTTCTCGTCCTCGACCCGTTGCCGCACCTCCTCGATCTCCCGCAGCCTTTCGGCACGGGCGAGGATGTGCGGTGTTGCCGGCGCGGCCAGGCCGCGTGGCAACAGGTAATTCCGGGCGTACCCACGAGCGACGTCTTTGACTTCGCCCATGGCGCCGGATCCCTCAACGGTCTCCAGGAACACGACCTTCACGTCAGATGACCCTTCGGCGTGCCGGAGCCGGGACTGACGTCATCTTGCGACAGACGGCAGCGCCGGCCCGGCGAGTTGTCCAGATAAGAGTGCACGGTTGAACCACATCGGGGACAAACTTGTCCGCAGTGGCCGCTCGAACACGTGGAATGGGTGTTCGTGGAACACCCCCGCGACGTAAGAGCGTACCTGTGCGCCTCCAGTACAGACAACCTGCCGGGCCGTCGCTGCCATCCGACCCTCGGATGACGCGACTCCCGAACGATAGAACGCCCGTTCTTGTCTGTCAAACATCTGTTCTGATACGCTGCCCACCCGCCGCGAGCTTCGAGGAGGTTCCACACATGCCACGCCCCGAGCGGCCCGACTTCGATCCCTCCTACGGCATCCCGGAAACCCCGCCTGAACGCGCCCACTGGCCCGCCGTAGAGGAGAAACTCGCGGCATCGAGGAACTACTGGATCTGCACGACGCGCTCAGACGGCCGCCCGCACGCCAAGCCGGTGTGGGCCTTCTGGACTGACGGCGCGCTCTGGTTCGGCAGCGGCGCGGCCTCCGTCACCGGCCGCAACCTCGCGCGCGACCCGCGCGTCTCGGCCCACCTCGAGAGCGGGGACGACACCGTGATCCTGGAGGGCGCCGTGGAGGTGGTGGCCGCCGAGCACCTCGCGCCCGCGCTGCTGGAGGCGTACGGCGCGAAGTACCAGATGAAGCCGGAGGACCTCGCGGACGCGCCGTGGTTCCGCTTCGCGCCGTCGCTGGCGTTCACCTGGCTGGAGCAGGACTACCCGGCGACGGCGACGCGCTGGCGCTTCGACTAGGCTCTGCGCCCGACCGTCACGAGGAGACCACAAGGAGGTCCTCGATGCCCGCCCCACGCACGCCAGCCACCCGCGCCGCCACCGCCACCATGGCCGTCCTGCGCAAACGCAAGGCACGGCTCGCGCAGATCTGCGAGGCGTACCCCGAGACCGAGGCGGCCAACCGCTACGACAACGAGCACCTGTCGCTCGAGGTCGCGGCGAAGCGCTTCGGCTGGTACCTCCACCAGCATTTCGGCGACGATGGCCGCAGCGGCGCCGTGCTGAAGGCCGCGCCCGGCTCGCAGGAGATGCTCGTGGAGGAGGACCCGGACCGCTTCTGGGTACCGGCCTTCGTCGGCCGCCACGGCTGGATCGGCATCCGCCTCGACCTCGAGGAACCGGACTGGGACGAGATCGAGGAGTTCGTCCGCGACGCCTGGCTGCTCACGGCACCGAAGCGCCTCGCGCGGGAGTTCGGGACGGCGGGGTGAGTGCGGACGGCGGAGGTCGCGCCGGTCAGGACCGCCGCGCGGCGCGACGGCGCGGTGGAAGCACCGCCTCCGCTTGCTCGATGTCAGCGAGCGCCTGGCGGAACACGACCTGCTTCAGGTAGGTCTGGTACGGCACCCCCAGCAGGGCAGCGGCACGCTTGACCACGCCGATCTGCTGCCTGCCCCAGCGCAGGGTCACGGTTCCGGCCTCGATCTCCCGATCCGACTCCTCCTCCAGCCGAGACACGAGCGCCGAGACGTCCTCGTCCTCCTCGGAGTGGTCGGCCACCACATGCATCACCGGTCCACGTCGCTTGGCCATTACTGATCCTCCTCCAG
>JBBDIC010000002.1:0-2063 GCA_040880625.1 Dehalococcoidia bacterium | reverse complement strand
GCAGCGCGCGCCGCAACTTCGGCAGTTCGTCCGGGAGTTCTGCGGGCGTCGCGCCGGTGACGCCGCGCAACTCGCGGTAGACGAGGTGGTCGCGCACCTCGTCGAGGTGGACCGCGGAGGCGCCGCCCGCGTGGCGGTAGCCCTCGATCGCGGCGTCGAGGAACGCCGGGCCGTAGTAGGAGAGGGCGGCGAACTCCGCGGCCGGAGCGGCCAGCGTCGCGTCGCCGAAGTCCAGGACGCCCGCCAGCGCGCCGTCACGCAGGATCAGGTTCTCGCACCAGGCGTCGAAGTGGCAGAGCACGGTCGCGCCGCCGCTGAAGCGCGAGCCGTCGTGCACGCCGCGCGCCCAGTCGCGGAGCGCCGCGCGCACGGTGTCGTCCTCGATGAGCACGTCCGCCTCCGGCGCCCACGCCGCCACCTGCCGGCGCGTCTCCAGCGCTCGCACGCCCGCACCGCGCGCGACATCGAGGGGCACGCGGTGCAGCGCCGCGAGGAACGCGCCGACATCGGCGGCGAGCGCAGGCGTCATGTCCGCCGGGGTCGCCGCGTCGCCCTCGATCATCCGGTGGACCGCGACGCCGAGCGGGAAACGCTCGTCCGGCCCGGCGAGGTGCGTGATCCGCGCGACCTCGACGGGGAGGTGCGGCGCGATCGCCGGCAGCAAGCGCTGCTCCAACTCGAAGGACCGCCACGCCCAGTCGTTCCGCCCGACGCGGACCACTAGGCCGCCGTCCGTGACGAACACGTCCGACGCCCACCCCGCACCCAGGCGCGTGAGCATGGGCGCGCCGAGGTCGGGGAACGCCTCGGCCAGTCGCCCGGCGAGGCCGTCCGTGTCATCGATGACCGTCATTGACGCAGGCGCGCCTCGCTGCCTACGCGGCAAGCGCGAACGTGCGCAGGCGCGCCTCGAGCGGGGCGAGGCGGTGCGTGACGCGCACGCGGGTGCCGGGGCCTTCCGGCGAGAGCGCCACCTCCACCGTGCCGGAGCGACGACGCACGCCGTCCGCGACCGTCACCTCCCACGACACCCTCGATGGCGTCTCGCGCGTCAGTTCGTCGCCCAGGCGGAGCGTGTCGTCGCGGCCGAAGGGGCGGCGCTCCGGGTCCGTGACGTAGTCGAAGACGACCTCCGGACGCGCCTCGATGTACTCGTCGACCTCGATGGCCTCCGTGGCCGGGCCAGTGGCCGGCGCAGTGGTCGCGGGCTGGTCGGTCATCGTCGCCTCCGATCGCGGGGGGCGCGGCCGCCCTCCGGGTCACCCTCCAGGTCGTGACGCATCTGAGCCATCGCCGCGCTCCAGTATCGCTCCACCTCGCGACGCACCTCGTCCAGGCCCTCCGGGCGCGCGCGGTAGAGCCGCCGGCGGCCGTCTCGCCGCACCGCCACGAGGCCGGCATCGAGGAGCACCCGCAGGTGCTGCGACACCGCGGGCTGCGACATCGCGAGACCCGCCACCAGTTCGCCCACCGCCCGCTCGCCCTCGGCGAGCCGGTCGAGGATCGCGCGGCGGCTGGGGTCGGCGAAGGCAGCGACGGCGTCGGTGGTCACGTGGCTAGCGTAGCGCGATTCATGCGGCTGTGTTTATATAAGTTACCACGCATACATATCCAGCAAGGGAGCCCGCCATGAACCCCATCCCCAGCGCCGTCGTCCCGATGGTCGTCGACAGCGGCCCTCGAGGTGAACGCGCCTACGACATCTACTCACTGCTGCTGAAGGAGCGCGTCGTCTACCTCGGCACGTCGGTCGACTCGAACGTGGCGAACTCCATCGTCGCGCAACTCCTCTGGCTCGACCGCGAGGACCCGGACCGCGACATCTCGCTCTACGTGAACTCGCCGGGCGGCGAGATCTACGCGGGCCTCGCGATCATCGACACCATGGAACTGATCCGGTCCGACGTGTCGACGATCGCGGTGGGGTTCACGGCCAGCATGGGGACGGCGGTGCTCGCGGCCGGGGCGGCCGGCAAGCGCTTCGCCCTGCCGAGCGCGACGGTCCACATGCACCAGGCGCTGGGCGGCGCTCAGGGCCAGGCGCGCGACGTGGAGATCCACGC
>JBBDIC010000001.1:0-1652 GCA_040880625.1 Dehalococcoidia bacterium | reverse complement strand
TCCACCAGGTTCGCGACCTGCGCGCTGAGGTTGTCGTTGTCGCCGATGCTGGAGTCCGTGATCTCCTCCACGGAGACCACGTCGTTCTCGTTGACCACCGGCACCACGCCCAGGTCCAGCAGGTTGAGCAGCGTGTTGCGCGCGTTGAGGTAGCCGAGGCGGTCCGCCAGGTCGTGCCGCGTGAGCAGCGCCTGCGCGATCGGCGTGTCGCACTGCTCGAACAGTTCGTCCCAGAACGCCATCAGCCGCGACTGTCCGACCGCCGCCAGCACCTGGCGGGACTCGACGTCCCGCGCGGGCATCGCGCGCGCCTCGCGGTGCGAGCGCAGGCGCTGCCGCCCCGCGGCGACCGCGCCGGACGTCACGAGGATTACCTGCACGCCGCGGCCCTGGAGGTCCGCGATCTGCTCCACGAGGTGCGCCATGCTCGCGGCGTCCAGCGCATCCGTGCCGGCGGTGAGCACGTTCGACCCGACCTTGACGACGACGCGCCGGTGCTCTGTGCGCTGCGGCGTGAGTCGCTCGCCGGTCATGCTCGTCGTCCCCCTCGGGCGCCCCGCGCCTTGCGCTAGCATGGGCCAGCCCGCGCCCACGGTCGAGGCGTGCCGCGGAGGCGGGGCGGGCGAGGAGGACGACCTGGCGGACGCGACCGCGACGGCACCGGCAACGGCGCGACCGAGCAGGTGGAAGATCTCGTTCCACGTGCTGGGCCGGGCTGCCTCCAACTTCGCGGAGGACCGCGGCACGCAACTGGCCGCGTCCATCTCCTACTACGCGCTCTTCTCGCTGTTCCCGCTCACGCTGCTGGCGATCTCCATCTTCGGCATCGTCCTGCGCGACGAGGCGATCCAGTTGCGCGTCCTGAACGGCATCATCAACTACCTGCCGGTGGAGAACACCACCGTCGCCGACTCCTTGCGGCAGACGGCGGACCTGGGCCCCACCGTGACGATCGTGTCCCTCGTGGGCGCCATCTGGACATCCGCCGCGCTCGCCGCCGCCATCCGCCAGACGCTGAACCAGGTCTTCGAGGTGCGCCGCCGCCGCCCGATGGCGCGCGCGAAATTGATCGATCTCACGCTGCTGCCCGTGATCGGCGTGCCGCTCCTCGGCGGCATCGTGCTGACGGCGATCTGGCGGCTGTTCCAGCGCGAGTTCACGGACCGCATCGGCCTGGTGCCGGGCGATATCTCGTGGGCCTGGGACCTGGGCGCGCTGGCGATCCCGCTCGCGATGTCGTTCGTCGCGTTCGCCGCGCTCTACCGCTTCGCGCCCAACATCAGCCACCCGTGGCGCTACATCGTCCCCGGCGCCCTCTTCGCCGCCGTGGCGTTCGAGGCGCTCAAGGCGGGCTTCGCGTTCTACCTGCAGAACTTCGGGAACTACTCGATCTACGGGTCGCTCGGCTCGGTGATCATCCTGCTGTTCTGGGTCTACCTGACCGCGAACATCCTCATCTTCGGCGCGGAGGTCTCCTCCGAGATCCCCCACGTCCTGCGCCGCGAGCCGCGTCACGGCACCCGCGCCGACGAGGGCGACTGGCGCAGCGCCCTGCTCGCCTTCGCGAAAGGCCTCTTCATGGTCCAGGACGACGAGGAAGCCGACCCCGTCCACGCCCCACCCGAGGAGACGCCCGCACCCGATCCGCCCGA